>JALOPS010000151.1 GCA_025453745.1 Gemmatimonadaceae bacterium
GAGCCGCGCGCCGTCCGTGCGGACGGAATCCGCCGTGAGCGTGACAGTAGTCAAGCCGAGCGCGGCACCGGCGATATCGTGCGCGGTCGCGCGGAGCGTGCCGTCGAGCGGCCAGCGCCCATCCGCACGCACCGATGCATCGCCCACGGTGATGGGCCCGATCGCCATCCGTCGCGCATCGACGTCGAGCAGGGCGCGCGGTGTCGCGACCGATCCCGTGACGTGCGCGGTGGCGTAAACCTCCCCGCCGATCGAGTCCGGCAGCGCGTCGATCTGGGCGCGCAGCGAGTCGCCCTCGGGGAGCGCGCGCGCAAGGCGACGGAGATCGCCGACGAACGCGTGCAGCGAGTCCACGCGCACGGCGGCGTGCAGCGAATCGCCGACGACGCTGTCGCCCTCGGCGGTCACGATCAATGGCCGCCAGTCCGGCGGCGCACCAACCGAGTCGCGCCGCAACACACCAAGCAGGCTCGCGCGCGCACTGGGTGAGACGAGCTCCGCGTGTCGCACCGAGAGCGCGGTGGCATCGAGCGACACGTCGGCGGTCAGCGTCGCCTCGAGCAAACCCTCTCCATCGGGCTGCGCGATACGTCCGCGTACGGCTCCATCGACAAGCTGCCACGGGGTGGCGCGACGTGCGTCGCGCGTCGCACTGGCCGCGACGGTCACACTGCCGCTCAGCCGCGTGCGCGGCAGCGCGTCGCGCTGCGTCAGTGCGCGAACATCCAGCCCGTTGAGCGCGACGCTCCCGTCGAACGCCGCGCGCGCCGTGGTGCGCGCCACCGTACCGACCACACGGATGCCAGCGGTATCGGACGGCGGCCGCAGCGCGGCATCGACGGTGAATCGTTGCACCGTGCCGCGTGCGGCAAGCTGCACGGCAATCGGTCCGGCGATCGGCAGCGAGTCACCCAGTGCGCCCAGCGCGCGCGGGTCGAGCGCAGTACTGGCAATCGACAGATCGAATCGCCCGGCATCGGTGAGCAATCCGGTCCCACTGACGCGACCGGTAAGCGAGACCGCGCGGCCATTGGCACCGGTCAAGCCGATCGTGAGTCCGCTCGCATCCACTGATCCGCGCGTGAGATCTCCGGACACCACGCCCCTGGCGGTGAGCGTGCCGTCGAGTCCGGCCGGCCACTCGGCAACCAGCGGGCGCGCGATGCCGAGCGGGAGCACGAACTCGCGCACGCGCACGTTGCGAAGGATCGTCGACGCGCCACTCCCGACCACGCCATCGAACGCCAGCCGTGCGGTGGCGCCGCCCTGCTCACGATAGGTGAGGCGCGCACTGTCGATGCGCACCGCGGCCAGCGGACCACCAGCGTTGGCATGCACCGAGCCACGCACATCGCCACGCAGTGGCTCGGGAAGCTCGCCCTCCATCACGCGACGAATCACGCGAGCCGAGAGCGGGGCAAACGCCAGATGCATGCGCGAGAGCTCGATCGTGCGCGGCGTCACGCGGACCGTGACCTGCCCGCGCACGTCGCTCCCCTCGGCGACCATGGCGAGACTGTCGAGGGCGTAGTCGACGATATCTGCATCGTCCGCCGAGCGGATGGTCAGCCGCGTGCGTCCGCCGCCGGTGACGGGGAGCGCCGGCCACACCCAATTGATGTCGGCCAACGCGACGGAGTCGGCCGGCACGTCGAGGTCGTAGCGCACGGGGCCGGGGTCCTTCCAGCCCACGGTGCCACGCACCGCGCCGCGCGTCTCGCGGAGCACCACGCGCGGCAGGTCGATGCGCAACTGCCTGGCCGGTGACCACTCGAGCGTGCCCTGCGCATCGCGCACGGGAAGCGCGGGGTCACTCATGACCGTCGCAAGCGACGCGAGGCGGACCACGCCGCCGCCCTCGGGTCGCGTGAAGTGCGCGTCGGTGAGCGTACCGTTCATCGACGTGAAGCGCCGCGTCACCACGAGGCGGCCCGCGGTGTCGCGCACATCATGGAACGTACGGTAGAGCGCGGTGATGGAGTCGCGCTCCTGCCCCACGAAGGTGCGGTGCGGCGCCCAGAGCACCTGCACCTGCATACGTCCATTGCTGATGCGCACGGAGTCCGCGCGCACGTCATCGCCCCATCCCGGCGGGCCACGCCGAGGCGCGCTCGTGTCGGGGAGCAGCGACACCACGTTGAACACCGAATCGAGGCGCTGGATCACGTCGAGCTCGACGTCGCGCACGTCGATGGCGCGGAAGTGCACCACCTTGCGCGTGAGCGCGCCGGGGTGGAAGCGCAGCTGTGTTTCGCCGATCCGTGCGATGCGCCCCCCCCACCGGTCGTGCAGCGTGATGTCGCGCAACGTGGCGGACGATGTGGAGAGCGCCGTGATGCTGCCGATCCCGATGCGACCGCGCCCACCGAGGATGGTATTGAGCTGTCGCTCCGCCACACCGCGGGCCCAGCCACGCCCCCCGTCGGTGCGCAGCACCAGCGATGGCACGATGAGCGCGGCGCCCATGAGCACCGCGACCAGCACCGCTGCCACCTTGAGGAGACGGATCATCGGGTCAGAACGCCTGGCCGATCGAGAAGTGGAACGCGAAGCGCGAGAGTCGCCCGCGACCGACCGGGGGCCGGTAGCTCTCGGGACACGCATCCGGGTCCACGAAGGGATCGCCGCCGCTCACATCGATGCGGTTGCCCGGGCTCGCACAGAGCACACGTCGCACGCCGCTGCCGAGGACCGGGGTGCGCTCGACGAAGTACGCTCGCCCGGCGCGCGCGGGATACGGGTTGTACCCCGCGTCGAGGCGAAAGGGGCCGAGCGGTGTCTCGATGCGCACACCCATGCCGGGCGTCACGCGCACGTCGCTCCAGCGCACGCGATCGGCCGCGCGCTCCCAGAGCGTCCCGGCGTCGAGAAACGCCACCCACTGCAACGGCGCCTGTGCGATGCTGAAGCGACGACGCAACTCGAGATTGCCGATGAAGAGGGCGGTGCCGCCGCGCGGTGCGACGCGTGTGACGCGCGCGTTGGGCGCTGCGGAGACGACATCGACGCCGTCGATGCGCTCCGTGCGAATCGTATCCACGAGGTACACGAGGGGGCCGAGCTGGTTCTGCAGATAGCCGCGCACCGAGTTCTGTCCACCGGTGAACAGCCGTTCCTGCTGCGGCAGAAAGCGGCTTCCCCCGAGCGCATCGGTCTGACCGATCGCCACACCGGAGAGTTGCACGCGCGCCGCCGCGGTGAGTCGTCGGGTAAGCGCCCAGAACGAGGCCAGCTCGCCAGTCATCTTCGAGAAGGGCACGGCCGGGATGTCGAGGGCTTCGCCCGCCGCGCCCCCGATATTGAAGGTGGACCCGGCTCGCATGTCGAGGCGCCCGCGGAGCCCGCGCGTCGGGTCGAGCGGTCGATCGGTCCGGTCGGCCAGCAATGACGTGCTCGCCACCTGCACCGCATTCCCCAGGATCGAGAACAGCACGTCGGTGAGTTCGCAGATGCCGAAGCGCGCGCACTGCACGGCTGGTTCGCTCAGGGTGCTCCCGCTCTCGATGGAGTAGCCGAAGGTGACCGGCCAGCGACGATTGATCAGCGAGAGCTCGACGAGCGACCCGACGTCCGTATTGCGGATGAACGCGTTGATCTCCGAACGTCGTTCGCGATAGAGCGTGACGGCCGGTGCCAACCGTGAACGCGACGTCCGCGGGGCCTGCACGGTGGCACCCACGTAGTAGTTGAGTTGCGTGCTGAAGGTGGTATCGCGCCGCACGACCGGCGCGCAGAGTTCGCGCGCCTGACCCACCGGATCGCCCGCGCCGAGGAGGCCGAGTCGCGTATTGACTTCGAAGCGCAGCGGCCGCCCGAAGAGCGCGCGGTCGACGTAGCGCAATTGCGCCCGTCCGCACTCCTGCGTGGCCCACCCGATGCCGCTGCGCACCAGATGCGCACGAGTCTCCGCGAGCCGCACGGTGAGATCGATGGTCGAGTCGCTGCCCACTGCAGCGTGCGCGGTGTCGATGAGCACGAGCCGATACGCATCGAGCGAATAGAGATCGCGCTGCGCCTGCACGAGGTCGCGTGCGCGCAACACCGCCCCCGGCCGCAAACGAATCAGATCGCGAACGTAGGCATCGCGAAGGACGCGCCCCTCCGGTCCCGGCGTGAACGCGAGCGTGACCGCGCCGATCCGCTGCTGGCTTCCGGGTTCGAAGGTCGCGATCACGCGGCCGGTGCCCTTGAGCGTGTCCACGACGATCTCGCGACGCGGAATCCGCGCACGGGCGTATCCGGCATCGAGTAACCGCTGTTGTGTGCTGTCCATCGCCACGGCGATCGCCGCACGGTCCAGTGGGCGTTCGAAGAGCGCGAGCAGCGGCTCGGCGTACGGACCGGGCGGGACCCCCGGCAGGTCGATCGCGCCTACCCTGAAGAGCGGCCCCTCGCTGACCAGGAAGCGTGCGGTCAGCGCCGCAGTGCCGCGACGTTCGACCAGCGTCGTCGCCAGCAGATAGCCGCGTTCGCGATACAGCACGCTGATGCGCAGCGCATCGCGCGCGAGCTCGCTGGTGTCGGCGCAGGCCGTCGGGCGCTGCGGCACGAGGCCCCATCGACGCGGGCGCGGACTCGGCACCGTGGCGATCGCCGCCAGCAAGACGTCGCTGGCAATGGCCTGATTGCCCGCCACCTGCAACCGCTCGACCACCGCGGTGCCCGCGCGGCAGCGCCGCGGAGCGGTGGCCAGGGAGTCCGTCGCAGGCTGTGCGGTCGCCAACGACGCCGCGCCAGCAACGGCCCACAGGGCGGACCACCCCACGCGCACGCAGCGCTCCCGCGCGGAACGGTGGTACACCCGGAGTGGCTCGTGCATGGACCGGCAACATGGCGTCTGCCACCGGGGAGACAGAACCCCCGGCGGCGCATCTGCGGGCTCGCGGAGATCCATGCCGACCATTTGTTTCGTAGAGGATCAACCGGCCAACCCCGACGCACCGTGGCGCCGGATTCCCTCCCGACCTCCCGTGTCCTTGATCCCCTCCGACCTGCCCCCACCCCCCGATGACGGAGGGGCCACCGGCGACGATGAGTCGGACGCCGAGATGGCGAGCGTGCTCGCGTGGGCGCTCCCCCCGGCCGCGCCGGGCGACGGGCTGCTGGAGCGCCTGCTGGCCCGGGCCCGCGCCACGGCGGTGGCCACGTTGCGCCGTGCCGACGGTATGTGGTTTCGGGTCGCTGATGGAGTCAGCCGGAAGCTCGTCTTTCTCGACGCGCAGGAGCGCGGCAGCACGGCGATCTGGCGCCTGGACGCTGGTGCGACGACCACGGTCGAAGCCACGCCGGGCGATGACGTGGTCTTTGTGGTGATCGAGGGCACGATCGTCGCCGAAGAGGCCGGCGTCTCCCACGCCCTTGTCACCGGCGACGCCGTTGGGGTGCATGCCGCACGCGTGCAGTTGAAGGCCGAGAGTCCGGCCGCCGTGCTCGTGGCCGTCTCCTTTGGCGCCATCGAGGGACCGCCCGGGGTGCAGGTGGTGCGCGCGGAGCTGACACCGGCCATCGCACTCAACGCGGACGTCACCGCGAAGCCGCTCTTCCTGCACCGGGCCCCGCGTCCCGATGTGGCGGTGCTCACCGTGCGGGCGAACGGTGCGCTCGACGAGCACGAGCACCCGGAGACGGAAGAGCTGCTCTGCCTGGAGGGCACGTGCCAGTCGCACGGCGAACTCCTCGAGCCCGGCGACTATCAACGCGCGCGCGCCGGCTCGGCTCACGACCAGACCACGACTGCCACCGGCAGCACGATTCTCGTGCTCCGGCGCCACTTCACCTGAGCGATGCGCGCGCGCGTCGTGCCCTCGTCGATCGATCTCGCGGACGGCGATGATGCCGCCACCGCGCTGCTCGCGCGCGTGACCGCCGGCGACGAGCGCGCACTGGCCGCCCTGTACGATCGGTACGCGGAGCGCTGCCACGCGCTGGCCATGCAGTTGGTCGGTGATCACAACGACGCCGACGAAGTAATCGAAGCCACGTTCTGGCAGGCATGGCGCACGGCCGGGCAATTCGATCGCGGTCGCGGCACGGTCGCGAGCTGGCTGCTGACGATCACGCGATCACGCGCGCTCGACCTGCTCCGGACACGCAAGCGCGAGAGCGCACGTACGGTCTCGCTCGATGGCGATGACCAACTCGATGAACGGATCTCGGCGGTGCACGACTGGCAGGGCGACCTGGGCCCCGAGACGGCCGAACGCCGCACGCTGGTGCTGCGCGCACTCGCGGCGTTGCCGGAGGCGCAACGGCGCGTGATTGAACTCGCGTACTTCGCCGGGCTCTCGCAGAGCGAGATCGCTGCGCGCGATCACGTCCCGCTCGGCACCGTGAAGACGCGCTGCCGTCTCGCGCTGCGCGCGTTGCGCGAGTCGCTGGGGCCGCTCGCGCTGGTGTAGGACCGATAGGCACACGGGCGACCTTCCCGCCCCTGCCATCTTGCAGGCGCAATGATTGCGACGCCTGCCGACGCGCTCCGCGCGCTCCCCGCCACACCGGGTGCACTGCTTCCCGACGCGCCGCCCCTGCCGTCGGTCGGCCGGGTGGCGCTCCTGCGTCGCGCCGTGGTCGTGCTCTGGCACGCGTTGCCCCTCGTGCTGTCGGTGCTGCGCGATTCGCGTCGGTGGGTCGTGCGCGGCGCGCCGCTGCCCCGCTCAGCGGACTTTCATGCGCGCCGCGCCGATCGCCTCGTCGCCACACTCGCGACGCTCGGCCCCACGTACGTCAAACTCGCGCAGATGGCGGCCGCGCGCGCCGATCTCATCCCCGGCGTCTATGTCGATCGCCTGGCGACGCTGCTCGATCGCGTGCCGGCGGTGCCGTGGAGCGCGATCGAGTCGACGCTGCGTCGGTCACTCACGCCCGAGCAGCGGGCCGCACTGTCACCGATCGATCGCACACCGCTGGCGGCCGGGTCCTTGGGCCAGGTGCACGCCGCGCGGCTGGCGACGGCCACCGGCTCACGTGATGTGGTGATCAAGCTGTTGCGCCCCGGCATTGCCGGCGTCATCGCTCTCGATCTGGCGATCCTGCGCGCCATTGTCGGCTGGGTGTACGGTCGCTTTCCGCACCCGCATGTGAAGGGGTACCTCGTGGTGCTCGATCAGTTCGAACATCACGTGCGCGATGAGCTCGACTTCCGGCGGGAGGCCGTGGCAACCGCCACGATCCGTGCGCGCTTTGCGCACGAGCCGCGCATCCGCATTCCCGAGGTCATCGACGGATTCACGGGGATCGACGTACTCGTCCTCGCGCGCGTCGAGGGGCAGCGCATCGATCAGCTCGACGCCAGTCGACTTCGCCCCGGCCAGTTGGACGCGCTCGTCGAGCAGCTCATCGCGTCCTACATCCGGATGATGCTGATCGATGGCCGCTTCCACGCCGATCCGCATCCCGGCAACCTCTGGCTGGCGCCGGACGGAGCGCTCGTCTTTCTCGACTTCGGCATGGTCAGCGATGTGTCGCTGGCCACGCGACGGCAACTGCTGCGCACGATCGTCGCGTCCATTCGGCGTGACCCGCTGGCGATCGCCCAGGGGTTCGAGTCGCTCGAGATGCTCGTGCCGGGGACCTCGCCCGCACAGTTCGCCCCACTGGCCCAGACGCTGCTCCAGATCGGCTTCTCGCCGCTGCCCAGCGACGAGCGTGCGCGGTTGGTGGCTGACGAAGTGATGCGCGAGCTGTTCAACTGGCCGATCACGCTGCCGCCAGCGCTCGTGTACTTCGCGCGCACCGCAGCGCTCATCGAGGGGGTGGGTGCGCGATACGATCGGCACTTCAACTCGATCGGTGTGGCCACACGCGTGGTGATGCGCCTCTATCCCGAGATCGCGCGCGCGCTGGGCGAGTCGGTGTGGAACTTGCCGCCGGATGCGATGGCCTCGGTGGCGGGAACGATGGCCGGCACCGCGGCACGGGAAGCGGTGAGCACTGCCCGTCGGTTGGAACGGGCGCTGGGTGCCGCGTGGGCTGCGACGCGCGACGCACTGTTCGAGGAGCGATAGTCCCGACCAGCGCGTGAACGCGCGACCGACTCCGCGCCCCACACGCGCCCCGACGCGCGCCACGTACGTGTCACCTGCGCACGCACGCCTTGTGAAACCCCGGCACTCGTCACCGTCCCGCTCGGGCCTACAAACCCTCTGCTGCCGAAACGTGTCGATGCATCGAGCCGTACGGGCTCGACACCGACGCCGGTGCCGTGATGCGTCCACTGGGGATGACGCATGGCGTGCCGCACAGCCATCTGACTCGTGCCGACCTTCTCGCCCGCCCGCATCGTACGCGCTATCGCGTTCACGGGGTGTGCACTGGTTCCCCGCGTGCACGCGCAAGCCGCGCTGCAGCCACGCGTCGCGCCCCCAGTCCTGCTGGCAGCACGTGACGATGCGGTGCCGGATTCGGCCAATGCGGTCGAGCGCATGCGCGCGGGCTTCGCGCCTGCCGCGCGCACGAGCGGCGCCGTCTCCATTGATGGCCGCGATGCCGACGCGGTCTGGATGAACGCCATGCGGATCACGCACTTCCGCGTCACCGATCCCACGGAAGATGGCGATCCGAGCTTTCGGACCGAAGCTCGCATCGCGTACGACGACCGCAATCTCTACGTATTCGTGCGCGCATTCGATCCACGACCGGACAGCGTGGTCGGCATGCTGGGGCGGCGCGATATCCGCACACCGTCGGACTGGATTCGCGTGATGGTGGATTCCTACCACGACAAGCGCACGGGATGGGCGTTCATGCTCAACCCGGCGAGTGTGCAGCGCGATCTCGCGATCACCAACGATGGCGACGAGGACATCACCTGGGACGGCGTGTGGGACGGTCGTGCGCAGATCGACTCGCTGGGGTGGACGGCGGAGTTCCGCATTCCGTTCAATCAGCTCCGCTTCCCGCCGAGCGCACAGCACACCTTTGGCGTGATGATCATGCGCGCCGTGCAGCGCAAGGGCGAAACGTCGAGCTGGCCCCTCTTGCGTCGCTCGAAGGTCGGCTTGGCGTCGCAGTTCGGCAGCATCGACGGCATCGACAACGTGCCGACGCCGCGTCGCCTCGAGGTGCTCCCGTATCTGGTGGAGCGCAATGTGTCTCGCGCGGCCACCGCGGGCGGCTTCAATCGCGTACAGCAGCACGCCGCAGGGCTCGACCTCAAGTACGGGCTGGGCTCCAACCTCACACTCGACGCGACGGTCAATCCCGATTTCGGCCAGGTGGAGGCCGACCCGGCGGTGCTCAACCTCACGGCGTTCGAGCAGTTTTTCACCGAGCGGCGCCCGTTCTTCATTGAAGGGAGCGGCATCTTCCGCTTCGACACCGACTGCAACGACGGCGACTGCACGGGGCTCTTCTATTCCCGTCGCATCGGGCGCAGCCCGACGCTGGCGGGCAGCTTCGGTGACGCGACGTCTCCGCAGTTCACGACGATCCTTGGCGCGTCCAAGCTCACCGGCCGCACGTCGCACGGCACGTCGGTGGGGCTCTTGAGTGCGCTGACGCGTCGCGAGACCGGCACCGAAGGACGTACCATCGAGCCGCAGACCAACTTCGTCGTCGGTCGTGTGATGCAGGATCTGCGCGGCGGCAACAGTCAGGTCGGCCTCATCGGCACCGCCGTGCTGCGCGACCTCGATCAGTGGACCACCGACGTGATGCGCCGCAATGCGTTCACCGCCGGTCT
>JALOPS010000507.1 GCA_025453745.1 Gemmatimonadaceae bacterium
GAGATCGTGCAAGCGGGCACGCAGCTGTACGAGCGACTCGGACAGTTGTTGCGCCACACCACCGCGCTGGGGACCTCGCTCACTCGCTCCGTCGAGTCATACAACTCATTCGTGGGCTCGATGGAAAGCCGACTGCTCCCGTCGGCCCGAACGCTACGCGCCACCGGCCTCCGGCTCGCAGAGGCAGCGCACCCACCGACCGCGATCACCAGTGAGGTGCGCGTGTTCGGGCCCCGGGGGCAGGCGCTCGCGGCGTCCGCCGACGCCCCCCATCCCCAACTCCAGGAGGATCCGCAGGAGCGGGCGGCGTAGGCGCCCCCCGAGCGGGCGCCAGAAGCTGGACTGTCAGCCACAACGGCTGGCGACGTTTTCTTTCCATCAGGAGTTCACATGGCAAGTTCTACCGAAGCAGTTGCGATTCCGAGTTACGCGGTGTCCACGGTTGCGCTGATGGTCAACAATGGCGCCGGTGCGTTCGGCCTGTTTCTGTTGTCTCGCGGTGCACCATGCTCCACGTCGCGTGAGGCACTGCGTCGCCTGCACGAACAGATCCACCTTCAGACTGTTCAGCGCGTCGGGTCCACGATTGACCGCGAGCAGTTCGACTCGCCTGACGCCTACGCTGCGCATGTGCGAGAGCGCGCAGAGCGCGCTGTAAGTCTCGTGCTCCCGGCACTTGCATCGTGCCGCGCCAACCGGATCAACGATTTCCGGCGCTGGCTGGATCGCCGCATCGACGACGCCATCGCCGGGGACCCGCTCGCCGCCCCGCCGGCGGCGATATCGGTGCCCACGCGGAGCGAGTCTACCTTGCCGCTGCCGACATCTCCGCGGGACAGCGAAGCGCGACTCTCCGCCGTGCTGCGCGCGCTGCCGCGCGACGAGCGACGCGTGCTGGAGCTGCGCGCCAGCGCCGGCGGCCGTTCCTGGATGCACGTGGCAGAGCGCGTGGGGCTGTCGACCCATGCCGCTCGGCGGTTGCACGCTCGAGCACTGGCGCACGCGCGAGAACTCGCGCTTGAACTGCTTTCCGGACGCTCCTTGACGCTGCCTCCGGCGGACGCCAGCGATCAGGCGGCGTAACCACGCGCGCCACCTATCTCGGCGGGGCAAGCGCCGCTTCGCGGCAGACCAAGTCGAACACGCCGTCGTTCAGAACGGTCCAGCGGTATGGCAGCTGGAGGACCTGCGCGACGGCGCTCGCGAGAGAGCGAGATCTCGATACACCAGCCTCGCACTGGATGACCAAGCGTCGACGTTGGCGGTTGCGGCGGACGAAACGAAGGACTGCGGTGGCGTCGGAGGGGGTCATCCCTCGCGCTGCCGAGACAGGTGCGGCGAGCGCGCCGGTATCGTCGAACGCAAGAAAGAGGATGTCTACCCAACCGTCCGGAACGCGGGCGGCTACTGCCCCGTGTGAGCGGATGCTGATAAGCACCTCGTCAGCCCCGGGGATGTAGCGCTCGATTTTCTGCACGCTCATCACGTGAAGCTGCAGGACACCGCATTGGGGCTCGTGGCCGATGCCCACATACCCATCGTATCGGAGACGCGCAGGGAGATCACGGGGAAGTAGGGGCATCTACTCTCACCTCACGGGCCGTCAGTTCCAATCACGCAGAGGGCGCCCGAATCGGGATCGTGGGCAACGCCGATGAGCGGGAGAAGCGCAAGAAGATCCTCCTTCGTCGCCCCCAGTTCGTTCATCGCCAGAGCCATGCTGCGAAGTTGGTCGAGTACAGTGTCAACTGTCATGGGCCCGATGTGGCGTGGGGCGACCCGAGTGCGAACTAGCTCTAGGATGCGGCGTTGCCGTCCCGCTGTGAGCCAATCGGGAATGGTCGTTGGAGGCACAGTTGTTCTACGGGTCGTAACCGAAGCACCAGTTGCATCCCCGAGCGGGCTCGGAGGCATATCAGATCGAGAAGGAGCTGCCGACGTCACAGATGCGTCAGCGAGCGCCCGCTGGCCACCCCATAGGCCGCCCGGAGACGCAGATGACGCGAAGTCGCACCCGAGGCGCCAAAGCAGGCGCTTCAGCGACGATTCCGCGTAGTGCACTCCCGTTCGAGAATAGAACCAAGAGGCGAGTGCCGCCGTGGTCCGCTCCTCCGGCGGCTGCGCAAGGAGATGGCGGTGCAGGTCGCGCACCACGTCATCGTGTTGGCCGGCCCAGCGCGGTGGGCGCCCTGCCCGGCGTGGGGCCGGCGGCGCGCCACCCGCCTTGTCCGCAGCACGTACCCACGCGTGTAGGGTCTGGCGAGTCACCTTGTGGTCCTTGGCGATCTTGTCGAGGGTGTCGAACCTTTCCCCCCGCGCCCTCTTCCTTTTCGATGTTCTGACGGCATCGACGGCTTCCTGGCGAAGGCGCTGCTGACGCGCGATCTGCCGTGCCTTTTGGGTAGCTGTGAGGCGCCGTTTCATACCTCAAACTGTAAAGGGATTTCGACCAGTCAAGAGGTCAGCCGAACGCCTCTCCCTCTGAAAAACGGCATGTCGGCGATAAAGCGGAGCATACGATAGGCCTCTG
>JALOPS010000152.1 GCA_025453745.1 Gemmatimonadaceae bacterium
CGCGACTGAAGTAGCCGGGCCCCTGCGGTAGTGCGTACGTGAGTCGCGCCGCCGGAATGCGCAGCTCCCCCGCCGCGACGGGAAAGAGCGCGCGCTCGAAGACGTAGGCCGAGTAGTTCTTGCCACCGACGGTGCGTGAGAACGTGGCGCGCCCGGTGCCCCGCAGTGGATAGCTCAATGCACCGCGCACTTCCGGCGGCACGAACTCGGGGTTTCGCCGCAGCCGCGTGCGGGCGAAGTCGTCGAGAAAGACGCCAACGCTGTAGGTCACCTGCTGCCCGCGCCAGACGGTGTCGGCGGACGCGACGGCATGCACGTCGACCGGTCGCGCCGGGTTGACGGGTGCGGAGGTCAGCACGCGTGCGCGCGGCGCCGGTGGTGCAACGTCCTGCACCACGAAGGCGAGTGCTCGCGAGCGCATCACGGTTGCATCGGCACGAATGACGAAGGGGCTGAAGCCGAAGCGCCCCGCCGTCGGTGCCTGCAGGGTAAAGCGCGTCTCGTGCCGCTCCCACACGCGGCGCGCCGCACGCGCGGCCGGTCCGGTGGAGTCGCGCCCCACCAGTCGCGCGACCTTGAGCGTCGTGAAGGGCGCGAAGCGCGGGGGCTCGATGCGGATGGTGCGGCCCGCCACCGTGCCCACCTCGAGCGTGATCGTGAATGGTGTGCGCGCATTCACCGTGTCGGGCGCGGTGAGTGCGACGGTCAGTTGCAGCGCGGCGACCAGGGAGAGCACGCTCACCAGTCCTTGCCGCCAGGCGGCGGCGCGCCACGCGGGGCTTTCGGTCGACGTCCCTGCACCGCGCGCTCCTCGCGCGACGCACTGTTGAGCAGGGCGTCCGCCTGCGACGGATCGATCTCGCCGGGTGGCGGAGGCGGCGACGCCTCATCCGATGCACCGCCACCGCCGCCACCACCGCCTCCGCCCGACTGCGGCGGCTTGCGACGCAGGGCGAGTTCGTAGTTCCACTTCGCCTGGGCGTCGTCCGGATGATCGATGAGATACGCGCGGTAGCTCGCCAGCGCCGCATCGAATGCCGCCCCCGCCGAGGGATCGCCCGATGCAGACTGTTCGAGCCGTCGACCGCGCAGGAGATGTGCGAGCCCCGTGTTGAAGCGCGTGCGCCCGAGCAACGAATCCGCCGACGCACCACGACCGAGCGTTCGCAGACGCGACTCGGCGAGCTCCAGCGGCTCCAACGCCGTCTCCAGCGAGTCGCTCGCGAGCAGCGCCGTGCCGAGATTGTAGCGCACTTCGCTCGAGCCGTCGCCGCGCGAGAGCCGTGCGCGTGCCTCGCGCGCGATGGCGCCGTACTCGCGCGCATTCCAGAGCGCGACGGGATCCCGCGATGGGCTTACGGCGCAGCCGCCGACCACCAGCGCGAGCAGTGCCGCCGCGGCGCGCGTTGCGATGGGTGTCGCTGTGCCAGCGCCCTGGCCGGGCGCATCGCGCACCGGTGTCGTGCGCTCGCGTGGCGCCGCGCGGTGCGCGAACCACGCCTCGAGGGCCAGGAGCAGCAACGCAGGCACGAGCAACCAGTGATAGCGCGGCACGAGCCCGGCCCGCGTATCGAGTACGCGCGTGGAGCGACGCAACGCACCGAGCGCCTGTCGAATGGCCGCGGCCTTGTCGCTCGTCTCCGCCGGCACGAAGGTGCCACCGCCCGCCTGCGCGAGCGCGGTGAGCGCCGCGGGCGCGTATGTCGTGATGATCACGCGCCCGGCATCATCGCGCTTCTCGCGCACGAGGCCGTCGTCGGTGATCGGAATGCTGCTCCCTCGCGTCGTGCCGAAGCCGACGGTCACGAGCGCGACCCGCTGCGCCGCGGCGTTCTGCGCCTCGCGCACCATGTCGGCTTCCGGTTCGAAGAACTCGCCATCGCTCAGGACGACGAGCGCGCGATCGGCGCCGTCGGACGCAGACGCGGTGAGCAGCTCGACCCCTTGGCGGATGGCACGCGCGACGGCACTGCCGGGCTGACCCACGACCGACGGATCGAGATTCTCGAGGAAGAGATCGAGCGCGCCGTCATCGGTCGTCAGCGGCGTGAGGATGTACGAGCGCCCTGCGAACGCGATGAGTGCCACGCGATCGGCGGGCGCGAGCGCTCGCAGCCGACGCACCTCCTGCTTCACGCGCTCGAGCCGGGTGGGACGGTCGTCGGTCGCGAGCATCGACGTCGACGCATCGACGGCCAGCACCACATCGAGACCGCGCGAGAGCGCGCGACTCGCATCGACGCCCCACCGTGGACCCGCAAGCGACAGCGCGCACAGCAGCACCGCACCGGTGAGGCAGAGCGTGCGCGCACGCTCATACCCCTGCCGCACCCCCTGCGCGACCGCCGACCCCAATCGCGCCAGGCGCGCCGCCCGTCGACGACGATGCCACACACGCAGACCGATGGTCGCCGCGGTGAGCACCACCGCAACCGGCACCATCCACGGCCAATCGAGCTGGAACGGCTTGTCGAACACCGTCCACGGACCGCTCCACGAAAACGCCGGCGCGAGCATCACGGCACCATCCCCCGCCACGCGACCAACCCCACCTCGAGCAGCAGCGCGACCACGCCGAGCACGAGCGGCCACGGGTACTGCTCGGTGAAGCGCACGTAGCTGCGCGCACGCACCGGGGTGCGCTCGAGCCGATCGATCTGATCGTAGATCCGCTGCAGCGCCGCCGCATCACGCGCACGGAAATAGCGCCCGCCCGTGCCGGTGGCGACCTCGGTGAGCAGCGCTTCGTCGATCTTCACGGGACGGTTCTCGTAGCGCAGTCCGAAGAGCCCGCGCCCCACGGGGACCGGCGCCATGCCTTCGGTCCCCACACCGATGGTGTACAGGCGCACGCCAACCTGGCCGGCCGCTTGCGCCGCGGTGCGCGGATCGATCGCACCGCGGTTGTTCTCTCCATCCGTCAGCAACACCATCACGCGCGACTTCCCCGGGGCGCGCCGCAACCGATTGGCGGCGGTGGCAATCGCCGTCCCGATCGCCGTGCCGTCTTCGAGCTGCCCCGCCTGCAGATGATCGATCGCCGCGAGCACGACCGGGTGATCGGTGGTCAGCGGCACCTGCGTCAACGCTTCGCCCGAAAATGCCACGAGGCCAATGCGATCCGTGGGCCGCGCCGCGACAAAGCGCTTGACCTGCTCCTTGGCCACTTCGAGCCGATTCTGTGGTTGAAAGTCCTCCGCGAGCATCGAGCTCGAGATGTCGACGACGAGGACGATGTTGATGCCCTCGGTCGACAGCGTGGCCGCGCGTGCCCCGCTGCGGGGCTGGGCCAGCGCCACCACGAGCGCGAGCAGCGCGACGGTTCGCAGCATGGCCGGCAGGCGCCGCGTCCACGAGCCGCGACGGGCGGCCGCGAGGAGCGGCCCCACCCGGGAGTACGCGATGGCCGCGGGCCGCCGACGGTGTGACCACCACCACCAGAGCGGCAGCACGAGCAGCAGCGCCAACGCCCACGGACGCGCCAGCAACAGTCCGCCGATGACGAGCGGCGTGTTCATGCGGCCTTCCTGCCGGGCGCCGCCGACTCGCGCGTGACCAGCGCGGCCTCCATCTCCTCGAGCAGTGGCCGCACCGCATCGGTGAATGCGCGCGCGCGTGCCGCGTCGATCGTGCCCGGTGCAAAGCGCACCGCGTCGATCGCATCGAGCAACGCATGCACACGCGCGGTGGCGGGCCATCCCACGTCGCGCAGGCGCTGCACCAACTCGCCGGTGGTCAGGCCGGCATCGAGACCGTACCCCTCGAGCAGCGTCGTCTCCGCCCACCGCCGACGCAGGTAGCGTCGCAGCACATCGGCACTCCCATCGAGTGCGTGGACGGACTCGCCCACCGCGAGCGAGGCCGGCGCGTCGAGTGCATCGAGTTCGGCGCGCGCGGCGTCGATGGCGCGTACACGCACGACGGGACGCCGGCGTCGCCACCGTGCCGCGACCGACAGGAGCGCCGCCATCGCAGCCACCACCAGCGCCGCAATGAGCCACGCCCACCACCACGGCGTGGGCCACGGCACCGGTGGACGCGCGCCATGCGGAACGCGCTGTGCCGTGTCGGCCGGCAGCACACTCGCCACGACCACGCGCGCAAACACCGGCACGGTGCGCGTGCCGATCGTGACCGGGCCAATGGGCACCACGAGCGCGCCGACGTCCCACGCGGCCAGCGGATAGCGCGCGCGCCAGCGCATGCGCCCATTGGGCATGCGCTCGCCCTCCATCGGCAGTTCGGCGGGCGCGCGCAGTGCGATCGTCGTGGCCGAATCCGGCTCGGCCGGGAAGCGCACGAGCATGCCGGGCGCACCCTCCACGGTGATCGTCAACGTGAACGGATCGCCGACGGTGACCGTGTCGGGACGCACCACCACGCCGACACCGGGCTGCGCGGGAGCGACAAAGGCCGACGGCGGTGTTGCCGGGGGCGACGGGGGCTGCATCATCCCTTGGCCTTCTTGCGTTCGCGCTCGCGAAAGAACCCGCGCAACGGCGTCACCCACTCGCCGTCGGTCGCGACATCGACCGTGTCCACCCCGTAGCGCGTGAAGAGCTGCGCGATCTGCGCGGCCTCACGACGCACCGCGTCGGCGAACGCAGCGCGCACGCGCGCATCGCTCGTGTCGACGTCGACCTGCTCGCCCGTCTCCGGGTCGGCCACACGGGCCCAGCCGATGTCGGGCAGCGATCGCTCCGCCGGATCGGTGACCTGCACGGCGACGACATCATGGCGTCGCACGAGGCGGGAGAGCGGCTTCTCGAAGGGGCGCGAGAGGAAGTCGCTCATCAGAAAGATCGCTGACCGATGGCCGAGCAGTTGCGTGAGCAGGTCGCACGGGGCGCCGACATCGGTGGCGCGTCCGGTGGGCTCGAGCACGTAGAGGTCGCGCAGCAGGCGCAGCACGTGGCGTCGCCCCTTCCGTGGCGGCACGACGTGTTCGACGCGATCGGTGAAGAGCACGAGACCGACGCGATCGTTGTTGCGCGCGGCGGCCAGCGCAAGCACGGCACCGATCTCGGTGAGCACCTCGCGCTTGGTCCGTCCGGTGGTGCCGAAGCCTTCGGACGCCGAGCGATCGACAACGAGCATCACCGTCAGCTCGCGCTCCTCGACATAGCGCTTGACGAAGGGACGCCCCATGCGCGCGGAGACGTTCCAGTCGATCGTGCGCACCTCGTCGCCCGGCTGGTATTCGCGCACTTCGGCGAACTCCATCCCCTGCCCCTTGAACACCGAGCGATACTCGCCTGCGAAGCGCGAGTCCACGAGGCGCCGCGTGGAGAGCTCGAGCCGGCGAAGCTGCCGCAATGCCTCGGCAGACAGCGTGCCCGACGGCAGGACCGGCGCGAGCGGTGTCGCCTCCGCGCCGGACGCGACAAGCGGCGTCAGGGCGTCGGTACCGCCGCGAGCAGGCGCGTGACGATCGCGTCGCTCGTCACGTTCTCCGCGTCGGCCTCGAAAGACGTGAGCACCCGATGGCGCAGCACGTCGGGGGCGATCGCCTTCACATCGTCGGCGGTCACGAACCGACGCCCGCGCAGAAAGGCGTACGCGCGCGCCGCCTGCCCGAGTGCAATCGTCGCGCGCGGCGACGCACCGTACTCGATGAGGGGCACGAGGTCGGCGAGCCCCGCACCCTTTGGATCGCGCGAGGCCTGCACGAGGTCGACGACGTAGTCGACGACGCGCTCATCCATGTACAGCGATGTCAGCTCGCGCCGTGCGCCGAGAATCGCCTCAGGGGTGGCGACGGCTGCGATGTCGATCGGCGCGCCGCTCGCCATGCGACGCAGAATCTCCTTCTCTTCCGCCCGCGTGGGATAGCCGACACGCAGCTTGAGCATGAAGCGATCGACTTGCGCTTCCGGCAGCGGATAGGTGCCCTCCTGCTCGATCGGATTCTGCGTGGCGAGCACGAGGAACGGCTCTTCCAGTCGGTGCGTGGTCCCGCCAATGGTGACCTGCTTTTCCTGCATCGCTTCGAGCAGCGCGGCCTGGACCTTCGCGGGGGCGCGATTGATCTCGTCGGCCAGCACGATGTTCGCGAAGATCGGTCCGTGTTTGACGCGGAAGCTCCCCGACGACTGATCGTAGATCTGCGTGCCGATCACATCGGCGGGCAGCAGATCCGGGGTGAACTGGATGCGCTGAAACGTGGTATGAATCGTCTCGGCGAGCGTGCGCACCGTCAGCGTCTTGGCGAGCCCCGGTACCCCTTCGAGCAGCACATGCCCGCCAGTGAGGAGCCCGATCAGCAGGCGCTCGATCATGTATTCCTGCCCCACGATGCGCTTGCCCACTTCGTCCTGCACGGCGGCGAGCAGGTCGGCATACGGCACAGCCGCGGATTGGGCGGCGGGACGGGCGGAAGCGGTCACGTGATGATCGGCGGCAAGGTCATGAGCAACGATACTGCACGATACCGGTCGGACGCGGGGCGCGTTCCCGCGGTCAGGCCGGCGAGAGACGGGCGACCGCCTCGAGCAGCGTACGCTCCTTCGCGGATACGGGTCGGTTCGCGCCCGGAGCGAGGGTGCCCAACGTGACGGGGCCGAACCGGGTGCGCACGAGTCGCTCGACGGTCAGCTCGAGCGCCTCGCAGATGCGGCGGACTTCGCGGTTGCGCCCTTCGGTCAGCGTGAGCGTGAGGGCCCATCGCCGATCACCCATCTGCTCGGCGTGCGCCTCGGTGACGGTCACCGGCCCATCCTCGAGGTCGATACCCGCCCGCAGCGCCCGCACGGCGGCCCCCACGGGCCCGCGCACGGTGGCCACGTAGGTGCGCTCGATTTCGCGCGAGGGATGCGTGAGGGCGTGCGCGGCGTCGCCGTCCGTGGTCAGCAGAAGCACGCCTTCGGTCAGGTAGTCCAAGCGTCCGACATAGGTCAGCGCGCGCGGCACCTCGCGCAGCAGATCGAAGACCGTCTTGCGCCCCTCGGGATCGCGGCGCGTGGTCATCACCCCCGCCGGCTTGTGCAGCACGAGCCACGTATGGTGCGTGACCGGCGGCGGCACGGTGCGCCCATCGATGGTGAGCACATCGCGCGCCGGGTCCACCACCTGTCCCACCAGTGCGACCGTGCCGTTGACGCGCACGCGTCCGGCGGCAACGAGTGCATCCGCTTCCCGGCGCGACGCGAGCCCCGCGCGTGCGATGGCCCGCTGCACGCGCATGGGCTCGGCCGTACCGGGCGGTGGCGTCGCGCGCCGTGCGGGCGTCAAGGCACCGGTGCCGCGTCGGGCGCGAGCGCGGCGGCCTGCAGGTCGCCGAGGCTCGACGGGTCAGATTCCGCAGGCGCTGCGACATAGGCGAGTCCCGCCTCGAGCGGTACCGCCACGGCGATCTCGCCGTCCGGCACCTCGCCTGCGCCGCCCGACCCGGCGGCGCGCAACGCGATCGCGAGTTCGTCCGCGCGGGGCAGCTCTTCGAGATGCCGAAGCGCGAACTGCTCGAGGAACTGCGGCGTGGTGCCATAGAGCAGCGGTCGCCCCAGCCCTTCGCCCCGCGCGACGACGTCCACGAGCCCGCGCTCGTGCAGCGACTTGAGCAGGCTGCCCACGCTCACGCCACGGATCTCCTCGATCTCCGCGCGTCCGATTGGCTGGCGATACGCGACGATCGCGAGCGTTTCGAGTGCGGCGGCCGAAAGGCGCGACGGCCGCGACGCGACCTGCGCGCGCTCGATCGCCTCGGTGTATTCGGGGCGCGTGAGGAGCTGCCACCCCCCACCCTGCTCCGTCAGCTCGATGCCATGCCCATCGACGTCGTAGTGCTCGCGCAATTCGTCGAGCGCGGACGCCACGGCCGCTGGCGTCGCGTCGGGATCGAGCGTGCGCAGGTCGTCGAGCGCGAGCGGGCGATTGCTCGCGAAGAGGGCGGCTTCAAGCAGCTTCGCTAACGGCGTCACGATTGATCTCCATGCGTCCAAATGGCCCGGCCTGCCGCAGGCGCAGCTCACCGAGCTTCGCCATCTCGAGGAGGGCCAGAAATACCGAGAGCTTCTCCCAAGGCTCCGCGTCGAGGCGCACCAGGTCGCTCCAGCCGAGCTGTTGCCGCAGCGCCAGCACCGCCTTGATCGCAACGATCGCCCCGGCCACATCCAGCGCGCGCGGCACCACCTCGTGGATCGACGGCTCCTTGGTGACGCGCAGCACGCGATCGACCGCGGCAAGCAAGTCCACCAGATGGAGCGACAGCGGCCCGTCCGGCACCGCCACCTCGATCATCCCCGGCGCCAGCGCGCGGGCAAAGCGATTGCGCCGCTCTTCGCCGCGCCGTTCGAGCACGTCGACGACTTCGCGCATCTGCTGATACTCGAGCAGACGGCGCACGAGCTCGGCGCGCGGGTCTTCCCACGCTTCTTCTCCGCCGGGTCGCGGCAGCAGCATCTGCGCCTTGATGCGCAACAGCCGCGCAGCCATCTCCAGATACTCGGCGGCTTCGTTGAGCCCGAGGTCGTGCACGCGCGCGAGGAACTGCTGCGCGACGCGCGCGATGGGGATGTCGTAGATGTCGACCCGTTCGTCGCGGATGAGCGAGAGCAGCAGATCGAGCGGCCCGTTGAACTCCGGCAGGTCGACGAGAAAGGGCGACGACTCGGCGCCCCCGAGCGCGGATGCAGTGGTGATCATCACGCGAAGGGGTTCGGGAGCATGTACGGCGCATAGAATCGGCGCGCCGCATCGAGCACGTAGGTCAGGGGCGCAAACCACACCGACAAGAGCGGGCGTCCGAACGAGAGCAGTGCCATGAGAATCAACAGGCCGAACGCGCCGATCTGCTCGTACTTGAGGGCCCACGCGGGGGGCAGCACGTACTTGAACACGCGCGACCCATCGAGCGGCGGGATGGGGAGCAAGTTGAAGATCGCGAGCACCAGATTCACGATGATGCCCCCCTGCAGCATCAGTTGCAGCACGGCCAGCGGGACCTGCGCTTGCGGCAGTTGTCGGCCGAGCAGTCCGACCGGAAGGATGAGCAGCGTGCAGGCGATCGCGATCCCGAAGTTCACCACGACGCCCGCGAGCGAGACGATGATGTCGCCCCGCTTGTAGTGGCGGTAATTGCGCGGATTCACCGGCACCGGCTTTGCCCCGCCGAAGATGGGCGCGCCAATGAGCGCGAGGAACGTCGGCAGCAGCACCGTCATGAACGGATCGATGTGCTTGAGCGGGTTCCAGGTGAGCCGGCCGAGCGAGTAGGCGGTGAGGTCGCCCTGCTTCATCGCGGCGTAGCCGTGCGCGTATTCGTGCGCCACCATGGAGAACAGCAGCATGGGCGCGACGAGGATGAGCTGGTCGAGCCTCTCCAACGGGGCGGGGGCGGAAGGGAGTCGGGCGGCCGTGGCCGGGAGAGCGGCAAGGTAGTCCGCTCGTGGCTGCGGGCAAAGGCGACGGTCGTGTGACAGTGGCGCGGCGCGAGCGACAACCCCTTGTCCTGCCTTGACATGGGTCCCTCGTCTCGCGATCCTTCCGAGCTCGCTCGCCTACGCGTGCCTTCTGCAGCGTTGTGGCGGGTGATCGCGCCCATTCACCGGTGCGCGATGCGTCAGTCACCGTATTCGGATGATGCCAGTCCTGCGGTCTTCGGCAAAATCGAAAAAAATGAATTACATT
>JALOPS010000508.1 GCA_025453745.1 Gemmatimonadaceae bacterium
GCGTTCCGCCCATCGCTCGATCGCGGAAGATACGGAAAGCCTGCCAGTGCGAGCCGGAGCTTCACGAGAATGACGGTTGAGCCAAAGAACAACAGAAAGAGCACGAGCAGCGAGCGAGAGAAGTCGAGGCGGCTCTGAATGCGCTGGAGTTCTTCGTACCCGGTCGAAGTCTGATAGACAGTGTTCTTCGCGAGATAGTAGAGGCGGTTGATGGCGCCATTGACCGTTTCGAGATCGAGACCACGACGGCGCGCCCATTGTGAGTCGTGAGTGACGAACAGCGAGTCGAGTGCATGAGCAGTGCGCGGGTCGGTGAGTTCGAATCTGGAAAAGACTTTCTGGCCGCCGAGATCGCGACCAAGGGGCGTGGGGAGGATTCCGCTGGGTGAGCGGACAATCAGCACGTCCATGCGGCTGGCGATCTTGTCGTTTCGAACAGGCGGTATCACGCCTGCGTCCACGAACTTGTGGCATATGTCCTCTACCATGACTCCCAGCGCGAAGGCTAGCCCGGCAAACACCGCTGCCCTGATATTCCCACCGGAGTCGAATGCACTCTCGAGTGGCACCGTGGGCGTCTCCCCGGCTCGTTCTTCGCGCGGCGCCTCGGTAGCGCGATCAAACCCCCAGGTGCCGCGAAAAAATCCCGATACATGGAAATCGAAGACCTGATAGGCAATCATCTCGGCACCGAGGAATGCGCAGGCGCCCACAAGGAACGTGATGCCCAGTTCGCGGATGATGCTTTCCATGAGTCCTTTGTAGGCGAGGCAGGATGTGGAGCGCCGCGGCTGACGCCTCGAGGTATTGCCAGCACTCAGGCGACGCGCGAGATGTTGACGGACAAGGGACGGGGAATTCCCGGTGTCGCAGTCTTGAGTCACAGGAGTTGCAGTTCGCCTGCTCCGGCATGTGCCGAAGCCGGGCAGCCATCGCATTTATTCAATGCCAAACACTCTGTCGGAAGCCGCGCATTCCTAGTGGTCGCTTTGTCGATCACGTTAGTGTTGTTGGGGGCTCCAGCAGCTATTGTCGCGCAGGAAAGCGTCAGCGGGAAACCCGCATCGGCTCCACCGCGCTCGCTGCTCGCAAACCCCACCGCACCACTCTGGCGCACCCCCGCCCCGGACACCGCCGTCCTCGACGTCGCGACCTCCAAGGGCGTCATCACCATCGAGCTCATTCGCGCGTGGGCGCCACACGGCGTCGATCGCGTGTTCAACCTCGCCCGTGCCGGCTTCTTCGACGACTCGCGCTTCTATCGCGTGGTCGCCACCTACATCGCCCAGTTCGGGCTGGCCGGCGATCCGCGCGTCGCGCAACGATGGCGGCTCGCACGCCTCGCGCCCGACTCGGCCCGCACCGTCAACGCGCGCGGCACGGTGAGCTTTGCGCAGACATCACCCCGCGATCGCACCACCGATTTGTTCATCAATCTCCGCGACAACCCGAACCTCGATTCGCTCCGCTTCGCACCGATCGGGCGCGTGATCGCGGGGATGGATGTCGCCGAGGCGCTGCATTTTGGCTACGGCGATCTCCCCTCGTCACCGCCACCGCTCGGCAACCCGCGCCGGTTCTACGGCGAAGCCAACCGATATCTCGATCGGGAGTACCCCAAGCTCGATCGCATCGACTCGGTGCGCGTGCGTGCTCGGCCGACGCCCTGACGCACGCGGCGCGTCACGCACGCCGCGCGGTCCGCACTGCCCTACACCACCCGCTCCACCCGCCGCACCCACCGCAGCGCCACCGTCGCCACGAGCCCCACGAGCAGCAGCCCGACGATCACCCGCAGCGTCGGCGCATAGAGCGGCAGCCGATCGGCGCCGTCCGGCAGCGTCGCCAACCGCGCATTGCGCACTCGCGTGATCACGAGCGGCCCCACCACGCCGGCCGCACTCCATGCCGTGAGGATTGCGCCATGCACGGCGCCCACGTTGCGCGCGCCAAAGAGATCGGCGAGAAAGGCCGGAATCGTCGCGAACCCGCCACCGTACATCGAGAAGATCACGAGCGTCGCCACCTGGAAGAGCCCCCACGCCTTCGCCGACGCGATCGCGGGAATCGCGGCAAAGAGCGCGGCTTGCACCGCGAAGAAGCAGAGAAACACGGTGCGACGCCCCAGCCGATCGGAGAGCGACGCCCAGCCGAGTCGCCCCAGCGCATTGCACAGCGCGATCACCGAGAGAAACGCCGCCGCCTGCGCCGGCGTGCGGCCGAAGAGGTCCTGCATCATCGGCGAGCCCTGCGCGAGGATGCCGATCCCCGCGGTGATGTTCACGAACAGCATCACCCAGAGCAGCCAGAACTGCGGCGTGCGCACCGCTGCACCCACGGTCAGATCACCGAGCGCCATCGGCGCATCGCGACGCACGGGCACGACGAGACCTGACGGGGCCCACCCCGCTGGTGGCACACGCAACTGTCGCGCGGCGGTGAGCATGATCGCGCCATAGACCACGCCGAGCGTGCCGAGCGTCCGTGGCACACCGATGGACGTGATCATCGCATT
>JALOPS010000153.1 GCA_025453745.1 Gemmatimonadaceae bacterium
GGCACCCGCACTTCGAAGGTGATGGTCGCCGAGGCGGTGGTCGTACGGGCCAGCTCACTGGTGACGGCGGTCGGCTCCGACACGGGGGACGTGATGCTCGAGCCTTCGTTGCAGGCGGTGAGCAGAATGCCGCCCACAAAGGCCAGCGTGGCGGCGGTGAGGCGGATCGACGGGATGGTACGCATCGTATGACTCCTGGCAGGTGATGTGTTCGACGTGCATCGGGCTTGATGCCGTGCGACCGGACAGTGCCAGCGTGGGCGCTCCGCTTACATCGTGAGATCGAGGTAAGGGTCACGAAGTGGCCGGCACTACAGCAGCAGATCATGCAATCGCGCGTGACATATCGGTCCACCCTGCTGAGGATTTCTCCCGATGCGATCACCTTCGTCCGTCCTGTGTCTCGCGCTGACGTTGTGCGGGCTTGTCGCGTGTGGGGACACCAACCCTTCCACGGCGCCAGCAGCATCCGACCCCGTGCTGCAGGCGGGGGAGCTGCGGTCGATCCTCAGCTCGCTCGAGAGCACGGTGTGGACCGGAAGTGACGATGGGACGGCGTCGGAGACCGTCGCCTGCCCTCTGGGCGGAACGGTGCGCATGACACCCCTGCGCACCACCACGACATCGTCAGGTACCGAAGTGGTGGCGCGACTCACACACGTGAAATGTCGTGGGACGGGGGAGGATGGGCGTGTCTGGACAATGAACAGTCGCCCGTCGCTCGATGTCGGTGTCCGCGTGCAGTCCGTCGGTTCCGAGGGTTCCGACGGATTCGATCTCGAGCTCACGATGCGCGGTGCGATGCGCTTCGAGCGCGAGGGTCGCCGGTTCGACTGCTCGATCGATGTGACGGTCGCAAGTCAGGCGCGCTTCTCGCCCTCGGCCGCCGTGACGACGCGCTTCACCGGGACAGGTTGTGGTGAACGCGTGGATGAGACGATCACGGTTACATTCTGAGCGGGGACGAGCATGCCGGCACGAGCGATGCGGTGCGTGGCGCTTCCGCTTCTGAAGGAACTCTTGAGACTCCCGCTGCGCGATGGCGGCCCAGCACGGAATCCGCCTCAAGGAGTTCGAGCGCGGCTACGTGTACCGCAACTCGCACGGCAGAAACTTCAAGGTGGTCGGTCAACGCAGCAGAGTGTACTCACATCTGACCTGCTGCAACAGCACCACTTTGGAGGCCGATGCCAAAGTCACCGTCACCGCACGCGGCGCATCGGCAAGATCGACAGACAAAGAAAGCGGATACTGTTGCGAAGAATCACGCCCGGTCAGTTGGTCAGCGACCGCAAAAAGCTCCTCAATAGAAAACTCCAGGCGGGCGCCACGACGGTCGCCGTTGTGGTCCCTCCACTGCAGCTCGATCTTGTGAGGGAGGGCACTTCCTGACGCGGACGAGCCCACTTCGCTCTCCGCGCGAAAGTATGCAAACTCGCCGTTGGCGAAACGGATCGAGAGCATCTCAAGATCCGCAATACCAGCGGTCAGGAGTTTCCATTTTTGGCGATCTTCTACCCGTTGCCAGAGGTCGCTTGTCGCCGTAGCTACGCCACCCACGTTCTGGAGCTGCAGTTCCTCGAGATTGATTCGTATGAATTCGTCCCGAGGGAGTGTCACCTCGGGAAAGCGAGACGACCACTCAGGCGTCTGCGGCTCGCCCTGCGTCGACGTCAAGAAGACCGTACTCGCGGCGCCAGCCGCCCAGAGCGCCAAGTGACCACCAGGGGCGAGCCCGATGACAAGGCGATCTGGCGACGGTGCGGGATCGAGCTTCGGGTGAAACGACGTCTCCGACACGAGCCGACGAAACTCCTCTTGCGGAACTGACAGTGAGGCGATGAAGAACCGATCCTCGCGCAGCGAGAACCACTCTGCACGAAGCCCTACCGGCAGACTCTTCGCGAGAGAGCCAAGCAGCTCGACAGATGCACCCTGCCCCCAGTCGGAGTGCTTGACACCGCCAATGGAAATGGGAATCTCGGAGCCGTCCGCCAGCTGAAGTGTTCCGGCAGTCACGATCATCGGAAAACCACGCGGTGTGGAGACGACTGGTATCCAGTTCACAGGATCAGGCATTGCGGGAGCACAGGAGGAGAGTAGCGCGACGCAAGCGGCCGTAACGCAGGCATTGGTAAAAATCCGTGCGCTCGGGAGATCGATCGTCATCATCCCTTGAGGACTCGCCGGCTCCTTGTGCCGCGCATTCGATGATCACCCGACGTGCCCAACTCACCATCGAGCAAAAACGAGGGCTGCATCGGCGCGAAGAGGCCAAACGTTCTCCTGTAATGAGCGGACAAGTGGAGATAGTGCTGCCGAATAGCACGTACCCACGGTTCTCCGGGGTGCCAATCGCTTGCACTGCTTCGCGTGCCGGCGAAGGTCCGTTCGGCGTACTGGACGATGTGTCGATTCACCTCGACCAAGGAAGGCGGAATGGCTGGCAGTAGCATGGCGCTCCGAAGGGGTATTCCAACAGTCACACGTGCATGTCGGTGCATCAGGTGCAGAGGAATCCTCGCGTAGCCGTTCGCCAGACTGCGACGGCGCAGCCGAAGGCGTGAGTCTTGAGATATCCACGCGACGTCTTGTCCCTCGGCGTCGTCCTCCTGCGATACACTGACTGCCCCGCGTGGCGCGTAGCCCATCCGTTCAAACCACTGACGATCTTCAGCAAGTCTCCGCTCCCACAGGGATGCCTGACGCTCACGCAGGCTGCGCCCTGCGGTTGCCGCCAACAGCGGGCCACCTAGCACCGCTCCCGCTCGAGCAGCGCTCAGCATTGTGTCCACAGGCAGATCGGAGACAATCACGTCTTCGAGTACGTTGTCAACATAGCCGCCACCGATGTCCGAGTGCGCTCCAGGAAGCGCGATTTCCGTACCAACGCCATCTGCGACCGCCACCGAAATATTCGAAAGCGCGAAGTTGTCACGAAACTCATCTGAAGCCGTGAGATGAAGCACCTTCTGCGCACGACTGATGCTCGCGAGGCCCAAGGTCGCCACGTCATTGACGTGCCTCAGACCGTGAGACGCCACGGTGTCGAAGAGGCCCGCAAAGAGCACGACTACAGCACGAACACGAATGGTGCTGCCCCGCTCGACGAACCGTGAGAGAAGGAATCGTTGGTACACCGGATTCCCGTGCGGGTCGACTGCGACGAATACGGGAAGCCCGACGACGAGCGCAAGATGCACACAGTGACGCGCCGCCGCCGCGCCACGGCTGAACCCCCACACCGTCATCCGAACTTCAACCGGTCGATCACCGGATACGACTTCACTGGGTGCGCGATCGATCAATTCGCGACGCACCAAGTGAAGGGCGTCCGAAACGCGCTGTACGATCCCCGTCGATCCGAGGCCAAGTCCACCGCCCACGTAGGTCGAGTCCTCTTCGTCTGATGACGTACCGATTCCCTCAATGTAGATCGATACGCTGGCTTCCTCCGATGAGGCGAGCTCCACGGGGGCAACCCTCACGAACAGCTCGCCAACGTTCGATCGATCATTCCGATAGCTCGAATCGGCCTCCGCGGCCAGTTCGCGTTGTCCTGGACGCAATGGGCCGTGCATCAATCCCTTGTCATGGCGCTGTACCTCTTCGCGACGCGCGACGTTGACAATGTTGTTGTTGGTGCCATCGAAGAAGACATGGCAGGTGAAGATGAAGGGACTATCGTTCGCCTGCTCCTCGCTCGACGCGCACTTTGCTACCGTGGTGCTAGATGCAGTTGTCATGCGCGCGGCTCCTTTCGGTCGTACAGCCACATTGGCAGGCTGCTCGGCGGCTCCGAACTCTCGTCGTACATCCATCTGACGGTACGGTGTTCGGCCGCGAGGAGCAGCCGGTCAACACGTGCGCCATCCGGGATCTGAGGGTCTGCAAGTGCGGTTGTAAGCCAGCTCGGCCACGGTGCGAAGATCTGGTTGGCCGAACAGATCTGTACCAACCGGCGTATGGCGTGTGAATCACGGAAGCCGAGGCTGGCCGCGGAGGCGACGGTCGATTCAACGAACTGCGTGATCACCCGCCGATCCTCGTCGAGACCCCATGGGGGAGGCGCTGCGGAAAGCTCCTCAAAAATCGCGTGGCAAAGTCGTGAGAGGGAATCTGCCTCCATTGCTTCAAGCTGGGCGCTCTTGATTCGAAAGACGTCCATCTGGCGCTCCGCTCATGCCCGCACAAACTTGATCACCGACACCCCCGCGATCGACAGCTCGTCCCCGTCGCGCAGCCGGCGCGACTCGCCGCGGGCGAGCAGCTGGTCGTTGACCTTCGTCCCGTTCCGGCTCGAGTCCGTCACGAAGTAGTCCTTCTTCTTGCGCAGGATCGAGCAGTGGAAGCGCGACACGGCGGCGTCGCTGTCACTGATGATCAGGTCGTTGCGATCGGTGTCGGCCTCGCTGACGGCGCCCTGCGCCCCGATGCGGAACACGTCGCCGCTGATCGTGACCAGGCGGCCACGGGCCACGCCGTCGATCACCTGCAGGTAGGCCGCTCCCCCGGTGCGCGCGTCGGCGGCGGCCCGGGCGCTACCCGCGGCCTTGCCGCCGTCCTCTTCGGACTTCGGGAAGATTCGCCGCCAGAAGGCTGCGACGAGGATTCCCAACGCAAGTAGCGACGCACCCGCTGTCATCAGCGCGAGTCGGAGGCGCCGCGCGCTCTCGGCGGCACGGGCTTTGCGCTGCAGATCCAGCGCGGCGCTGTTCGTCGGGTCCCGTTCCAGCACGCGAGTGGTGATCGCTTCGACGTCGCTAATGCTGTTCATTCGAAGCGCGCTGCTCGCGAGGTCGAGATCGCCCTCGATTCTCTTGACCGTCGTGAGCGAATCGCGCTTCTGCGTGTCGAGCTCGAGCACCTCCTGCAGCTCGGTTTCCGCTTGCTCTGCCTGAAGCTGAAACTCTGCGTTCGTCGGCTCCAGAAGTGCAAGGCGCCGCCAGTGACGAAAGCGCCGCTTCGCGAGATCAGCGCTTGGTGACTCTCGGAATTCCGCATCGAGTCGCGTGCCTTCTGCTACCAACGCATCCGGAACCGTCCTCGGTGCGCCAGGATCGACCTGCGTGGTCATTCCGCCAGCCGTCACCGCTCCGGTTCCGACAGCGCCGCCGCGCGACACGCCGTCGGCCGAACCGCTCGCTGCCGCCGCTGAGTCCGCGCCGGATTTCGTGCGCTCGCGTACGGCCCGATCGGCCGCGTTTCTGAGGCGTCCGGTCGCACTATCGGTCACGCTTTCGGCGACGCTCTCGCGCGTGGGCTTTCCCCCGCCAAAGAGTCGCTTCACCCAACCCAACTGCGCTTCCGCTTCGCCGGGGCTGGCGAGCAGCAGAAGACCAATCAGTAGAAGTCGGCGTGGCATCGGCGCAACCTTACGCAGACGGTTGGTCCACATCCGACGCGGGAGCGGACGCGGAAGTGAGTGGAGCCGCTTCATCCTGCTCGGCGTTCCCCGCTGGTGGCGCGCCTGTCGACGCCTCCGGCAGCATCGGCTCTGACGCGGCGGTCGCCTCTGCCGTGGGGCGGTTCGCGATCTCGTCGAGCACCTCCTGCAGCGCCTCGGCCACTTCTTCGGCAGTGCCAGCCAGCAGGCCGAGATTATCACCATCACGATACAGCTGCACCACACCAGCTGGTGGAACGGCACCCGAAATGATCAGGTGCGACAGATCCGACAGGATCATTCGATCGATCGTGCGCTCGACCGGTCGCGCACCGTAAGCCGGGTCGTAGGCGAGCTCGGCGAGTCGAGTCACCACCTCAGCATCGAAGGCAAGCGTCGCGCCATGCTGCTCCTTCAGCTGCGCATCGAGCGCCCGCAGGTGCAACTGCACGATTTGCTCGAGCGTGTCCTGCTGCAGCGCGTTGAATGGAACAACGCTGGACAGGCGGTTGAAGAGCTCCGGACGCAGCGACTCCTGCACCACCTTGAGAATGATCTCCTTGCGCAACTCGAGATCTTCGGTGGCCTGCACGGCCTCGCGCACGCCCAGATTTGATGTGAGGATGATCAGCGTGTTCGAGAAGTCGCAGAACCGCCCCTTGGCATCGGTCAGCCGCCCCTCGTCAAGCACACCCAGCAGGATGTCGATGACCTCGGGGTGCGCCTTCTCGATTTCATCAAACAGCACGATCGAGTGGGGAGCGCGTCGGACCTGCTCCGTGAGGAAGCCTCCTTGCTCCGACCCAACAAGCCCGGGACGCGATCCGATGAGTCCCGAGACGGACCCCGCATCCTTGTACTCCGCCATGTCGATCCGGACGAGCGCTGTATCATCGTCGAACAGCGCTTCGGCCAAGGCCTTGGCCAACTCGGTCTTGCCAACGCCAGTCGGGCCGACGAAGAGGAAGGAGGCCGGCTTGCGCTTCTTGCGCAGGTCCGCGCGCACGCGCCGCGCCGCTTCGGCAAGCGTACCGACGGCGTCGTCCTGACCGATCACGCGTGCGCCGAGTCGCGTCTCGAGCTGCAGGAGACGGTCGCGCTCGTTCTCCATCATGCGCGCGACGGGAACGCGTGCGCGACGCGCCACGATGCCGGCCACCGTGGCGGGTGTCACCTCACGCGGCACGAGTGCGCCATTGGCGGTCATCGCATCGAGCTGAGCGGTCAGCTCTCGCTCCTGCTCACGAAGAAAACGCAACGAGCCGTAGCGAAGCTCCGCGGCACGGGCCGGATCGGAGCGCTCCACCTCGGCGAGGACGCGTTCCCCTTCTGCGATGGTGCGCTTGGTCTCCTCGAGACGTTGCAGCACCGATTGCTCCGCTTCCCATCGTGACACCAGTGCCTGAACTTCGCTTTCGAGCGCGGCGACACGCTCGGCGACCTCGGCGGCATCCGCGTGCGCCGCCATCTGCAGTGCCTCGAGGCGACGACGTTCCCGCGCCAGCCGGCGCTCGGCCGCGTCCACCACATCAGGCCGTGATTCAAGCTGCAGCCGAATGCTCGCGGCCGCTTCATCGAGGACATCGAAGGCCTTGTCGGGGAACGCACGGTCGCGCAGATGGCGGCGGGCGAGCTTCACGATGGCCTGTAGCGCCGCATCGGTTACCTGAAGACGATGATGCGACTCGTAGCGACCACGCGTCCCGCGCAGCATCGCGAGGACGAGGTCGTCGTCTGGTTCGTCCACGACAACCCTCTCGAAGCGCCGGGCGAGTGCGCCGTCCTTCTCGATGTACTCGCGATATTCGTCATGCGTCGTGGCGCCCACGCAGCGCAATTCGCCGCGTGCGAGCGCCGGCTTGAGAATGTTGGCCGCGTCCATGCCTCCAGACGAACCGCCGGCGCCCACCAGCGTGTGCAGTTCGTCGAGAAACAGCACGACGTCCGGCTGGCTTCGCACTTCGTCGGCGATCGCCTTGATGCGCTCCTCGAACTCACCCCGGTACTTAGCGCCGGCAATGAGTCCCGTGAGGTCGAGCGCCAGGACCCGGGCATCGCGCAGCGATCCTGGGACATCACCGGCCACGATCCGCTGCGCGAGTGCCTCGACCACCGCCGTCTTGCCTGTGCCTGGGTCTCCGACGAGCACCGGATTGTTCTTCGACTTGCGCAGCAGCGTCTGGATGACCTGGCGCAGCTCCTCATCGCGACCAACGACGGGCATGAGAGCGCCGTCACGGGCCAACTGCGTGAGATCGCGTGTGAAGCGTTCGAGGACACTGCCGCTCGCCTGCGTCGTCGCGTCGTCGCGCGCCGCAGCAGGTTGCATGATCTCCGGACTCTCGAGCGCCCTGGTGACGCGCTCGACACTCCAGCCGGCATCGAGCAGGGCACGTCCCACGGGCAAGCCCGGCGATTCGACCGCCGCGAGCGACACTTCGAGCACGCCGACCGTGTGTTGCGATCGGCGCGCCGCCACGGCAAACGCGCGATCCATGAGGTCGCGCAGTGCCCGACTGGCGATCGGATGGCGGCCCGCTTCGAGACTGCCGGCGTTCCCCGCATCGCCAAGGTCGGCGAGGAACCGCGACGCCATGCCGGCGTCCAGTCCGGCGACCGGGGCGACGCGCGCCAGCGCGCCCTCCGGCGCGAGCAGCGCGAGGAACAGGTGACGCGGCTTGATGAAGGCCGCCCGTTCCTGTCGTGCGAGCAGCTGCGCCGACTCGAGCGCGGCGGACAGGTCGAGGGAGAGACGATTCAGGTCCACTTGATCTTCGGCTTGTTGGGGCCGCCGGAGGGCGGCGTTGGTGCACGCTCCACGGGGATGCCGCCACCGCCACTGGTACCTGACGGTGTCGGGCTAGCTCGATCGACGGGACTGGCGAGTCCGCGAACGCGTTGGAAGAGGATGGCTCCGCGCACCTTGCCCGCCGGTCGGACCGCCAGCGACAGACTGCTGATGGTGGCCAGATCGACCGGCGTGGCAAAGTCGAGCGCCAGATTGCGCTGGGCCGTGGTGTCGCACAGCACCTTGCGCGACACCGGCTTCTGTCCGCCAAGGCCGGGATTGAGCGTGAGCGTCGTCGAGAGCTCGTCGCCAACCTCCCAGCGGGAACGCCGATCGGGATCGCCCAGAATCAGCAGTCGATAGTAGTGCTGGCCCGAAAGGTTGAGCTGCGGGAACATGAACGTGAGCAGGTCGCCGTCCATCTGCTGATGGGCGTGCGCCGCGATCATCGTGTAGAACTCCTCGCCGTCGCGGTCGATCAGGAAGCGCAACGCATCGACCGACGGATTGATTCGATAGTCGAGATACTTCGCCTCGAGGGCGTGCAGCACCGCGCGCAGCCCCTCGACCGTCGTCGCAGCCCGCTGCACTTCGAGACGCAAGTTGCTGCGAATGTTCAGCTCGCGATCCGCCGCGAGCGCCAGTCGTTCCGCTTCGAGCACCTGACTGTACGAGCCGACAGATTCGGAGAGCATCCCGAGATACTCGCGCGTTGCGGCACTCAAATCGAGGGCGAGGGCAAGCTGTCGCCCACATCGCGCGACTTGCTGAAAGACATGCACCGGTGCCCGAGCGGCGTCGATGGTCTCGTAGACACACTGGTCGATCGCGAGGACTGCCCGTTCGATGAATCGTCCGATGTCCTGATCATTCCGAACGTCGACACCGCGTCGTGCCCCCTGCTCGACGTGCAACGCGACGCGCCGATGCAGTTCACCGAAGGCGCCCGTGAGGAACGCCAGCTCCTGCTGCAGCTGCTGCCAACCCGCGTACAACGCGCTGTGGGCGAGCATGCTCGCACACGCCGGGATGAACTGCGCATCGAGTGTGAACGCCTGCGTCTCAGCCACCCGTCGTACGCGACCAACCGGCAAGGCATCCGGCTCGGCTTCCGGACGTACGCCGAGTTCGATCCGCAATCCGTCGCGGACCCACGCGGGTTGCAACGGGTTCGCATCGTCGGCGCCCGCACTCTCACGCTCCGGTTCGTCTTCGCCCACGCGGACGATGAACACGGTCAGTTCGTTTTGCCCGACGAGTGTCTCCTTGGCGATCGAGCGCTCGAGTCGGCGTGGCGGCGTCAATTCGATGAAGCCACCGTCGCCGGTGATGCCGCGTGCCTGCAGGACCCGCACGTGCACGTGTGTGCCGTCATCGCTGATGTCGACCTTCGGATCCCAGCGTTCAAGGCCGCGCTCACTCGTGGGTGTGCGCGGACCACCAC
>JALOPS010000509.1 GCA_025453745.1 Gemmatimonadaceae bacterium
ACGTAAACTGGCCCTCAATTGGAAGTTCTGAAGGGGATCAAATGGTCGTACGCACTCAATTGCCCTTGGCGATAACCCCTCACGGCGTTCTCACCATTCTCTGAGCCGGATTGAGCAGCGTAATGCCAGGCGAGTCGTCACGTTCCTGGCAAACTGCCGTCGCTTGGCGGCTCTCCGTAGCGTGCCCACAAGATCCGTCGCGACTGCTCAAAAACTCGCACTCTGAGTTGAGCATCCGGATCGTCCGGGTGTGCACCGATCACGCGCTCTGCAAGCGCGTCGCCTGGGCGTCCTGCCCATCCGAAGGCCCCCACGGCGAGCGCGTACTCGCGTAGGGCGAGTTCGGCGAGCAATCGGTAGCGCTCCGCGCCGCCTCCGGTGTCTGCCACGGCGGACTTCATCTGCACCCAGTGGAGCGCAAGCGTCGCTTGATCGTAGACATACACTCCGTCGATTGTCCCAATTGCTGCGGCCAAAGTCATGGCGGTGTTGCCGAGAATGTCGAGAAGGACCGCTCCGAGCTCGGTGTCCGGGCAGACGCACTGGGTGCACTGCTGGAGGGGCGACGGCGCGCGGGAGGGTGCTGACTCGTCGTCCACGGCGTCGATCAGATCCCCTGCCCACTCGATGGTGCGCATGGTCCGGGCGTCGATGTGTACCCAGACCCGAGACCAGCACGTCGTGATCATCGAGCCATCCGTGGGCCCGCCGATGGTCGGATAGCTCTGTCGGACGATTCTCATGGCGGACAGGCTGCCGGCCTGTGTGGGCGCGCCACAACGCCGTTCGGCGGTCGGCGCGGGGCGGACACGACAGCCCGAACGCGTTCGCCCGCCGGCGTTTGAGGCCTTTCCCGGCGCTTAGCGGCGGAGATTGGAGGGAGCGCGAACCGTGAGGTTCGCGGACTCACGGACAACTGAACAGCCGACCGGAATTGCCGATTCAGGTGCGACCCCGACGTCGGCGATGGGCTCTCGATTGCCTCAGTCTCGAGTGCCGGCGAGAAGATCAGCGGGAGTCAGGCGGACTCGCGCTTACGAGCAGGAGCGCGTCGGCGTCGAGCATGTCGTCGATGAGGCCGAGCGCCGCAGTAACGCGGTCGCGCTCGACCCGCACCAACTCGGCGCGCAGGTGACCGGCGAGCTTCGGAGCGCGAACGCGGCGCACGAGCAGCCTCAGACGCGAAGCGCGGTCGGTCAGTTCGGACAGGCGCGGACTCCAGAGGACCATCGCGCCGCGCTCAGCGTAGGTCGCGACGGTGCGCCACTGTTCGAGCACGCGGAGCACGGTCGCGGCCAAGTCACGCGACGGATCGTGCGAGGGAAGAGGAGGCATAGCGGCAGCCTCGTCGTCGGACTGCGCGCGCCTCAACGCTCACTTCTCGCGCGTGGGCGCCGCTAGGAACGCCGCTCGGTTAGGTAGTCGTGCACGAGTGCCTGCACCGAATCATCGTGTGGCCAGTCCTCCTGAACGGCCAGAGCAAGCTCGGGATTGAAGCGACGAAGCCGCGCTTTGGGGAAATGCACTTGCGACGCGTAATACAGCATGAAGATCCCGAGACGCCGATAGCGCTGCTGGTCGGGCGAATCGCCTTCGCGGCCAAGGTCGATGTAATGCGCGGTATCGTCACCCTTGGCGCGATGGTAGCAGCCGCGGATAACGGAGGCGGGCAGCAGATAGCCGTGCCGCTCGATGACGCGATGCAGTAGCCGTCCGAGGTCTGCATCGTCACCCGCCATCGTATGCGCGCCAACGCCGCCGTCGAAGTGAGCGCCGGGGTCACCGAAACCTAGATCGGGGTCGAAGCAGTGCCAGAGACGAGCCACAGGGCGCGCGACCTGCTCGCCGCAAAGTGGTCCGCCTACGGCGGTAGCCGGATTGGCGGGGGCTGAATCGTTGGAGGACATACCCGTTAGCCTGCAGGGCTCACGCAGCGGGTCCCAGCGGGACTCAGGGCAAGGGGCGCGAGCGCGTGCGTCGGCGCAATCGGCGTTGTGGCGCGCGAAACGCGTGGTGGAGGCTATCGGGTCACCTATGATTCTGGAGTGACCTCGTGCGCCTGCCAAAGCCCATCGGTTGTTTGGTCTTTAGTTTGGTGACTGTCGGAGGACTAATTCTCGTTGGAATCCTCTTCCCGTACCTACTCATCGCGGCGGTTGTGATGTTCTTGCTCGGGATCGGATAGGCGTGGCGCTCGTAGCGCTTCGGTAGCAAAAGACGACATTCGCACAGCTTCTGTCCCATACATAGATGGCCGTTGCTAGCGTGAGTGAATCACGACGGTAACGGCCACATCGCAGCGCATGCCGTTACCGTCCGCCCGTCGACGGCAACAAGCGCAGGTACTCGAAGTCCAACGAATTCATGTAGTCCCGTCGATCCACGATGTGGGAGTATGTGTCGCGGACAAGCTTGTCCGATCTGTGGCCGAGCAGTTGCGCCACATCCCACGTCGAGCGCACGGCCTCGGTTCCACTCCGCGTCCGAACGGTTGTCAGCAGCATGAAG
>JALOPS010000154.1 GCA_025453745.1 Gemmatimonadaceae bacterium
GTCGTACGGGATCGAAGTAGGGCGGCTGGCCGGGTTGCCGGAGCCGGTCATCCGGCGCGCCAAGTCGGTGTTGGCGCTGCTCGAAGGGGATGGTGCCCAGTTGGCGGAGCGACTGTCCGGGGAGGACACGATGGCGTCGGTCGTGCGGGGACCGAGTGTTCGTGCGCCGAGGAGTCGCCCCGCGCCGGCGCAGCTCGCATTGTTCGATGTGGAACCGCATCCGGTCGTCGAAGCGCTCCGCCTGCTCGAGGTGGATGCGCTGACGCCGCTCGAAGCCCTCAACCGCCTGGCCGCATTCAAGCGTCAGGTGCAGGAGTCGTGATGATGGTCGTCTCGCGTTCGGTGGCGCTCATTCTGGCGGCAATGGTAGGTGGGTGCGGCGGCGCGTCGGGGGATCAGCCGCCGTCGGCGACGCCGGTGCCGCCTCCAGCCGTCTCGCCGTCGACGCCGACGTATACGGGGCAAGTGGTGAACGAGTATCCGCACGATCCGGAGTCGTTCACGCAGGGCTTCGTGTGGGAAGCGGGGAAGTTCTACGAGAGCACGGGGCTCGAGGGGAAGTCGAGCATCCGCGAGGTGGACATCTTCGGGGGCGGTGTACGACGCCAGCGCGATGTGCCCGGCGTCTTTGGCGAAGGGATCGCGATCCTCGGCGGGAAGCTCTATCAGCTCACGTGGAAGAACGGGCGCTGCATCGTGTACGACGTGAGCACGTTTGCGCCGACGGGGCAGGAGTTCCGCTACGACGGGGAAGGGTGGGGGCTCACGACGGACGGCACGTCGCTCGTGATGAGCAATGGGTCGAGTGCGGTGACGTTTCGCGATCCGAAGACGTTTGCGGTGACGCGGACGATCACGGTGACGGACAATGGTGTGCCGATCGACAAGCTCAACGAGCTGGAGTGGGTGAAGGGGGAGTTGTGGGCGAATGTGTGGACGAGCGATCAGATCGTGCGGATCGATCCGGCGACGGGGCGCGTGGTGGGGTGGATCGATGTGACGGGGTTGTTGAGTCCGGCGGAGCGGGCGAAGGTGGATGTGCTCAACGGGATCGTGTACGACGTGGCGAATGATCGGGTGTATGTGACGGGGAAGAACTGGCCGAAGGTGTTTGAGATTCGGGCGGTCAAGCGATAAGGCAGTGGAGAGCGGAAGGGCAGTAGCCGGGCAGCTCTCAGCTGAGGGCTTGCCGCTCAAGTCCAGCTGACGGCTGTCAGCTTTCCGCTGTCAGCTGCTGTCGCGGGGCGTACGCGGGTTGGGGTTGGTGCTGTCAGCGCTACTGCAAGGGCAGCTGAGAGCTGGCCCGGCGCATTCACGGTGTGAGAAACGCCGCGGCACTGGTCGTAGGCATGACGCGCGAGAGCTGCTGAGAGCTGTGAGCTGACAGCCGTCAGCTGGACTTGAGCAGCACGCTCTGAGCTGACAGCTGCCCGGCTACTGCCCTTGCCCCCCTCTCTCCCCGCCACCATCGTCGAGCGACTCTTACGGTCCCCGGCATGGCCAACGACCCGCCCATCGAGTGGCACCGCTCCCGCGCCAGCGAATTCGCGCGGCGCGCAACGGAACCGACCGAACGTGCCGAGCTCGGCATTACCGGCCTCGTCGAGAGCGTGCCGTCGTACACACGCGTCGCCGAGGCCCCGCCACCGGCCGATCGCGTGCTCGATGCCGCGCACGCCATGGGCGTGGGGCGCGAGTGGGACGAAGCGATCGTCAATCGCGACGATCGCGTGCGCGTCGATGATGTCGCTGCGTACCCGTGGCGGGCGATCTGCGCGCTCCGCATTCGTTCGCAGACCGGCCGTCAGTTTGTCGGCACCGGATGGTTTGCCGGTCCGCGCATCGTGGTGACGGCGGGCCACTGCGTGTATCTGCACGAAGCAGGCGGCTGGGCCGAGTCGATCACCGTCGTGCCGGCCATGGCGGGCGCGTCGCGACCGATCGGCGCGTTCGAGTCGCGGCGCTTTCGCACCGTCGATGGATGGCTGCAGGCGCGTGCGGCAGGAAGCGATTACGGCGCCGTGCTGCTCGATGAGCCCATCGGTGACGAGCTCGGCTGGTTTGGCGTGGGTGCCTTGAGCGACACACAACTGTTGCGCGCGTGGGCCAACATCAGCGGCTATCCGCTCGATCGTGACGATGCGCGCTATCAGTACTTCCACGCGCGGTTGCTCGTGCAGGTCAATCCGTCGCGACTGTTCTACGATATCGACACGTTCGGCGGCCAGAGCGGGAGTCCGATCTGGTTCACCGGCACCGACGGCCGACGCATCGCGATCGGCATTCACACCACCGGCGGCGTGCGCGAGAACGCGGGCACACGGATCACCGGCGATGTGCTCGCGAACCTGCGCGAGTGGCGCGGCGACAGCACGCGCGCCGACGGTGCGATGCAGTCGGCGATGTAGCGCTCACCGAAGGAGTCACGCGAGATGGCGACGCCCAGTACGCGCCCCGATGCGCCGCGCGGGGAAACGATCGACGAGGGCAACGTCGGCCGCCGTCGGGCCGCCGCGAGCGCGACCGACGCGCCACCGACGGTGGCGCGGGCCAGTGTGCCGGCGCGCGACGCGGCGCCTGGCGGTGTTGCGCCGATCGTTGTCGGCGCGGGCGGCGCAACCACGGTGACGATCCAGATCACGATCACCACGTCGGGGAGCCCGTCGACCGATGCGGCCTCCGGTGACGCGCCCGTGCGCACGCAACCGACGGCGGAGCGTGACGTCGAACCGTGGCACGACGAGGACTATGCCAATCGTCGCGGCTACAGTCCGACCTTTCTCGGCCCACGCGTGGCGTTGCCGCGGCTGGTGCGGCCGAGCACGGCAGCCAAGCAGGCCAACGGCTCGGCGCAGTTGCCGTATCAGCACTTCACGGTGGTGATGCACAAGACACGACGCCTGGCGATCTACACGGCAGCCAATCTCGACGGCACACCGCGTGCGGTTCGACCAGACCCCACAAAGCAGTACAGTCGCGCGGCGTTGAGCGGTCTCTCGCGCAACGATCGCGAACAGTGGTTCACCGACCCGCGACTGCCGGCCGCCCATCAGTTGACCGATGCGTTCTTCACGAACGACGGCGGCGCCTTCGATCGCGGGCACGTGGTCATGCGCGACACCATCGCGTGGGGGACGAGCTACGCGATGGTCCGGCGCGCCAACGGCGACAGCTATCACACGACCAACTGCAGTCCGCAGGTCGCGGGCTTCAACCAGGCCACACAACGCGGACGCTGGGGACAGCTCGAGCTGGTGATCGGTCGAGCGGGGAAGGGTGGGCGCGTGAGCGTCTTTGCCGGGCCGGTGCTGTCGCCGGATGACTGGTGGTTCGACGGGGAAGATGCGGACGGCGCCCGGCTGCGCCTGCAGATCCCGTCGCGCTTCTGGAAGGTCGTCGTGGGGGTCGGCGACGACGGGGCGCTCGTGTCGTACGGCTTTCTGCTCACGCAGGATCTGGACGCCGTACCCCTCAAGGAGGAGTTCGCGCTCGACACGAGTGCGTGGCGAGACGAATTCGTATCGATCGCAGCGGTGGAAGCGGCGGCAGCGCTCGTGCGGCTGCCAGCGGCGGTGCATGCGGCAGATCAATACGCGACCGAGCGCGGCGATACACTGCGTCGCACGCTCGAGTACGGAGCGGTGTCGTAACGCGGCCGGCCCCTGGGGGCCGCGGCGTCACGATGAACGCGCGGACACGTCACGATCAGTCGCACAGCACTCTTCGTGTGCGGTAGATCACACTTTCCGTCGTCGCATGCAGCATCGCATACGTTTCTCTCCCCTGCACGGTTCTTCCGGAGACGACATGCGATCGACGAGTGCCCGCGCTGTTCTCGCGCTGACCAGCATTGCCGCCGTGACCGCCTGCTCGGCGCGCGGTCCCGCCACGATGGCGATGCGCCCAGTCGATATCGTCGAGCGACTCTACTCGGACGATGGCGCAGGGATCACCGACTCCTCGCGACGCGTTGCGCGCACGGCCAGCGAGTACAAGGCGTTGTGGCGCGAGGCAACCCGCGCACAGCGCACGGAGCCCGAGGCCCCATCGATCGATTTCAGTCGCGCGATCGTCGTGCTCGTCGCCGCGGGCCCCTCTCGGCCGGGAGATCGCATTCGGGTGGACTCCGTCGCGACCACGAAGCGTGAACTCGCGATCGTGGTCCGCACGACGCTCGCCTGTCAGCCCCTTCCCGGGACGGTGTACCCCATCGAGATGGTTGCACTGCCCAAGCCGCGCGCCGACGCCGTGCTGAGCTTCGTCGAGCGGCGGGACCGCGCGCGCGACTGCGCGGAGTAGCGGCGCGACGCCAACCGGCGTCGCACCGCTACCATGATGCTGCGCTGCACGAGTGATGAGACACCACCGCGCGCGGCAAGCGCTCGCCGCGCGCGACGCAACACCGCGCCACGTGTGACGCGCTCCCTCACCGCGTTGCGCAGGTGATCCCTTCGAACGCCGCGCGACGGAACACCGGCCCGCCTGCACCGCGCGTGCTCAACTCGAACGAGAGTTCGCGCGCGGGGCCGAAGGTGGCAGCACTCCACGTGCCCTTCCACATGCCGCCCTCGGGCGCCCAATTGGTCGCGGAGCCGAACAGCTCGAAGATCGCCCACGGGCCGCGCGCATCGAGAATCACGCGCTCGACGTTGTCGGCCGTGCGCACCACCAATCGCACCGACTGCGCGCTCGCTGCACGCCAGACGAAGGCGCGCGACGCGGTGTACGTGCGCGTGAAGATCTCGCTCTGCCCGTCGACGGTGAGCGTCACCGTGGGCACCTCGTCGGAGAGCACGGGGCGGAAGGAGAAGCGCACCACCGGATCGGACGCGCCCTCGGGGAAGAGTGCGTCGGAGAGCTCGGCGGCCCGATGCAGGAAGCCGAGGAAAGGCGCTGGCGGAGCCAGCGTTGCGCCAGGCTTGGGGACAAAGCGACTCCCCTCGCGCATCACCGTGGGCGCGAGAGACTCCGAGAAGTAGCTCCAGAGCGCGCCCTTCTCGGGGCGCAGGAACGCGCTCACCTCGTCGACGCGCGCGGGCTGATCCCACGCGCGCGAGAAGGGGGCATGCGTACGCAGCGCGCCAAAGCCTTCGCACACTCGTGCCATCGCGCCCTTCATGGACCCGGCGCCGTTGTCGGTGACCACGGGCTCCGGCGCGAGGCGACCGAGCAGTCGCACCGCATGATCGGCGGGTTGCTCGAGCAGACGGCGCGAGACGTCGTCGAGATCGGCCGCGCGGTCGACATTGAAGCGCTGCGCAATCTCGCCGGCCGCCGAGCGCACGGCGGCGGCGCGCTCGAGTGCGGGGCGACGCACGGTCTCGCGGTCTTCCTGCGGTACTTGCGAGACCTGCTCCATCGCCGCCTGCAACTGGATGAGTTCCTGGGCGTACTGCTCGTTGGCGTCCGAGATGTACTTCGCCGACACCGGTGGCGGCGTCACCGCATGCACGGGCTGGAAGTCGGGAAACGCACCCGCCGCAGTCCCCGAGGTGTGCTGCGTGACGAGCGAGAACAGACCGAGCAAGGGTGAGGAGTTTCCGCTCAGCACGCGCAACCGCGTGGCCGCATCGGCGGGCCCGCGGAACGGCACCACGGACGCGGAGCGCAGGAAGCTGCGCCACTGCTCGATGTACTCGTCGCGATAGAGACGCCGCAGCGCGACGACAACCGAGTCGCGGTTGCGCGCGAGCGGCGTACGCCGGCCGAGCACCCAGTCTTCCTGTCCGACGTAGCGGTCGAGGTCCCCGAGCGCGTTGGCCACGAGAATTGCGCCGGGCTGCGTGAAGGCCCCGGGGACGAGGTGCGACGCGCGCACGATGTCGCGCGACGTCGGCACATCCTTGGCCAGCCGCACGGCGGGAACGCGACGATCGGCGTCGGCGATGATGGCCTGATAGATGGGCTCGACGCCGGTGAAGCGCGCGAGCACATCGCGTGCGCCGCGCACGCGACGTGCGTCTTCGGCGCGGTCGTACTCGTACGGGTTGTCGAACGGGAGCTCGGAGGCGTAGTACGCGAACTGCGCGCGCACGAGCCCACGCTGTTCGGGGTCCAGGGCGTCACTCTGCGCCCAGTACTCTTCGAGCACCTCGGGCAGGAACTCCACAGTGGCGCGCGGCGTCTCGCTCGTCGTCACGAGATGCGCCTTGAGCAGCCGATACGACCGGCCATACTCGGCGTCCTTCGAGCCCGCGAGCAGCTCGAGGGAGTCGCGCATGCGCGCGCGCGTCTCGGCGAGCAGCAGCCGGTCGAGGGCGGCGAAGTAGGTCTCGCGCGCGTGGGTGAGCGTGCGTGTGCCGGCGTACACGCCCCAGCGGAGGCGAATCGGCGCGCCACTGGTGTCGTACGTACGCAACGTGGACAGAGCATCGCGCAGGGAATCCACGCGCTCGAGCGTGGTGAAGGTGACGCGACCGTCATCGTCGTGGAGCTGCTCCACTGCCGCGCGGGCCGTGGCGAGTGTGCGATCCTGCAGTGCGCGATTGCCGACGAACGATGACAGGACGCCGAGCCCGCCGATGATCCCGAACGCGATCGCGGCGGCGAGGAGCTGCCGTCGCCGACGCCGCGCGCTTCCGTCTTTCGCACTCAGGGCGCGCGCGTTGGCGTCGGCGGTGACGATATGCTGCCAGAAGCCGGTGAGATGCACGGGCTGTACCAGCGTGCGCACCGGCGCGGGCTCCTCGTCGTCATCCCACCGAATGACTGGTGCGTCTTCATCGTCGTCCACCAGGCGCAGGGCAGGGGCGGAGCCGGCGCGTTCGATCGCCTCGTCGACGAGCGACGGGGTGAGGTCGGTCGCGGGCCGTTCGGCGGCCACCTCGCGCGTGCCGGAGAAGTAGACGCCACGCAGGAACGGGCTCTCGTCGAGCTGACTGGGTCGCGAGAGCTCGATCGCCAACGGCAGCACCGCGTCGAGGATCGCGCGCACCTGCGCAGGCGCGTCGAGCACGTTGCGCGCGACGGCCGCATCGCGATCGCGCGGCAGGTGCCGGCGACGCGCTTCGGCCATGGCCAGCTGCATGGCATCGGCGCGTTCGTCGAGCCGCTTGAACTCGCGTTCGCTCCACGACGCCGACGCATCGAACGGAAGGATCGGCAGCGAGAGCCCGAGCACATCGCGCGCTTCGTCGACCGTCAACAGGCGCGTGACATCCTCCATGCCCGGAATGCGATCGACCTTGGTCAGCACGAGATAGACCGGCAGCCGCGTCGCAAAGGCGCGCGAGAGCGTCTGCAGTCGCTCGCGCAGGTCACGCGCCATCGCCGTGAGCGCGTCCGGCGACGGCGCATCGCGCAACGTGTCGCAGCCGATGCAGACGATCGCGCGCCGCGCCGCTGCATCGTGGCCGCGCAGCGCGCGCCAGAGCCGTCCCTTGCGCAGCCGGTGCACAAAGCGCTCCCACCGCTCGCCGTCCGTGACCATCGCGCCGTCCGCTTCGACGATCACCTCACCGTTGGCGTACCAGAGTGCCGCGCCACGCGTGGGGGCGATCTGATCTCCGCGATATACGTCGCCCGCGAGCAGTTCGAGCGGAATCCCCGATCCGGTGACCACGGTGGTCTTGCCACTCTGCGGCGGACCGAGCACGATGACCGATGGCAGGTCCGTCAGCCGGCCGAGCGAGACGCGTTGCGCGACGCGCAAGCGCTTCTCGGCTTGCGCGCAGGCGACGAGCGCTTCGTCGGGTCCGTCGGGGCGTTGCGCGGAGGACCCGCTCCTCCCAGCGCTGCCACCCTTGCGACGAGACGACCACCATACGATCGCCGCAGCCAGCGCGCCGAGCAGGGCGATCCCCAAACGAATCCAGACGAGCTTGCGACCGGGGATCGTCACCACGCGCTCGATCCACATGATGGCGACGGCGCTGGCGGCCACGATCCCCGTGACGATCGCGGCGGAGCGATTGGACCCGTTCATCGCAACGCCTCCACGCGCGGTGCGGCGAGACCGATCTGTCGACGCAGATCGCTCCAGCCATCATCCGCGCGGGCCTGCAGCACGACGACGCAGAGCAGGTAGACAGCCACCAGCACGCCACCGGCGATCAGCGCGTACTTCGTGAGGCGACGCGCGAGCGGATCTTCCGTGGACGGGGGCGCGTCATCGGGCGGCAAAGCCCAGACCGGGCGCTGTGCCGCGTCCTGTTGCCGCATCCAGCCGATGCGTTGATCGAGCGTGTCGGCGATTGCGAGCAGTTCGCCTTGCCGCGCGGCGTGACGCCCGCGGAAGCCGAGCAGCAGGCAGAGCTGATAGACCTCGAGCACGTCGGCGACGTCGGCGCGATCAGTCCGGTCGAGCAGTTGATCGAGCGACTCGAAGAAGCCTTCGCCGCCGGTGTTCTCGCCGAAGAGCTCTTCCTGCAACGGGCGTCGCGCCCACTGATCGAAAAGCGGACGCGCATGCAGCACGACTTCGTCGAGGAGCACGATGACGGCGTAGAGCGCGTGGCGCACATCGCTGCGCGTGTAGCCGGCACGCAGGGCGGCGCGTTCGCCGGCGCGCAGCGCATGCAACACGTCACGGCGGAGCGCCGCCGCATCGGTGGACGCGTCGCGCCCCGCGCGCAGTCGCGCGGCGAGTTCGAGCGGCTCATGCAGCGCGACGGCGAGCCGTCCGCGCCGGCCGGATGACACCGGTGCCGGTCCGTCGGGCAGCTCCCGATCGCTCAGCAGCGCATCGGGGATGAGTCGAGGGGCAATGCGGGTAGCCATGCGGACCTCCGCGAAGGGATCAAGCAGTCAGGAGCACGCGAAGCTCGAGCTCCGCATTCGGAAAGACGGCCGGCACATACACGCCGACTTCCGCAGTGGCCGCACAATCGGCCCACGCGGGCTCGCGTCGCAGCACGCGGAAGTAGCTCGTGCCCGCGCGAGGGGCGATGGCAGCGGGCGGATGCGGCAGGGCTTCGAGGCCAAGCCCGACGCCCGCGCTCTGCACCAGGGCCACGAGATCGCGCATCGCGCAGAGCTTGAAGAGTGTCGGCGCCTGCTCGCGCACCGTGCGCTCCGACGCGGTGGTGCGCACCCCGAGAAACCACTGCGTCGAGGCGAATGCCCGCGGATCGTCGACGTGCGCGCCGTGCAGCAGCGCGTCGTGCCGGACCATCGGCACGATGAGGCATCCGGTGGGGAGCACGAGGTCGAGGTGCGTGCGGATGTGCTGCTCGAGTGCGGGAAACCACTCGTGCGGTGCGTCGTGTCGATAGGGCGCCAGACGCGTCGCGTCGGAGCGCGCGCCAAAGGTGGAGAGCGCCCCGGCGAGCTCCGCGAGCGTGAGGTAGAGCCGCTCCGGGTGCAGCGCGGGTGTCTGCGCGACATGCTGCAAATCAATAATGTGCTTCTGGTATTCGCGGTGAATGTCTGTTCCGCGCGGACCATTCCGTGCCGTGCCCTCGGCAAAGCGCCCACCACAAAGGCCCAAATACCCAACCAAACCGAGAGAAATTCCCAACTACGCATAGATACGTAAGTTGTTAGTCCCTATCGGGAATTTATCCCGTAGCAGGGCCGCAACATCGGAATCCAAATGCAAGAAACATGATGTGTTTCGGGAACTTCTGACCATTGCCGT
>JALOPS010000155.1 GCA_025453745.1 Gemmatimonadaceae bacterium
GTTCCACTTGGGCATGAACTTGGCGCTCGATGCCAGCCACGATACACCGACCTTGGGATACAGCACCGCGTCGAACTCGGCGCCAAAGGCACTGTTGTCATCGAGGCGCATGCCGCCGGTGAGGAACACCTGATCGGCCCACGAGAACTGCTGCTCGACGTAGTATCCGAGCGTGATCGTCTCGTCCTGGTTCTGCTGCCCGTTGCGAATGGCGGCGGCAGTGATGGTGGTCGCTCCGGGCGGAAGCTGCTCGCCCGTGCCACCAGTCTGGCTGAAGAGGTTGCGGAAGTACTGCGCGCCGACCGAGGTCTTGGAGCCGATGCCGAAGAACGTCTTTGTCGCAGTCGCGCCAAGGTCCACCGTGTACTGCGTGAGCTCAGTCCGATTGTTGGTGATCTGCCCGAGCCGCCCGGGGAGATTGTTGATACCCTGGTCGAAGAGGTTGATGCCGTTGTCGACCCGAGCCGCGAAGTCGATACCGAAGGTGGCCCGCGTTGCGAGCCACGACTTCGGATTCCAACGCGTCGCGAGACTGTTGACGAAACGGTCGAGGTCTTGGGTCGTTGTCCGCGAGAAGACATCGCCCATCGGGAACGCGCGCCATCCATTGAGCGCGATGCCGCGACTGTCACGCGTATCGGTACGCGCCAAGCCGCCGATGGCATTGACCATCAGGCCGTTGGCGTTGTCCTCGTTCTGAGGCAACCGCTGGCTGCTGGTCACATAGGCGCTCGAGACCTGCATGTTGAGCGTCGGCGTCAGCGCCGCCGTGAGATTCGTGCGCAGGTTGATGCGATTGAGCGCGTTCGGCCGCTCCTGCTCGATGGGAATCGTCGAAGTACCGCGCTCGGCCTGCAACCGCTGGATTTCGCTGTTCGGCATCTTGTAGACGCCGAGTTCGTCCTCCCACTGCCCCGCGACGAAGAACTGCACGCGATCGTTGCCACCGGAGGCCTGCAGGCCGTACTGCTGGCGATTGCCCCGCGTGCGCGGATCAGTGGCGGGATTGTTGATCGTGTTGTTGACGATCAGTGAATCCTGCCGACAAGCGCCCGTCGCGAGCGACGTGAGCAGGCACGCGCCGCGAGTGCCGGCCGTGTTGGTACCCCATGCGAAGTACAGATCGGGATACGTGTTGGGCTCTTCGACGATGCCGTTCTCCGTCGTGAGCGTCCACTGCGTCTTCCCCGCCTTTCCCTTCTTTGTCGTGATGTTGATGACGCCGTTGGCCGCTTCCGTACCATAGAGTGTGGCCGCGGATGGGCCCTTCACGATCTCGATGTTCTCGATCTCGGCTGGGTTGATGTCATTCAGGCGAGACGGTGTCGACCCGCCAACGCCGATCGAGGAGCTGCCGGCCCCCGAATTGACCCGCACCCCGTCGATGTACACCAGCGGCTCGTTGTTCAACGACAACGATCCCTGCCCGCGAATGCGAATGCGTGCGCCAGTGCCCGTGGCGCCGCCTTGCGTGACCTGCACGCCTGCGGCGCGACCGGAGAGCAGTCCGCTCAGGTCATTCACCGGCGTCTCCGCCAACTTGGACGCCACGTCGATCTGCGTCGTCGAGTTCGCCAGCTCCACCTTCCGCTGCAACCCCGTCACCGTCGTCACCACCGCCGACAGCGAATACGCCGCCTGCCCCATCGTCATGTTGATCACCGCCGACTGCCCGGCCGTGATCGTCACCGGCGTCCGCTTGGGCTCATACCCGATGCGCGTGAACTCGAGTGTCGCCGCACCCGCTGGCACGCCGCGAATCGTGTAGCGCCCATCGTCGGCCGTCTGCGTACCGACTGTGGTGCCCTGCACGAGCACGCGCACACCGGAGATGGGATTGCTCGTGGCGACGTCGGTCACCCGGCCGGAGACGGTACCCGTCGCCGCCTGCGCATGCACATGGCGGGCGCCGACAAACGAGGTGAGCGAAGCAGCGGCGACCAACGCGAACGCGACTCGCGCGCATGTACGTCGGACGCCAGCCCCGGTCACAAGGGGCGTGGGGATGCGCAACATCGAACCTCCGGGTGGTCGGAGAGGGCGCGAGACCGCTCGGGAGGGAGGGAGCGATCGGGGGAGAGCGGACACGGCGTCGTGTCCCGTTCCCGTCAGACGGTACGAGTGACCGGCGGACAAGTCAATGCCACCAATGCAACGCGGCCACGCGCGTCGGGGACGCTGCGTGGCCGCGTGTCTGACATGGTTTTGGAGCGATGCAGCTACGGCTTGGGCACCACGGGGACCATGTTGATGTACGGCGTCGTGGGCTCCTGCCCCGCGGGCACCGCGCGCGGCGTCCGCTCGCCCTTGACCCCCAGCGACTTGATGTAGGCGTACATCGCCTTGAGGTCTTCGGGGTTCGCGCGCGCGGTATTGTGATACGGCATCGGCGGCTTGCCTTCCCCGTCATCGGCCGTGGTCAGCACTTCGACCCAGCGCGCTTCGGTCATGCGGCCGAGAATGAGACGAAGGTTGGGCGCGTACGATGTCCCCCACGGACCGCGATAGCCGACGTTCGAGCCGAGCAGCAGATCGTCCTTGGCCACCTTGCCCTGCGCCTCCGCCCACTTGGCCGTGTGACAATCGTGGCAGCCGGCGACGATCAGCAGATACTCGCCTGCCGCTTCAGGGGTCGCCGCCGTCACACGAACGGGCGACTGCGCCAATGCAGGGACGGCAGTGAGCGCGGCCGCGACAGCCGCGAGTCGAAGCGATTGGGTCATGTGTGCGTGGGCGAGAGAACGATCAGACCGCGAGCTGCGCAGCCGCCCAGCCGGCGGCATCCTTGTCCTGCTCGAAGATACGGTCGAGTGCGACGACCACCATGTTTCCCTGGCGGGACACGGCGTAGCGATCCATCGCCCGATCGGCCTTCCCCTCGATGCGCATCCCCGAGGGCTGAAAGCGCGACTTGTGCTTGGGGCAGATGAACTCGTTCTTTGCCGCGCTCCAGTCGAGCGGGTTGGTCCCCTTGTGCGGGCAGACGAGCAGGAACGCCGTCACGATCCCCTTGTGCCGCGCGAGGATGACGTCGCGCTTGTCATCCATCAGCACCCCGTCCTTCGCGGGGATGGGGTAACTCGCCGTCTCGCCGGAATGGCTCGCGAGGCCGGTGACGTGGGAGACGGGGAGCGCGAGCGCGTCATCAGCGGTGAGCCCGAGCGCCGCGAGACCGGCCACGACGGCGGCCCCTCGGCGGAGAAACGCGCGGCGGTCGCACGCGTCGTCGCCGGCGCACGGGTCCGATGGGAGCACGAAATGATCTGGCATCAGGTCATCAACGCGGAGTGTGGGGACGATGTTGTACCCGTCGCGCGCGGCGGGTGTCCCACCCCGCGCGACGGCACGACGTCACCCGGTCGTCTTCGCTTTCCCCGCCTTGGCAATGATCGCGAAGTGCGCGGCACTCACCGGCTGCACGCTCAGCCGGCTCCCCTTGCGCAGCAGTTCGAGGCCGTCGAGCCCCTTCACACCGCGGAGCGTCTCGAGGGTCACAAACTCGGGGAGCGGCTCGACCGCCTGCACGTCGACCATGACCCATGTGGGGTTCTTGGGATCGGACTTCTCGTCATAGTGCTCGTGCCCCTTCTCGAATGCGGTCCAGTCGGGATACCCGGCCTTCACGATCTTCACGATCCCCGCGATGCCGGCGGGATCGACGCTCGAGTGATAGAAGAACGCGAGGTCGCCTACCTGCATGTCGTCGCGCATGAAGTTGCGCGCCTGATAGTTGCGCACGCCGTCCCAGTAGGTCGTGCGCTTGGGCGCCTTCCACAGATCGTCGAACGCGAACATCGCCGGTTCGGACTTGAGCAACCAGTAACGCGGCATGGCAAGCAGTGGTGAAGGTCAGCGGTCGCCGACGGCCTTGAGAAAGCCGCGTGCGGCGGCGCGCACATCGGGGTCGGGCACGTCCACGAGTCGCTTGAGCGTGACGACGGCCGCGTCCCCGCGCGCGGCCACGAGCGCTTCCATCGCTGCGACCTGCAGGGCCGCGGAAGGGGTGTTCGTGGTTCCCGGCGTGAGCATGCGCACGAGGCGCTGAATGGCGTCCGGCGTGGCGAGTCGTCCGAGAGCGGTCACCTGTTCGCGCGCCACGCGTTCGTCGCCTTCCAGATCGAGTGCGGTGATGAGCGGCGCACTCGATGGTCGTGCATCCGCGCCCACGGCGTACGCACGCGCGGCAAGCTGGCGCACGAGCGGTGACGTGTCGCGCACCGCGCGCTGCACCGCCGCCAGGGCGGCCGGCGTGCGGCGCTTGAGGAGCGCACCGGCGACGGCCAATCGCACGCGCACGTCCGTGTGCCCCATCGCGCCGGCGAGTGCCGCTTCGGTGCCAGGTGCGTCGACCTCACCGAGCAGCAGCGCCGCGTTGCGCACCACGAACCAGCGTTCGTCCCGCAGCGCGTCGAGCAATGGCCCGGTGCCCAGATCGATCGCGGCAATCGCATCGAAACACGCGCGGCGTGCCGCGAGCGTGTCTGCGTCGGCGAGCGCCTCGAGCAGAATGCGGACAGCAAAGTCCCCCGCGCGCGCGAGCGCGGCATGGATGGCGTGGTCTCCCGCCCCGTCGGTCACGTAGCGCGCGAGCAGGGTGACGGCCGCCGGTCGCGCGAGCAGCCGCCCGACCTGGGCGAGGGTCAACCGGCCGCCGCCGGTGCCGACGCGTTCGAGCGACGCCGCGAGCGCGCGCGCACACGCGGCCAGCGCCATCGCATTGCCATCGCCTAGGGCGGCGCGCGTGGCGACGAGCAGCGCGGCGGGCTCCACCTCGTACGCGGCGTCGAAGGCGCGCGATGCCGTCCAGCCGGCGCTGGTCGCGGGGACAAGGTGCACGCCCCAGGAGGCCGGGGGCTGATCGGGGCGCTGCGCGGAGAGGAAGGCCACCACCCGCTGCAGCTCATCGCGCGAGGCGCCCGGGCGCAGCGTGAGTGCGCCGATTCCCCGCGCGCGCATCGCCGAGGCGAGGGCGCCGAGTGCGCCGCTGTGGGCCTGATGCTCCGCGCCGGCCACGCGCATCAGCCCGTCGCGCGCCAGCTCGATGACCGCGGTGGCATCCTGGGTGGCCTGCTCGAGATCCCGCATCGGGCCGTCGGCATCGACCGCGGCCCCGATCCGCCCACCATCGCCGACCGTCAGCACAGCACTCCCCAGCGCGCGGGCGATGGCGAGGGCGGCCGCCCCGGGGGCGGCGGGATCGATGGTGGTCACGTGATGCGAAGCGGGGTGGGAAACAGGAAAAGTACGCATGCCGGGGCGGGTGTGCGCGCGCTAGCATGCACCCCGAGCCGTCGATCCACGCCGGCAAGGACTCTGACCCCTTGATCAAGGACTCTGACCCCTTGAAGTCGCCTTCAAGGAGTCTGACCCCTTGAACCCGCCTTCAAGGACTCTGACCCCTTGAAACGCGTGATCCGGCGGCGCCTCCGATCCCGATATGTCCGCTTCTCCTTATTTGCTCTCGGGTCGCGCGGTCTGCGCGACGCTCGCACTGCTCGCATTCACCGCGGACGCCGCAGACGCCCAGCGCGCGCGGCGCCCGGCCAAGACTCGGCTGCGGGCGGACACGGCCGACACCACCCGACTGCGCGCCGACGTGGCGTACCTCGCCAGTGATGCGCTCGAGGGGCGTGGGACCGGGACGGCGGGCAACGATTCGGCGGCGGCCTTTCTCGTGCGCCGTCACACGCGGCTTGGCCTGCTGCCGGTCTTCGTCGACAGCAGCGCACAGCGATGCGTGACGGTGAGTACGGGGGGCGAACGCACCGCCTGCGTGCAGTCCTACCGGCAACCGTTCACCGCACGCTCCGCGAAACGTGCGCATGAAGGGCGCGGCTTCGAATTTCCCGCGCAGAACGTGGGGGCGCTGCTGCGCGGCACCGACCCGGTGCTGCGCGACGAGGTCGTGATCATCGGCGCGCACTACGATCACCTGGGCCGGGAGATCGACTTCGCCGCCGACCCCGAGGCCAAGGACCAGATCCGCAACGGCGCCGACGACAACGCATCCGGCACCGCGGGCGTCCTCGAGCTGGCCCGCCGCTTCCGACGGGTGCCAACCAAGCGATCCCTCCTCTTCGTGCACTTTGGCGCCGAAGAGATGGGACTGCTCGGCGCGACGGCGTTTCTGGAGCACACCCCGGTGGCGGTCCCCCGCACACAGGCAATGATCAACTTCGACATGATCGGCCGCCTGCGCGGCGACTCGCTCATCATCGCGGGGATCGGTACCGCCGCCGAGTGGCGACCGATGATCGACAGTGTCAACCGCGCGCGTCCGCTCACGCTCGCGCTGCTCCCCGACGGATCGGGGCGGTCGGATCACAGTGCATTCAATGATCGCGAGATCCCCGTGCTGCACTTCTTCACCAACGTGCACGACGACTACCATCGGGCCACCGATGACGTGGAGAAGATCAACGTGGCGGGGATGGCGCGCGTGCTCGATCTGGCCGAAGGCGTCGTGCGCGAACTCGCCAATCGCCCGACACGACTCGCCTACGTGAAGCAGGCTGCGCCACCTCCAGTAGCGGGCGGCGGTGGGTCGAACGTGTATCTGGGCTCCGTCCCCGACATGGCGACGGTGGATGGCAAGGGGATGAAACTCTCCGGCGTGCGCCCGGGCAGCCCCGCCGACGTGAGCGGCCTCAAGGCCGGTGACGTGATCGTGGAGTTTGCGGGCACGCCGGTGACGGATCTGTACACGTATACGGATGCGCTGCGCAGCAAGCAGCCCGGTGACGAAGTGGTCATCGTCGTGATGCGCGGCGGCGAGCGGCTCTCGCTCAAGGTCGTATTGGGCAAGCGGGGCGGCTGACGCGCGGTGCCGCTCGCCTGCTGGAGCTCCGCGCGCTACACCTTCGCGCTGCCCGACGGCCATCGCTTTCCGATCGCGAAGTACGCGCTGTTGCGTGACGCGGTGCTCGCGTCGGGTGTGGCCACGGTGCACGACCCGGCGCGCGCGCCGCGCGAGGCGGTGCTGCGTGCGCATGATCTCACGTACGTCGCTGCGCTCGAGTCGGGCACCCTGCCGCCCGCCGCACAACGGCGACTTGGCTTTCCGTGGTCGAGCGCGCTCGTGGAGCGCTCGTATCACGCGGTGGGTGGCACGATGGCGGCCGCGACCGCCGCGCTCGCGCACGGTGTGGCGATGAATCTCGCCGGGGGCACGCACCACGCCTTTGCCGATCGCGGCGAAGGGTTCTGCGTGTTCAATGATGTGGTGATCGCCTATCGCGCGCTGCGCGCGAGCGCTCAGGTGCGCCGCGCGGTGATCATCGACCTCGACGTGCATCAGGGCAACGGGACGCACGCATTGTGTGCCGCCGATCCGGACGTCGTCACGTTCTCGATGCACGGCGGCCGCAACTACCCCTTCGTCAAGGTGCCCGGCACGCGCGACATCGAGCTCGTCGACGGCACGACGGATGCCGACTACCTCGCCGCGCTCGAGCGCGAGCTGCCAACCGTGGTGCGCGAGGCACGCGCCGACGTCGCGTTCTATCTCGCCGGCGCGGACCCGCACGAGGGCGATGCGCTCGGTCGCCTCAAGCTGACCTTCGAGGGACTCGCGCGGCGCGATGCCTTCGTGCTCGAGACCTGCCGCGCCATCGGTGTGCCGGTGTGCGTGGTGATTGCCGGTGGCTACGGTCGCGACCTGCGCGATACGGTGCGCGTGCATCTGACCACCGCGCAGATCGCGGCGAGCTTCCTCTGACCTGTCCTGCACGTGACGACCGCTGACATCGACGGCCCGCTCCCCGTTCCGGCGCCGAGCGCGTCAGGAATGCTCGCCGGGCTCCCCGTTCCGCTCGCCTGGGCACGATGGGACCCACTGGATGCGACCGCGCGGAGGGCGCCGCCCGTGCTCCTGCTGCACGGCGGTCCCGGCGCGCACTACGACTATCTCCTGCCGCAGTGCCTGGCGCTCGCGACGCATCGCCCGCTCATCACGTATGACCAGCGCGGCAGCGGACGCTCGAAGACCGACGATCGCGCCCCGATCACCTGGCGCACACAGGTCGGCGACCTCGCCCGGGTGATCGCCGCGCTGGGGCTCGATGCGCCGTTGATCGTCGGGTACTCGTGGGGCGGACTGCTCGCGATGCTGGCTGCCGTCGAGTGCGCGCGCGGCGTGCCGTTTGTGACCGACGAGGGCGACACGCTGCCATTGCAACCCTTCGGCCGGTTGGTGCTCATCGATCCCGCACCGTCCACCGGTGCGTTCCGGACGGCAATGGACGAGGAGTTCCAGCGTCGCCAGCGCGACCCGGCGCTGGTCGAGGCGCGGCAGGCGTTGGCGGCGAGCGGGCTCCGCGAACGGGACCCGGCGGCCTTCGCCCAGCGGACCTTCGAGCTCGCCGTGGCGCCCTGGTTCTCCGCACCGTCACGCGCCAGGAACCTGACACCATTTCGTGTCACCGGGCGTGTGCAGCAGAGCGTCTGGGAGAGCCTTGGGGCCTACGATCTCCGAGCGGCACTTCGTGCCGTGCGCACCCCGACGCTCGTCGTGCATGGGCGAGAGGACCCGATTCCCGTCGAGTCCTCCCGCGAGACGGCGGTGGCGCTGGGTGCCGAGCTGGTGGTGCTGGACGACTGTGGGCATGTCCCCTATGTCGAGCAGCCCGCGGCGCTCTTCTCAGCGATCGAGCACTTCCTCGGCGCACCGCCCTGACTTCCCCTGTTCCTCTGCGTCCGATGCCGCTGGCGACCACCAATCAACTGCCGCTCTCGACGATCACGATCGACGGCGTGCCATTCTCCGTGACGCTGATCATCACGCACGACGGCATCGAATACATCGGGCGCCTCTGGTTCGCCGAGGTACACAACGATGAAGCGCTCTTTGCGGGCGAGATCGAGGTGGACGCGGGGATGCCCGACCGCGGCGTGCTACCGGGGCGCACGGAGGTCGAGGTCGTATCGCTCGCCAACCGGCTGACCGACGAGGAGTTGCTCGCTCGCTACCATCGCGCGCGCGCGGAGAAGCGTCGGTATCATGGATTGCGCCGCGTGACCGTCGAGATCCTGTCGCACATCCGGTATCTCAATCAGGTCGCCGTATCGTTGCGCCGCGGGCTGCTGGACGTGGACGCCGCCGTGCAGGAGATGGACATGACGGAGGCCCAGGTCCACGCGCTGGTGAAGTCGCTGCGCGACCACGCCGGGCGCGAGTAGCCACCGCGGCCGCCCCGGTCCTCCGGGGACGGGACTATCTTTGGCAGCGTGTCCGGTTCCGCTGCCGCTGCCGCCCTGCGCCGCCTCGCGACGCTGCTCGACCTGCACGGCGAGCCGCGCGTGATCGTGCAGGGGTGCCTCGATGCGGCACGTCAGGTTGCGCTGCAGAGCGATGAACAGCTCGCGGCGCTGGTGGATCTCGAGGAGAGTACGCTCGTCGCACCGGCGCGCGTGGTGGTGCAGGAGCTCCTGACCCACGCGAGCTCGCCGACGCTCGACGGGCTCGAGGAGCGCACCCCGGAAGGGCTGCTCGAGATGCTGCGCATTCCGGGGCTGGGGCCGGCCAAGGTGCGCGCGATTCACTCGGGGCTCGACATCGAGTCGATCCAGGAG
>JALOPS010000510.1 GCA_025453745.1 Gemmatimonadaceae bacterium
GCTCACGGTGGGATCGTGGCCTTCACGGAAGTGGAACGACACGGAGCGCAGCCTCATCGACTCGCGGCTGAGCGGCATCGTTGCTGCCATCGCCGGCCTGGCCGAAGCGAAACGCGCGAAGGAGGAGGAAGAGGAGCGCCGCCAGCGGACCTACGAGGAAGCGCGCGCCCGATACGAAGCGCAGGTGCGCGCGCGCAACGAAGAACGTCGCCAGCTGCGCGCCCTGTTTCGCGACGCGAGCCGGCTGCAGCGCGCAAACCGCTTGCGCGAGTTCATCGCGGCCGTCGAGGACCGAGCACGCCACGGCGGCGAGCTCACGCCCGAGAAGCAGCAGTGGATCGAGTGGGCCAAGGCCAAGGCGGACTGGCTCGATCCGCTCGTTCGACGAAGCGACCCGATCCTGGATGCGCCGGAGCCGGAGGCGCCGAGTTACTGGCAGTACTGAGCCCCACTTCGATCTTCGATCCGTTCGCGGCGCGATTCCCGGAGCTATGGCCAGGACGCGGGCAGCGACTCCTGCTCCACCGCAATCCGGTGCGCCGATACCCATCGAGCCGGCGCATCCCAATTCCACCGGGCGCAGAGCTTCTCGATCATCGACACCTCTGCGTCCGCGAGTGCACGTCGAGACGAAACAGAGTCGAGACGCGCCACATCTGGGCTCATGGCGTGCAGTTCGACGCGTCGCCCCACTTCCCCGGCACAAGCGGCCAGGTGGTCGGCAATCCGGAACCCGCCCGCATCAATGTCTCCCCAGTGGAACACCCTGGCCTCGACTGGTAGCGATGTCAGGAGCAAGCGGTACACGCGCTTCCACGAAGGACTTGGCATGCCACCGGTGTACAGAAGAACCGCGGCGGGCATGTGCTGACGCTGTCCGACCAACTCATGAAAGGTCGTGAGGTTCTCGACCGTCAACAACACGGCCACGGTTTCGCAGGATGCGAAGCCCGTGATCGCCGACGGAGGAAAGCCAAGATACGGCGCGTCAATCGGGACATGCTGGTCGCCGACGCGTACCTGAAGCGCACCACTGATCAGAAACGTCGGCGGAAACTTGACGAGCCCAAGCTCATTGAAGACGTCTTCCGGATCGCGGACTGGGGCCGCTACCTCACCCTGGATCAGGACATCGATGGGTGCGGAGAGCTGCTCGACGCGCTTGCTGTCGCCCGTCAGCTGCGCGCTCAACCTGCGCACCGCCACATCAGTCGCGACCTGCGCACGGCAGTGCGACACGACGGCGACCGCGTACCTCCAAGCTTCGACATCCTCTGGACCAGTACCGCGGACCTTCGCGCCTCGACGCCAAGACGCCAGCACTTCCTCCAGCACCGGGTATTCCGTCAGGTGGGGCCCAAGATGCTGAGCGGCCCTGGCGACCGCATCCCATCGCGGTACCAATCCCAAGTGCCGCGCGAGCGCCTCACGATCCAGCAGCTGAATTCGGACGATCTGATTTCGTTCGCCCGCGCGTCGGTCCCATTCGATGGTGATCGCTCGGTCGCGTTCGGCGAGCAGGAGGTCACCATGGCATGCCTCCTTCTCGGCGTGCGTTCCGATGGCCGAATAGGCGGGCAAGGACTCGCTGGAGAAGCGCAGACCGATGTTGCGGCCGTCCTCGCTCCTCCCCGACGCGCTCTCCGCTCTACGCAGGAGTTTCAGCAGCGCCTGGCTGGCTACCGGGTTCATGCCGGGCTACCGAACTTCACCGCCATTTGCTCAACGAGTTGCGGATTGCGACTCGGCATGTCGGTTTCAAGGAGCCGTCGGGCGTCTTCCTTGACGATCACCTCGCTCGTGAAGACATCCGATCCAAAGCGATCGAGATCGTAGTAAGAGTCGAGGACCGGCACCAGCTTCCCGACGTCCGCATCCGGCGCCGCCATGACGAGTTGCAGACCGAGCGATCGCAGGAACTGCGCCGTGACGTAGGCGTTCTGGGCATCGAAGCCGTGGAACGCCTCGTCGATGATCATCACGGCCGTGCCCTCGTGCGGCTCCCCTGCCTTCAGGCGATAGGCATTGGCGAGCGAAGCGCCCGCGATGACGTAGAAGGGCACCAGGTGTTCGCCGTTCGACCCCACGCCGAGCCGCTTGCTGAGCGAATCGACCTTCTTGTCGCCGACGCGGATCTCGAGGTCGAAGTTGAACAGGAGTCGATAGTCTTCGAGCGGGTTATTGGCCTTGTCGGCGCCGGTCTCGCACGCCTCGAGGAACGAAACCAGCTTCTTCTGGACGTCGTCGGCCGCCTCGAACAAGGGCGAGGACCCCGACTCCAGAAAAGCGCTGCTCTGGATGAGCTCGTACAGCGCCTTGTGTGCGAGCGCGGGTGTGGCCACGAATCGGTACTTCTCGCCGCCGGTGAATTCCGGGCACGCACGGAGGATTCTGTTCAGATCATCAATGTCGTGCTCTACACGCTTGATCGCCTCGCGCATGCGGTAGGCAACGTCGGCACGGAACGACTGGTTGGCGGCCTCGCGCGCCACGTCGCAGCTTTTCGCCAGTCACCTCGTTCTTCGACGAGGTTGATCGACATCTCGTTGATGAATGCCGTGAACTCGGCCTTTGCATCCGACTCCGACCTGACGATCCGGTCGTTGGCACGCTTGGCTTCAGTCTCCAGGAACGTCAAGGCTGCGACGTGCCCCTCGGCCGAGTCGATCTCGCGCGCCTTGTCATACGTGGTCGTTGCGGCTTCAACGTCATAGTCGACATCCTCCGCTGCGGCGCCATAGCGCGTCTGCAGATCTGTGAGGTCGCTCTGCGCCTTGCCCAGATTCGTCCGTGTCTCTTCGAGAGCGCCCCGCTTCGTGCCTCGCGCCTCACTCAGTTCGCGCAGGCCGCGTTCGACCTCGTCGGCTGCACGCTTGGCATCGTCGACTCGGCGCTTGAGCTCCACGAGGTGGCTCGGCAGATCGATCGTGGTCGGGTCCGGCGTGCCGTCAAGGGAACTCTGCGCGTCTTGCAGTTCCTCGATCGATACGCGAACGCGCTCCGGCGTGACGTCGCGCAGAACGCTTGTCACGCGGTTCGCCGCTTCGATGGCGAGCCGCACTCCGTTCCTGGCCTCGCCGTCCGCCCGAGTCGCTTCCAACACCTCCGCTCGCAGGGCCTCGCGCTCCTCGCTCGAAATGCGAGCACCCAACACCCATTCCGACGAAGGCACCAGGCGGAT
>JALOPS010000511.1 GCA_025453745.1 Gemmatimonadaceae bacterium
GCGGCTGCCGCGTGCTGCGCAAGCAACGGGTCCACCACTTCCGCGAGAAACTCGTCGACCTGCTCGGCGGCGCGCCCGATGAAGCGCCGCGCATCCATCGCGCCGCGGAGGTCGTCGAGGGGGAGCCCAAAGCGGGCATCGCCGGCGAGGCGCTCCAGCATGTCGTTGTGCGAGCCTTCGTCCTTCATGGCGCGCGCGGCCGCGATCGAGTGCTGGCGAATGACCTCGTGCGCTTCCTGACGATCGCCGCCGGCCTGCACCGCACGCACGATCAGCTCCTCGGTGGCCATGAACGGGAGCTCGTCGGCGATGCGTCGGCGAATGCGTGCCGGGTGCACCTCGAAGCCCGCCGAGATGTTGCCGAGCAGGACCAGCATGGCATCGGTGGCGAGGAAGCTCTCGGGCAGCGCCAGGCGCCGGTTGGCCGAATCGTCGAGCGTGCGTTCGAAGTACTGCACGGCGTGGGTCTGATTGCCGTTGGGCTCGAGCGACAGCACGAAGCGCGCAAGTGCCGCGATCCGTTCGGAGCGCATCGGGTTGCGCTTGTAGGCCATCGCCGAGGAGCCGATCTGTTCCTTCTCGAACGGCTCTTCGAGTTCGCCGAATGCCTGCAGCATGCGCACGTCGCCGCTGATCTTCGAGGCGCTCGCGGCGATGCCGGCAACGGTGCCGAGCACGAAGCCGTCGAGCTTGCGGGTGTAGGTCTGCCCCGTCACAGGGAGCAGCGCGGCAAAGCCGAGCTTTGCCGTCACCCGGCGATCGAGCTCGCGCACCTTCGCGTGGTCGCCGCCAAAGAGCGCCAGGAACGATGCCTGCGTCCCGGTCGTCCCCTTCACGCCGCGGAAGGGGAGCGTGGCAATACGATGCTCGAGCTCCGCGACGTCGAGGACGAGATCCTGCATCCAGAGCGCCGCGCGCTTGCCCACGGTGGTCAACTGCGCCGGTTGCAGATGCGTGTAGCCGAGCGCCGGCTCGTCGCGCCACTCTCGCGCGAAGCGCGCCAGCGACCGCAGGACGGTGATGACCTTCGCGCGGAGGAGCATCAGCCCCTCGCGCAACAGAATCAGGTCGGCGTTGTCGGTGACGTACGCGCTGGTGGCGCCGAGGTGAATGACGCCACGCGCTTCCGGCGCGACATCGCCGAAGGCGTGCACATGCGCCATGACATCGTGCCGGAACCGTCGTTCGTACTGCGCGACGGCGGCAAAATCGATGTCGTCGAGATGGGCGTGCATGGCCTCGACCGCGCCGGCGGGCAGCGCGATGCCGAGTTCGGCTTGCGCTTCCGCCAACGCCAGCCAGAGACGGCGCCAGAGCCCGTGCCGGGTCTGCGCGCTCCACAGCCCGACCATCGCACGCGACGCGTAGCGGTCCACCAGGGGGCACCGGGCCGCGGGCACCCTCGCGTTCGATCACCTGCGCCGCCTGATCGGCAGCCGTGATCGTGGTCCGATTGACCTGCACGACCACATCCCCCTGGGCGAGGCCGATGGACTCGGTGATGCGCTCGGACGCGCGATACACCAGCGCCCCCGCAGACGACTGCACGCCACGCTCGGCGCGGATCTGCGGCGAGAGTGTCACGAGTTCGAGTTCGCGGAAGACCTGCACCTTCTGCGCCCCGACGTCCGGCAGGTCGGCGATCGCGAGTGTGGCGGTGAACTCCCGCCCGGCGCGACGCACCTGCACCGGGACCGACTCGCCCACGCGCAGGTCGAGGAGGCTCGCCTCCCAGTCGAACGGATTGCGCAGCGCGCGCGTGCCGATGCGCACCAACTGATCGCCCACGCGAATGCCCGCGCGCTGTGCCGGGGAGTCGGGCGTGAGCGAGGCCACCACGCAGCCGACCTGCAGCGCATCACGGACGTTGTTGAGGTCGGGCAGCTTGAGGCGCACGCCCACCCACGGCTGTCGCACCGCACCATGGAGCAGCAGGTCGTCGGCAATGCGACGCGCACGATTGATGGGAATCGCGAATCCGAGTCCCACCGAGCCGCCGCTCGGCGTGTAGATGGAGCTGTTCACGCCGATGACTTCGCCGGCTGCATTGACGAGCGGTCCACCGGAGTTACCCGGGTTGATGGCCGCGTCGGTCTGGATCATGTCCACATACACGCCGCCCCCTTCACCCCGGCCGACGAGATTGCGACCGATCGCGCTGATCACGCCGACGGAGACACTGGGCTCGGTATTGCCGAGCACGAAGCCGTACGGATTGCCAATCGCGATCGACCACTCGCCGACGGTGAGATCGTCGGAACGTCCAAGCGGTGCGACGGGGAGCGACTTCGCCGCGACGCGCAGCACGGCGACATCGTTCTGGTCGTCTTCACCCACGAGCGTCGCCGGATAGGTCGTGCCGTCGCGCATCATGACGGCGATCTTCGAGGCGCCGCTGACAACGTGGGCGTTCGTGACGATGATGCCATCGGCGCGCACCACGAAGCCGGAGCCGATGCCTGCGCTCGATCGCTGGCCGGAGCGACCGCCAAAGAAGTACTCGAACGGATCGACCGGAACGCGTTGCACCGTTTCCGTCTGCACGGTGACCACCGCGGCCGCGACGCGCTCGACGGCGGTCGTGATCGCGGTCCGCCGCGAGGCGGGAATCGACTGCGCAGGGAGGGGGAGTGCCGGTGCCGGCGCCGAGGCCACGGCAGCGCGCGGGGCGGCCGGCGGCTGGGCATCGGTGCGCGCAGGTGTACCGCTTTCGCATCCGGCCAGCAGCGCCGCGCCCAGCAGCACGCTCGGGCGCGCCACGGTGCGCCGCGTCATGCCGCCACCGCCAACTCGAGCTTTTCGGCGGGGTAGCGCACGCCCTCGAGGTAGAGGCCGTGAGCGGGCGCCGGCGCCGAGGTCTCCTGGTTGGAGTCCAGCGTCAACAGGTGTGCAAGCGTCCCGGCCGGGCGGCGGCCGAGGGCAACGTCAATCATCGTCCCCACGAGAAAACGGACCATGTGATGCAGAAAGCGGTTCGCTTCGATGTCGAACACCAAGCCGCCCTCGCGTTCGCGCCAGGCGGCGCGATGGATCAGGCAGCGGTGCGGATCGTCGGCCGGGGCCGTGCGCGCAACGGCGAACGCGCGACATCCATGGTCGCCGATGAGAACGGCCGCTTCGGCGTTGAGCACCGCGAGATCGAGGGGATCGCGCACGTGCCACTCGTACCGCCGTCGAAAGGGCGACGCGCCGTCCTCGCCGACGGCGAGAAGATAGCGATACCGGCGGCTGAGTGCGTCGTATCGCGGATGCAGGTGTGTGGGAACCTCGCGCGCGTCCTGCACCCAGAGATCGCGCGGCGCGAGGCCGTTGACGGCCCGCTTGAGCGTCGCCGGTGTCCACGATGCGGGCATCACCACACCCGCTGCCTGACCCGTGGCGTGCACGCCGGCGTCCGTTCGGCCGGCCCCCGTGACCCGGGCCGGCCGGTCGCCCAAGCGTTCGAGGAGGCGCTCGAGTTCGCCCTGGACGGTCCGAGTGTCGCGCTGTCGTTGCCAGCCGGCAAAGTCGGTCCCGTCGTACGCGAGGGTGAGCAGGAACGCCCGGTCTGACATGAGACCGGAAAAGGTAACGTGTTCTGGGAAGCGAACATAGCGGGTCCTCATGTGACGTCCCGCGATCGGCGTCGTCGTCACGCGTACGGCTCCGCGTCGACTCCGCTCCATGGCCCCCCGCTCCCTCGCCTCCCTCGCCCACGCCCTCGGCGTCGCGCCCGACATGGACGCGTCGC
>JALOPS010000156.1 GCA_025453745.1 Gemmatimonadaceae bacterium
TCTCGCAGATCATCGACAAGGGCGGGGAAGGATCGATCGGCGTCTTCCGTGTGCCCACGGGACGTGAAGACGCACTCCCCGGCGTGAAGGATCTCTCCCTCCGCGCCGAGCGCGTGCCCAATGGCACCGGCGCCCGGTTGCTCGGCTTCCGCGAGATCGATGATCTGGCGGATGTGCTGCGTGACGGCGACACGCTGCTCATCGCCGACGAATCGCTCGACGGCATCGACATCGCCGTGCTCGCGCGCGCATCGAAGACGATCGTCGTTGGCACCACGCTGCCCGACGAGGTGCGTGGCGCCGCGGACGTCGCGCTTCCCACGGCGACCTTTGCCGAAGAAGACGGTACGTGGACGAATCTTCGTGGTCGCGTGCAGCGCTTCCTGCAGGCCAAGCAGGCGCCGGGGCAGGTGCGGCCAAGCTGGTCGGTGCTCGGCGATCTCGCGGCCACGCGTGGCGCGGGGCAGGGGTACTTCACGGCGAGCGAGGCGCTCGACGCGCTCGCCGAGCGTGCCGCACCGTTTGCCGGCATGGACTACGATCGCCTCGGCCTGCGCGGACTCGTGGTGCAGGGTGATGTGCCGCTCAGCTACACCGCGCTCGGTGCCGGTCGTGCAGTGCGTGAGGGCGTCGCGTGATGCTGCTCATGCAGGACGTTGCGTCGCTGTTTCCAACGGGTGACCCGCAGGGGCCGCTCGCGGACGGACCGTTTGTCGTTGCGGCGATCATCAAGATCCTCGTCTTCTTCGTCGCCTATCTCGTGACGGTCGCGCTCATGACGCTCGCCGAGCGCAAGATCTCGGCGTGGATTCAGGATCGGCGCGGTCCCAATCGCACTGGCCCGTTTGGTTTGCTGCAGCCGGTGGCCGACGGGATCAAGAACTTCATCAAGGAGAGCACGAAGCCCGGTGAGGCGGAGGGATTGCTCTTCCGTATTGCACCGGCGCTCGCGTTCATGCCGGCGATGGTGACGTGGGCGGTGATTCCCTTTGCCGCACCGCTGCCGACGCCGTGGGGGCTGGTCGACATGTCGATCGCCAACCTGCCGGTGGGCTTCCTCTTCATGCTCGCCATCTCGTCGATCGGCGTGTACGGCCTGGTGCTCGCCGGCTGGGCGTCGAACAACAAGTACGCGCTGCTGGGTGGTCTCCGCTCGAGCGCGCAGATGGTGAGCTACGAGATCGCGATGGGGATGAGCACGATCCCGGTGCTCCTGCTTGCTGGCAACGTGTCGCTCTCGGCAATCATCCAGCAGCAGCAGGCGCAGGGGTGGAACGTGCTCCTGCTGACGATTTCGTGGATTCTCTTCGTCATCGCGGGCTTCGCGGAGACCAACCGGTTGCCCTTCGACCTGCCGGAAGCGGAGTCGGAGCTCGTCGCCGGCTACCACACGGAGTACAGCGGCATGGCATACGCCATGTTCCCGCTCGCCGAGTACGCGAACATGATCACGGTCTCGGCGCTGGCGACGACGCTGTTCCTCGGCGGGTGGGACGTGCCGTTCACCTCGTGGGACAACACGGGACCGTGGACGGTACTCAAGACGCTCGTCACGTTCGCGGCCTTTGCCGCGAAGTTGGGCGTCGCGCTCTTCAGCTTCGTCTGGATCCGCTGGACGCTGCCGCGTTTCCGGTACGATCAGCTCATGGCGCTCGGCTGGAAGGTGATGCTCCCTCTCGCGCTCGCGTACATCGTGATCATCGCCGCCTTCACGCTGGCGCTCGAGGCGGCGGGACTGCGCAACAGCATTGCGTTCAGCGCGGCGCTCTTTGCGCTCAACGTGGTGCTGCTCTTCATCTGCTCGCGTGTGCTCGATCGTGGCCGACTCATCAGCCCCGCGAGTCCGCGCGCACGGTTGGCCGAGGTCGAGCGTCTGCGCGAGCGGAGCGCGGTGGCGCGACGGTACGGGGGCAATCCGTCGCGGCAGCGCGAGGTCGATACCACGCCGGCGGGAGTGGCGTGATGGGTGCCCACTCACCGTCGTCCCGAGCGGAGCGCGGCGGAGCCGCGCGGAGTCGAGGGACCTCCGTGCAGAGCGCGGGGGTCCCTCCACTCGACGCTCCGCGGCTCGGTCGGGATGACACACGAGGTCACACCCCACCGTCGTCCCGAGCGAAGCGCGGCGGAGCCGCGCGGAGTCGAGGGACCTCCGTGCAGAGCGCGGGGATCCCTCCACTCGCCGCTCCGCGGCTCGGTCGGGACGACACACGAGGTCACACCCCACCGTCGTCCCGAGCGGAGCGCGGCGGAGCCGCGCGGAGTCGAGGGACCTCCGTGCAGGGCGCGGGGGTCCCTCCACTCGCCGCTCCGCGGCTCGGTCGGGACGACAACACTTTGCGGGATAGACGCTGATGGCGATCCAGGTCAAAACAGTCGAGCGACCGCTCGAGGAGATCAGCTACGTCAAGGCCACGCTCAAGGGCATGGTGACGACGTTCAAGCACCTCGTCGACCCGCACAAGGTCACGATGCAGTACCCCGAGCAGAAGTGGGATCTGGCCCCACGCTGGCGCGGCACGCACCGCATGCTCACCACCGAGACCGGCAAGGCCAAGTGCGTCGCGTGCGGCCTTTGCCCGACGGTCTGCCCGGCCAACTGCATCAAGCTCGTGCCGGGCGAAGACGAACAGGGTAATCGCTATCCGCTGCTATTCGAGATCGACGAGTTCCGCTGCATCTTCTGCGGCTACTGTCAGGAAGTCTGCCCTGAAGAAGCGATCCACGTGGGGCGCCACTACGAGAACGCCGAGTTCTCGCGCGAGCGCTTCGTGTATGACCTCGAGCGCCTCACCGCGCAGACGCACCCGGTGAGCGAGCTGTGGGATCCGGCCGAGCCCGCGGGCGAGTGAACGCGATGAGCGATCTCTCGCGGTACTTCTTCTATCTGTTCTCGCTGCTCACCATCGGCTCGGCGCTGGCGTTCGTGACGCGCAAGGGACCGGTGCCGGCCGCCCTCTGGCTGGTGAACACGATGTTCGCGCTGAGCGGCCTCTACGTGCTGCTCGACGCGCCGTTCGTCGGCGCCGTGCAGGTGCTGGTGTACGCGGGCGCCATCATGGTGGTGTTCGTCTTCGTGGTGATGCTGCTCAATCTCGGCCGAGCAGGCGACCGACCCGACCTGCGCGGCATCGGCGGGCAGCTCACCGCGGGCGTGGTGGGCGCCGCCCTGCTCGCGCTCCTGCTGGCCGCGCGGCGCGGGGATGCCGTGCTGCCCGCGCTGGTCCCGTCGAGCACGTCCACGAGCAACGTGGTGGAACCGGTCGCGCAGCTCCTCTTCACCGACTATCTGCTGGCCTTCGAATTGACGAGCATCGTGCTGCTCACCGCGCTCGTGGGCGCCGTGGTGCTGGCCAAGCGGAGGACGGCGGCATGATCTCCGAAGCGCTCGTGGTCTCGGCGGTGCTGTTCGTGATCGGCACCATCGGCGTGCTGACGCGCAAGAACGCGATCGTCCTCTTCATGTGCGTCGAGCTGATGCTCAACGCGGTGAACCTGTCGTTCGTGGCGCTCTCCAAGCTGCATGGCAACGCCGGACAGGTGTTCGTGATCCTCGTAATGACCGTCGCGGCGGCGGAAGCAGCGATCGGACTCGCGCTGGTGATCGCGGTCTTCCGCCATTTCGGGACGGTCGACTTGTCGTCTCTCCGCCTGCTCAAGGGGTGACGCGATGATCGCCGACTCCACCACCACGGTCCAGCAGAACGCGCTGCTGGCCGCCTTGATCGGACTCCCCGCGCTCGGCGCCGTCGCCAACGGCGCCCTGGCCGTGCAGACCGCGCGGACGCGCACCCACGCGCCGGACGCTCCCGCGCCCGTGGGGCTCGCGTCGATGCTTGGCGTCGGCAGCATCGCCGCCGCGTTCATCGTCGCGGTGCTGCTCTTCGTGCAGCTCACCAGCGGCGCGGGGGCGGTCACCGCGCACTTCGGCGACTGGTTGGTCTTCCCGACTGAGGCAGGCCGGACGCCGCTCATCGCGTGGGACTTCACCTTCGACCGGCTGTCGTCAGTACTGGCCCTCGTCATCACCGGCGTGGGCACGCTGATCCATGTGTTCAGCGTGGGCTACATGAACGACGATCCGGGATTCGCGCGTTACTTCGCCTATCTCAATCTCTTCGTCGCCTTCATGCTCGTGCTGGTACTGGGCGCGAGCTACCCCGTGCTCTTCATTGGCTGGGAAGGCGTTGGACTGTGTTCATATCTGCTCATCGGTTTCTGGTTCGGTGAGTCGGCCAACGCCGATGCAGGGCGCAAGGCGTTCGTCGTCAATCGTATCGGCGACATGGGGCTGATTGCCGCCATGTGCATCCTGTTCACGCAGACGGGGCACCTGGACTTTGCCGGCGCACACGCGGGGCTCTCCGGTATGTCCACGGGCCTGATCACGGCCATCGGCCTGGCGTTGCTGCTCGGGTGCGCGGGCAAGAGCGCGCAGGTGCCGCTCTATCTGTGGCTCCCCGATGCCATGGCCGGCCCGACACCGGTCTCCGCGCTCATCCACGCCGCCACGATGGTCACGGCGGGCGTGTATCTGGTGGTGCGGGCCAGCCCGATCTTCGCGGCGAGCCCCACCGCGTCACTCGCGGTGGCACTCATTGGCGCGATCACGGCGCTCTTCGCGGCATCCATTGCGCTCCGGCAATGGGATATCAAGAAGGTGCTCGCGTACAGCACCGTCTCACAGCTCGGCTACATGTTCATGGGTGTCGGCGTCGGCGCCTACACGGCGGGCGTCTTTCATCTGGTGACGCATGCGTTCTTCAAGGCGCTGCTCTTCCTGGGGGCCGGCGCGGTGATTCATGCCATGCACGCGGCCTACCACCACGCGCATGAGCACGGGGACGCGCAGGACCTGCGCAACATGGGAGGGCTGCGCGCCGCGATGCCCGCGACCGGTGCGCTCATGTGGATCGCGACGCTCGCCATCGTGGGCATTCCACCACTTGCGGGCTTCTTCTCGAAAGACGAGATCCTCGTCTCCGTGTTCGCACGCGCCATGGGGTCGCCGCTCGCGTCGGCCTCGCTCATGGGGCTCTCGGGACAGGTGGTGCTCTTCGTGGTGCTCGGCTTCGGCACCATCACCGCGCTGCTGACCGCGATCTACATGACGCGCTTGGCTCTGCTCGCCTTCGAAGGGCCGGGGCGCAGCAGCACCTCGGTGCAGCAGGGGGTGCACGATGCACACGGCACGCTCCTCTGGCCGCTGGTGGCGCTGGGCATCCTGACCGTTGCCGGTGGGTGGCTCAATCTGCCGGCGCTCATTCCCATCGGTCCGGTGGGTGTGCTCGAACACTGGCTCGAACCGATCGTCGGCGAGACCACGCGCCGCCTCGCGCCAATTGCCGCGCTGCCACATGAGCAGGAGCTCTGGATCACCGGTGGTGCGGTAATCAACGCGATCTTCGGCATCGGCATCGCACTCTGGCTGTGGCGCCGCTGGGCACCCGTCGACGCGCATCACGCCACGCCGGGCACCGGCTTTGGCGGGCTGCTCGAGCGCGCCTATGACGTGGATGCCGCCGTGCAGCGCGGACTCGTGGGCCCGGTACTCGCGTTTGCGAAGCGCGTGTTGTGGGGCACGGTTGATCGCGGCGTGGATGGCGCGCTCACCGGCGGTGGCGGCGGCCTCGCGCGCGCCGCGCAGTGGGTGAGTGCGCAGGTGCAGGTGGGCGACGCGAGTCGCTACGTGTGGGTGGTTGCCCTGGGCGTGCTCGGCACGCTCGCCGCCCTGGCCTGGAGATCGTGATGAGCGCCGCCGTTCTGTTGGTTGCACTCGTGGCCTGGCCACTCATCGGTGCCGCACTGATCGCCGTGCTTGGCCGCAGTGGCGAGGGGGATTCATCGTCGGGCATTGATGCGCGGACCCTCGCGCTCGGTGTGTTTGGCCTCGAGGCGGTGCTGGCCATCGTGCTGGCCGTCTCGGTACACGCCACGGGCAGCGCGTGGCTTGCCACGGCCGACGCCGCGTGGATCCCCGAGATCGGGGCGCGCTTCTCGTTGGGTGCCGACAGCTTCGCGCTCGTGATGGTCGTCATGAGCGCACTCGTGCTGCCCTTCTCGTTGCTCGCAACGTGGAATGAAGTGGCCAAGCGCCGGCCGGCGTACTTCGCCTGCCTCAGTGCGGTTGCGTCAGGGCTGATGGGCGTGTTTCTCGCCCGCGACCTGCTGCTCTTCTATGTCGCGTGGGAGCTGCTGCTCATTCCGATGTATTTCGTCGTCGGCGTCTGGGGCGGCACGGCGGCCCCGCGGGCAGCGCTCAAGTACTTCATCGTCACCACGCTGGGCTCGCTGCTCATGCTCGTGGCGGTGGTGTATGTGTGGAATGCCGCGGGGGGCATAAGCTTCGCGTACGACGCACTGGCGGCCGCCCGAATGAGCGATGCGGCAGCGCGCTGGTGTCTCGCGGCGTTTCTGCTGGCGTTCCTGGTCAAGGCACCACTGCTGCCGCTCCATAGCTGGCTCCCCGACGCGCAGCGCGAGGCGCCGACGATGGGCGCGCTCGCCCTCGGGCTCAAGGTGAGCACCTTTGCCATCGCCCGCGTGGCACTGCCGCTCTTCCCTGCGGCGGCGCTCGCCGAACCCATGCGCGGCACCATTGTTGCCCTCGCGGTCGCCGGCATCATCTACGGTGCACTGCTCGCCGTGGTGCAACCCGACCTCAAGCGGCTCGTGTCGTACGCCAGCATCTCGCACGTGGGACTCGTGCTACTCGCGCTCTTTGCCTTCACGCCCACGGGCGCGCAGGGGGCGATGCTGCTCATGATCAACCTGGGCATCACCACGAGTGCGCTCTTCATTCTTGTGGGCATCGTGGGGGCGCAGCGCGGCACCTTCGCCATCGAGTCGCTCGGTGGAGTGGCCACGCAGGCCCCGCTGCTGGCGACGGCGTTCATCATCGTGACGATGAGCGCGATCGGCTTGCCTGCCACCAACGGCTTCATCGGAGAGCTCCTCTCCTTCCTCGGCAGTTGGCGCGTCTATCCGGTGCCGACGCTCGTGGCAATCGTCGGTGTGGTGCTCGCCGCGGTGTACCTGCTCTCCGCCATGCAGCGCGTAGTCTTCACCGCATCGGCTGACGTTCGCCCGTTCCGCGATCTCGATTTGCGGCAGTCGATCGCGATGGGTGCGTTCGTGCTCGCCATCGTCTGGCTCGGCATCGGCTCCGCACCGATGATGCGCATGCTCGCACCCGCCGCCGAGCGCATCGCGGCGCGGCAACTGCCGGAGGGGCGTGTGAACTTCCAGGGTGATGGACCGGTCGCCCTGGGCACCGAGGGCGCACGATGAACGCGCCCAATGTGTCGGGGATGCTGATGCTGATCCTCCCCGAAGTTGTGCTCTCCGTTGGCGCCATGATCACGCTGCTCCTCGGTGTGTCCGGAGCAGATGCGGGGCGATCGCATCGGGCCGCGATGGCAGCGCTGGCCACCGCCGTGGTAGGCGTGGTGCTTGCCATCGGCATGCTCACCGGTGCACCGCTCGCGCCAGGGACCACGTTCATTGCCAACGACGGATTCCGCTGGACGCTGACCGCACTCTTGTGCGCGGGGACGGGCGCCGCAGTCGTCCTCACGGAGGCATACGATCGTCGAGCCGGCGTCGCGCGGGCCGAGACCCCCGCGCTGCTGCTGCTTGCTGCCACGGGCATGACGCTGTTGACCGCGGCGCGCGATCTGATGGTGGTGTTTCTCGGTATCGAGCTCATGTCACTCGCGACGTACGTCCTCGTCGCGATGCATCGTACGAGTGCCCGCGCCGCCGAAGCCGCGGTCAAGTACTTCCTGCTCGGCGCGTTCTCCACGGCCTTTCTCCTGTATGGCATCGCGCTCGTGTACGGTGCGACGGGGAGCATGCAGCTCGAGGGGATTGGCAGTGCAGTCGCTTCCGGCGCCAAGCTGCCCGGACTGCTCATGGCCGGTGTGGCGCTGATGCTCGTGGGGCTCGCCTTCAAGGTGGCGGCGGCCCCGTTCCACCTGTGGACGCCGGATGTCTACGACGGCGCGCCCACGGCGGTGACCGGCTTCATGGCCGCGTCGGTCAAGGCCGCTGCGTTCGCCATCTTCCTGCGCATCACGGCCGAGGCCTTTGCACCGCTGCTCGCCGACTGGCACCCCGTGCTCTGGGTGCTCGCCGCGGCGACCATGGTGATCGGCAACGTGCTCGCACTCGGCCAGCAGCAGATCAAGCGCGTGCTCGCCTACTCGAGCATTGCGCATGCGGGCTATCTCCTTGTCGCCGTGGTGTCGTTCTCGGCGGAAGGCGCGACGGCGCTGGTGTTCTATCTCGTGGCGTACACGCTGGCGACCATGGGAGCCTTTGCCGTGCTGGTCGCGCTGAGTGATGGCACCGACCGCCCGCTCGTGCGACAGGATCTCGCCGGTCTGCGCGAGCGGCATCCGTGGCTCGCCCTCGCCTTTGCGGTATGCGTCCTGTCGATGCTCGGCTTCCCGCTCGCCGGCGGCGTTGGCTTCTTTGCCAAGTGGCAGGTGTTGCAGGCCGCCCTGCAGGCGAGCGTGCCGCAGCAGACGTTGGCCATCGTGCTCGTGCTCTCGAGCGTGGTCTCCGGTGGCTACTACCTGGGATTGATCGCGCCCGCCTTCATGCAGTCCCCGGTCCCTGCGGCGCGGCCAATCCCGGCGCCGCCCACGGGTGTCCGGGCAATCGCCATCGCCTGCGCCGTGGTGGTGCTTGTGCTCGGCGTGCTCCCGTCGTCGCTTACCCGTCTCGCCCAGCGCAGCGCGCCCAGCGCGTTCGCCGGTGGGCCCACCGTTGCGACCACCATTCAGCCCTGATCCCTCGCCATGAGCTCGTCCATCAGCGCCACGATCTTCCGGCAGTACGATGTACGCGGCATTGTCGGCAAGGATCTGACCAGCGAAGTCGCCTATGCGCTGGGACGCGGCTTTGCACAGGCGCTGGCGGATCGGCAGATCGCCGGCGCGGTCGCCATCGGGCGTGACAATCGGCCGAGCGGGAATGCCCTCCGCGACGCACTGGTGCAGGGGCTGCTCGACAGCGGCTACGATGTGGTGGATGTGGGCATCGTCCCCACGCCGGTGTTGTACTGGACGCTGCACCACGAGCCCGTGGTCGCGGGGATCCAGATCACCGGCTCGCACAATCCGCCCGAGTACAACGGCTTCAAGATCTCGATCGGCAAGGGCTCCATGCACGGCGAGGAGATCCAGGAGCTCTATCGCACCATCGTCGCCAATCGCACGGTGAACGGGCAGGGGCGCGTGCGGCAGGCCGAGGTGATCGATCGCTACATCGCCGACGTGGCACAGAAGACGGGGCCGCTGCCACGGAAGCTCAAGGTCGTCTACGACTGCGGCAACGGCGTGGGGGCAGTCGTCGCGCCGCAGATGATGCAGGCGCTCGGACTGTCGGATGCGATCGGACTCTTCACCGAGAGCGACGGATCGTTTCCCAATCACCACCCCGATCCGACGGTCCCCGAGAATCTTGAAGATCTCATTCACGCCGTGAAGCAGCAGATGAAGGAGACCCATGCGCCCATCGCCGGCGAGATGTCGGGGCACATGTTCTTCACCGAAGGGTTCTACGGGCATGATGACGCGCTTTACGGCGCGGCGCGGCTGCTGCGCATTGTCGCCGAGAGCGGCAAGCGGGTCGACGAAATGCTCGCCGACGTGCCGCACTACGTGAGTACGCCCGAACTGCGCATCGAGGTGGACGAAGAGAAGAAGTTCCCGCTCATGGACGAGGCGGTCGCCGCATTCCGCGCCACGCACGAGGTCATCGATGTCGATGGGGTGCGCGTGCTCTTCGGTGACGGCTGGGGGCTCATGCGCGCCAGCAACACGCAGCCCGTGATCGTCATGCGCTTCGAGGCACGCAGCGAGGAGCGGCTCCAGGCGATCAAGGCGGAGATGGACGGCTGGCTGCGCGCCCGCGGCGTCGCCGTCTGAGCTGCGGCGCGCGCACGCCGCGGTGCCACCGACTCGCAGGACACTCGTCTACGGACTGGGGCTCGTCGCCCTGGTGCTGATCGTCGGGCGTGCGCTCGCCGATCTGCGCGTCGATCAGCTCTGGTACGCCGCGATGGGGGCCGGCCCCGTCTGGCGCGAAAAGATCATCGACCTTGCGCTGCTCAGAGGGCTGGGCTTCGCCGGCGGCACCGCGTTCGCCTTTGCCAACCTGTACGCCGTGCGGCGTTCGATCGTCGCCGTGGCCGTGCCCACGCGCGTGGGCAACATCGAGATCCCCGCCGTCGTCCCACCGCAGCGCCTGTTCTGGTTCTGCGTGATGGGCGCCGTGGTGCTCGGTGCCGCGCTCGCCGCGCCGCTCTCGGGGTGGCATCGCATCGCGATGGCACGACACGGACTCCCCTTCAACGACGGCGAAGGTGTGTTCGAGCGCGACTTCGGCTTCTACGTCTACTGGCTGCCGATCGAGAACGCCGCGTATCTCTGGACGCTGCTCGCGCTGACGACTGTCGGGTTGCTCGTGTTCTTCCTCTACGCGCTCACGCGCAGCCTGCGACTCGAGGAGCGGCGCTTCCGGGCCACGACGCACGTGCGGCGGCATCTCTCCGTGCTCGGTGCGCTCGTGCTGCTGCTGCTCGCGTGGAGCTATCGCCTCGACGCGTACGATCTCTTCACGACCGGCACCGGCCCCGACGGCGCTTTCGTGAGCGTCGATCGCCTCGTGTCGCAACGCGCGGATCTCGCGCTCGCGTTTCTCTCGCTGCTGGCGGCCGTCGTCGTGCTGCGCACCGGATGGGTGGGGCAGGTGCGCATGGCGCTCGTGGTGACGACGATCGTCATCGTGGCGGCGGTGGTCGGGCGACAGCTCGCGCCCATGCTCGCCGGCCGCGTGGATCGTGGCCCCGATCCGCTGCGTGGCGAGCGCGCCTACCTCGATGCACGCGCGGCGTACTCCCGACGCGCCTTTGCCGTGGACGCCTTCACGGCGCGCGCGGCCGCCGCGGACACGGCGACGCGGCCGGACGTGCAGGACGCCGCGCTGTGGGATGACGGACGACTCCGCGAGTGGATCACGCGGACCGATCGCGATCGCTCGATCACCAGCAGTCTCGGACACATGGTGAGCGATGCAGCCGGACCGCCCACGATTCGCACGATCGTCGTCGAAGCGCCCGCACCCGCCGCGAGCGCCCGTCGGTGGAGCGTCTCGATGATCGACGCCACGCTCGGCGACGAGCGCGGTGCCCCGCTGCGCGCCACCGCACCGCTCGAGGAGCCGCTCGTCGCCGAAGGGGCGACCGGCGTGCGGCTCGTCGATGATTCGAGCGCCGCCGCGGGCACATCGCTCTCGGGCACGCTGTCTCGCGTGTCGCATGCATGGAGCCTGCGGAATCCCGGACTGCTCTTCGCGCGCGAGGGGAGCGAACGGCAGATCGTGCTGCGACGCGATGTGCGGCAGCGCATCGAGGCGTTGGCCCCCATCTTCGCCCAGAGCCCGGATGTGCGCCCACTGCTGCATCAGGGGACGCTCTACTGGACGCTCGATCTGTACTCGACCTCGGAGCGCTATCCGATCAGCGAGGCGATCCCGTTCGGCAGCGAAGTCGCAACGTATGCACGACACGCCGCCACCGCGCTCGTCGACGCGGCGACCGGGCGCGTGCAGCTCGTGCTCGCGTCGTCACCCGATCCGATCGCGCGATCGTGGCAGCAGCGATTCCCCGAGCTCTTTGTCACCTCCGCCGCGCTGGCACCCACGCTTGCCGCCGCACTGCCACCGCCGATCGATCTGGCCGTCGCGCAGGCGCGCGTGCTCGCGCGTTACGGCGTGCGCGCACCGGGCGACGTGCAGCCCAGACGCGTCGCGGAAGGGACGACACCGCTTGGCAGTGCCCCGGTGCTGATCGACGGTGTCATCGGATACATGACGCCGCTCATCGGGGCGGATGATCGCATCGACGGGCTCATGCTCGCCGTCGGCGGCGCCGATCGAGGCACGCGCTGGTTGCCGCTGCGCGACGGGTCGCGATGGCCCGAGCTCCTCGAGCAGGCGCGCAGCGTCGCGTTGCCACGCGACGACTCGACGGCACAACGCGTGGCACCGCGCGCGCCGCGTGGCGTGGTTGCGCCGGCACGCATCACCCTCGTCGGCGCGCGCCCGGCGGCGATTGTACCCGCCTTCGGAACGGATGCCGAGGAGCGGCCCGTCCTCGAGCGCGTCGGTGTGGCGACGAGTCCGACGACGGCCGCGGGTGGGGCCACTCTCGCCGACGCCGTCCGCGCCCTCGGTGGCGCAGTCATCGAGCCCGTGCCGCGACGCGCGATGACCCCGGCCGACGCCCGTCGCCTCTACGACGCGATGCGCGCCGCGCTGGCGCGTGGCGATTGGCTCCGCTTTGGCGCCGCGTTCGATAGTCTTGGCCGCGTGCTGCCGGCCGTCCCATGATGCAGCACCAGGATGGGGTGCCATCGGGCACCGCCATGTCGTACCATTGCCCGCGACCTTTCTCCGACACGGAGTCCGCGTGAACCTGCACGAATACCAAGCCAAGGAATTGCTGCGCGCCATCGGCGTGCCGATTCCTCCCGGCGACATTGCCACCACCCCCGACGAGGCCGAAGCGATCGCGACGCGGCTCGGCACGGCCGTCATGGTCAAGGCCCAGGTCCACGCCGGTGGGCGCGGCAAGGCCGGTGGCGTGAAGTACTGCCCCACGCCCGCGGTCGCGCGCGAGAAGGCGCAGGCCATCCTCGGCATGGACATCAAGGGGCTCACCGTCGAGAAGGTGCTGGTCACGACGGCCGCCGACATCGCGAGCGAAGCCTATGTGGGCATCATCGTCGACCGCGCGCGCAAGGCACCGGTCTTCATGGTGAGCGCGGCGGGCGGCATCGACATCGAGGAAGTCGCGGCGACGACGCCCGAGAAGATCATGTACGAGGCCGTCGACACGCGCTACGGTCTGTTGCCGTTCCAGGCGATGCAGATGGGTTTCTTCCTGTACAAGGACGTGAAGCTCGCGCGTCAGGCCGCCGCGATCATGACACAGCTCTACGACGCGTTCATGGAAGCGGGGTGCTCGCTGGCGGAGATCAATCCACTCGTCGTCACGCCGACGAACGAACTCATCGCCGTCGACGGCAAGATGGTCATCGACGACAACGAGCTCGATCGCAAGCCGTCGATCGCCGCGCTGCGCGACGAATCGAGCGAGGCGCCGAGCGAGGTGGATGCGCGCAACGCGAACCTCACCTTCATCAAGCTCGACGGCAACGTGGGCTGCTGCGTCAATGGTGCCGGCCTCGCGATGGCGACGATGGATCTCGTCAAGTACTACGGCGGCGAGCCCGCCAACTTCCTCGATATCGGCGGCTCGTCGAATCCGGAGAAGGTGGTCAACGCGCTGCGCATCATCACGGCCGATCCGAACGTGAAGGCCATCCTGTTCAACATCTTCGGCGGCATCACGCGCACCGATGACGTGGCCAACGGCATCGTGACGGCGACGAAGCAGAGTCCGCTCAAGGTACCGATCGTGATCCGACTGACCGGTACCAACGAGGAGATCGCAGTGAAGATCCTGCAGGAGAACGGCTTCAGCGCCTCGAGCGACATGGACGAGGCGGTGCAGCGCGCGGTGGCGCTCGCCAAGGGAGGGGCGGCCTGATGTCCATCTTCATCGACAACTCCACGAAGTTGCTCGTGCAGGGCATCACTGGGCGCGATGGGTCGTTCCATGCCAAGCAGATGCTCGAGTACGGTACGAACGTCGTCGCCGGTGTGACGCCGGGGAAGGGCGGGCAGATGTTCGAGGGCAAGGTGCCCGTCTTCGACACGGTGGCCGACGCCGTCAAGGCAACGGGGGCGAACACGAGCGTGATCTACGTCCCGCCCATGTACGCGGCCGACGCGATGATGGAAGCGGCGGCGGCGGGCGTGGCACTCATCGTCTGCATCACCGAAGGGGTGCCCGTGCTCGACATGACACGCGTGTACCCGTTCGTGAAGGAGCATGGTGCGCGGCTCATCGGCCCGAATTGCCCGGGGCTCATCACGCCGGGCGCGTCGAAGGTCGGCATCATTCCGGGGCGCATCTGTACGCCGGGCCCGGTGGGCGTAGTGTCGCGGTCGGGCACGCTGACGTACGAAGTGGTCTATCAGCTCACACGCGCGGGGATCGGGCAGTCGACGTGTGTGGGCATTGGTGGTGACCCGATCAACGGGACCAACTTCATCGATTGCCTTGCGGCGTTCGAGGCGGATCCGCAGACCAAGGCCGTCGCGATGATGGGCGAGATCGGTGGCACCGATGAACAGGAGGCCGCCGAGTTCGTGCGCACGAAGATGAAGAAGCCGGTGGTGGGCTTCATCGCCGGACAGACCGCGCCGCCGGGGCGTCGCATGGGGCACGCGGGGGCGATCATCTCGGGGTCGAGTGGTACGGCGGCGGAGAAGATCGCGGCGTTTGAGGCCGCTGGGATGGGTGTGGCGAAGCGGCCGCTGGATTTTGTGGAGTTGCTCAAGGCGCGGGTGTAGTAGTCGCGGGTACGTCGCTGCGTCCGAGAGCGGGCGCAGCGACGGGTGCGGCGTGCGGAGTTGGTGTCCGCCGCGGCGCGGGCCACTCGGTTGCCGGAGAGATGATGGACGCGGCGCTCTACAGCGCAGTACACGAGTTCCTTTCGTGGCGACGGCGAACGAGCGGCGTCCGTTCGATGGAGTTTACGCAAAGCGAACTGGCCCAGTTCGTCGAGACATTGCCGCCCGAGCGCGCACCCGAGCTGTTCGTGGATCGCGATCGGCTTGCACGCGCCATCCGTGCAGCGCGCGAGGCGGGGGAAATCACGATCAATGCAGCGAGTACCGAGCCCCGGCTACGCATTGACCGGTTGCGACCGCCGTGGGATGACGGTGATGTGAACGGCACAGCAAAGGCGAGCCCGATCGAGTGATCGCCCGATGCGAATGCGCGCCTGGTTGCCGAACGTCTGCCTTGGCTTACCGCGTCTCGCGCTCCGACATTCGCACGAGGCAGGCCTCTGCGAGCGACATTGGCACGGTCACATAGCGCCGCATCAGTGCGCGAACGCTCCCGATCTCGGCAGCTAACGAGAACACGGGAGGAGGGCCACGAATGGCCCCGTGTCGACGATCGACACGCTCATGTGCCGTAGCCGCGAAGACGCTTGGGATTTGTCGAGAGGTCGGCCGGGCCGTCGAGGGGTCCCACGAGTTCGTTCACGAGGGTCGTCACCGAGTGGTATCCATCGCGCGTCAGCCGTTCAAGCGCGTCTCGCACCAACACAGAGCGCGTGGAGTTGCACCGACGCGCCAGCTCGGTCAGCGCATCGTCCAATGACTCGGGCAACGTGAAGGACACCGTACGCATGCGAGGCTCCCGTAGTACGTGATGTACAGTATCGCTTCAACTCGCGGCGTTCCGGACCCTGTCCAGTCCACCCGCCACGCTCCCCGCCCGGTCACGCCCCGACTAGACTTGGCCAGCCGTTCATCCACGCAGTGCCTTCCATCGCCCTCATCGCCTTTTCCGATATGCCCGGCATCCACACCCTCGCCATCGTCAAGCCAGACGCCTTTGCCACCGGCAAGGCCGGCAAGATCATCGCCCACCTCGAAGCCGAGGGCTTCACGATCAAGGCGGCGCGCGTCCTTACGCTCTCGCCCGCGCAGGGCGGGGCGTTCTATGCGGTGCACAAGGAGCGCCCGTTCTACGCCGAGCTGGTGGGCTTCATGGGCTCCGGGCCGTGCATGCCCCTGGCGCTCGAGCGAGCGGATGCCGTGGCCCATCTGCGCACGGTCATCGGCGCAACGGATCCGGCGGAAGCCGCGCCCGGCACGATCCGGAAGCTCTACGCCGAGTCGAAGGGGAAGAACGCGATCCACGCGTCGGACTCCGACGAGAACGCCGCGCGCGAGATCGGCTTCTTCTTCGACGCCGCGTCGCTGGCGTAACGGGGTCGCCGCGCCGTCGGCGGCGCCCGAGACCCTCTCAGGACCACGTTCGGGCCGGCTAACTGCCGGCCCGGCTTGCACTTGGGGCACCGGTTTCAAGGTCTCTGACCCCTTGAAGCGGGCCACGGAGGCAGATACCTTTGGTGGCTATGCTGTGCTACGACCTTCGAGCCATCGAGGCGAAGGCGGTCACCGTGGACGACACGCTGAACGCCGACGACGCGGTCTGGATCGAGGGAGACCCGACACCCGTGCATGCCGTCCATGTGCACGGCCGACTCTCGACGGCTGGGACCGGTCGCTACTACTTCAGCGGCCACTTGAGCGGCGAGACCACCGTGTCGTGTCGACGTTGCCTGAGCGATTTCGCCGCACCGGTCGACGAAGAGGTTCACGTCGTCTTCGCGGGCGATGAGCTCAGCGACGACGCAGACGGCGATGTCTACCCGATCGACCCGGGCGCAATCGAGTTGGATCTGCGCCCGGCCATCCGTGAGGAATGGCTGCTGGCCGCACCGGCCTACGCCCTCTGCCGACCGGACTGTCAGGGGTTATGTGCGCAGTGCGGTGCCGACAAGAACCTCGGCCCCTGCCAGTGCGCACCGCGCGTCGATCCGCGTTGGAGCGCCTTGGCCGGCCTCCCGCGCACCGACGCGCAGTAACCTCATCTCCTCACGCACCCTCCTGCCGGACCGACGCAGCCATGGCCGTACCGAAGAGAAGGACCTCCAAGCGCAAGAAGCGCGCGCGCAACACGCACAAGAAGGCGGCGCCGATCGCGCTGCAGTCCTGCCCGCAGTGCAGCGCCATGAAGCGCCCGCACCGCGTCTGCGGCGAGTGCGGC
>JALOPS010000512.1 GCA_025453745.1 Gemmatimonadaceae bacterium
TACCACTTCACGCCCGACGCCGGCCGCACCTATCCGTGGCGAGAGCGCGGCGTGCGCATTCCGACGCTCGACGCCGTGCTTGGCGAGTTCCCCACGCTCCCCATGATCATCGAGATCAAGACGCCGGCGGCAACGCACGCGGTGCGCGACGTGGTCGCGCGCCACGCGGCCGAGCGTCGGGTCATCGTGGCGGGCTTTGACGCCGCGAGCGTGCGACCGTTGGCGGGCGGCCCCATTCCACTCGGGGCCTGCACGGCCGATCTGCTGCGACTGCTGCCGGCGGCGCTGCTCGGGCTGCGTGGTGGCGACGCGCCCTTCGTGGCGGCGTGCATTCCGCCAACACATCTCGGGCTGCCTGTGCCGGTCGGCGCATTTGCGCGCCTCATGCGACGCCGCGGCGGTGTGGTGCACGTGTGGACCGTGAACGATCCGCATGAGGCACGCGCACTCTGGCAGCGTGGTGTGCACGGGATCATCAGCGACGATCCCGCCGTCATGCTCGCCGAGCGAGCGCGCCTCGCTGCGCCTCAGCGCTGAGGCACGAGCGCCGCGGCGGCCGACGCGAGAATCGCCGCGAAGCCGACGGCGACCAGGAGCAGCGCCCAGACGGGCACGGGAAACAGCCCCGACAGCGCGATCGACAGGCGATCGAACGCCGGATGCGCGACCTGCATCGAGAGCAACGCCGACCAACCGATCGCGGCGCCGAGTGCGGCGTCGCGAGCGACGTGCGTTCCGCGCGGCGGCACGAGCGCGTAGAGCGCGCCAAGCGCGGGCACCATCCACCAGCCGAACACCCACGTGCCGCCGGCCATCGCGACGGCGAGCAGCAGAATGCGAAGCAGCGTCACGGTGCCTCCGGTGACAACGTCAGGCGCGCGATGCGCTGAGCGAACGGCAGTTCTTCGATCGTGCGCGGAAACCGCAGCGTGTCGAGTCGACCCGCCGTCCAGTCGGCGAGTCGATCGTCGTAGCGCGCACTCGCCGGGTGACCCGACTGGCCGCCCGGATACGTGCCGAAGGCGCGAACGTCGTCACCCATCTCCACCACCATGCGCCAACTCGCACCGTGCGTGCCCGAGCCGGTAGAGGGACTGAGCGTGCCGTTGCCGCCCTGCACGGGAACGTTGAGTCGACTGAAGCTCGGCAGGCGCAGCAAGTGATTGATGGTCGCGACCTGATGCTTCGACCACACCCATCCACCCGCCTCCGGCTCGCCATGCTCGGCCACCAGCGAGTCGTACGCCGCTTCGAGGGCATCGGCGAGCACGTCATCGCGCGATTCGGTGGACGGCGTCGATCGTTGATCCCACCAGACGTCGGTGGGGCGGGAGAGCAGCACCGCCGTCATCATGTCGGAGGGCGTCGGCCCCGTGGGCGCACCCGTGTCCTCACCGCGCACCTCGTCCCAGAGCCGCTGTGAGAGCTCGCGCATCGCGCGCTCGAACAGGACCGCGCGCTGATTGTCGGGCGTGTAGCGATGATCCCAATCGGCGAGCAGCTGTCCCGCGCGCACCAGCGATGGCTTGGGGGGACCGCTGCGGGCGGCGTTTACAAACGCCGGCACGAACGCGTCGGCGCGCGCGCTGCGTGGTTCGGTCTGCCAGGTGCGGAAGTGCTCGACGGTCGCACGAGGCGTGCTGCGCAGCAGCTCGTTGATGCGGATCGCGCGCCACGGCCGCTCCCAATCGGACCCGAAGTAGCGCGGCTCGACGCGCGGATCGAGTGGCTGCTGATTGGCCGAGGCGAGATAGCCTTGCGATGGCGCGAAGGCCTGCGGGAACTCCTCGAGGCGCCAATCGCCGGTCCAGTCGTTCGCGCCTGATGCCCCGTCGCGCAGGAGATCGCCGCGTCCATCGCCGGGGCGAATGGGGTAGCGCCCGGTGGAGCGAATACCGATGGCACCGCTGCGATCGGCCGCGAGCATGTTCTGCGCGGGGGCACGGAACTCACCGGCCAGTACATCGAGGAACTCGCGAGCGGAGCGCGTGCGCACCGCGGCGTCGAACGACGCGATCTCGTCACCGGCCGTTTCGAGCACGGTCCAGCGATGGGACACCCAGCGATTGTTCACACGACGCAGCGGACCACGGTGCGTGTAGCGCAACGTGTCCTCGCCCAGCACCCGGCCGTCGCCATCGAGATAGCGCTCCACGCGTCGCGTCAGCTCGACCCACGATCCGTCGAGCGAGTAGCGCGTGGGCGCGAGGGAGTCGTCCACCGTTTCGAGATAGAAGTCCATCACGTCCGCGCCCACATTCGTGAACGTCCACGCCACGTCATGGGTGAAGCCGATCACCACGCCGGGCAGGCCGGGAATCGTGACGCCGTATACATCGACCGAATCGCGAATGATGATGCGCGTCTCGTACCAGATGGACGGGAGCGTGAGTTCGAGGTGCGGATCACCGGCGAGCAGCGCGTGGCCTGTGAGTTATTGCTGCCGACGGCGTCCGGGCCTCGCTCCGGCAGGCCGAGCGCGAGGCGCAGGTCCCGATCGCCCAGTGCGTCGAGCAGCGCGACCGCCTCGGCGTCGGGTTGACCCGGCGCGGGCAACGCGATGGAGTCACGTCGCGGCGTCTGCTGGCCATTGGGCTGAATCGGCTCCACGATGGGTGACGCCGAGGGGAACAACGCGAGTGCGGCCTCACGACCGACGCGAGCCGCCGCGCGCACCGATCGCAGTTCGTCTTCGGACGACGCGAGCGTGTAACCCATGCGGTTGAGCAGGTGCATCATGTCGACCGTGCTGTAGGGCTTCGGTTCGCGCCCCAGCAGCTTGTATTCGATGGGCAGA
>JALOPS010000513.1 GCA_025453745.1 Gemmatimonadaceae bacterium
CAGAGTCTGGGCCTTCAACAAAAAACCGGCTGGATCGGCACTCCCTTGGGGAGCCGTATCCATCCGTAGCCGCCGGGTGTGCACCCACTCGTGCAGGTGCAGGGACTCGAGGCGCGGCCGATGGTGCTGGCCGTCTGGTTGAGGGCGCCCCCGCGCGCCGGTCCGACGCGTAACACGCGTCCGGGCACCGATTTGCGGGAGCCCCCTAATGTCACCGATTCGGCCCCTCAGGTCAACCCCACAAAAGGGAGCACGCGGGCCAGGGCGCGTCGGCGCCAAGCATGCCCTCAAGACACGCTGCGCGACCCCGCGCTGCCTCGACGACGCGACAGCCAGTGACGTGTCGAGGCCACACTCGAGGGGATCCGGCGCAGCGGCGCCGACCCGAAGAGCGCCCAGGTCGGCGCCCAGGGCGTGACAGCGCGCCGGGACTCTCCTCGGCACTGCCACACTCTACTTCCCATGGTGACACGCTACCGAGCTCATCCATCAATCAGGACTCCGAGCAATCGCCCTGCTCGCGCCGGCACTCGCCAGCGCTCAGGTCGTCTTCGACAATGGTAGCCCGAACAACGTCGACGGCAACGAAATGACCCAGTGGATCCAGGCGGAGGACTTCTCCCTCTCGCAGGCCACGACCATCACCGGCATCCGCTTCTGGGCGTTTCAGCTTGCCCCGCAGGCGTACGCGGGCTCTATCGTCTGGCGCATCTACGACAACGCGGGCACCACGCCCGGCGCCAACGTGCTCTTCAGCGGCGTCTTCAACGGCGGCTTCACCAATGAGGGGCCCGGCGCCTGCTGCGGCGCCGATCAGCTTCGCTTCGACATCGGTACCAACTTCAATCTCAACGCCGGCTCGTACTGGCTCGGCCTCCACAACGGGCCGCTGACCACCACGACGCGTGAGGAGTTCTACTGGCAGACGCGCGCCAACAACGCGACGCTCCGCGGACGTGAAGACGCGACCCCGTTCGATGCGGGCGGCTGGTTCGACAACGGCAACGAACACGCGTTCCAACTGCTCGGCCGCCCGACCACCGTCATTCCGGAGCCGAGCACGTACGCCCTGCTCGCCACCGGCTTCGTCGCGCTGGCGGTCACGGCACGTCGCCGGCGTCGCGTGTGACGCCTGACCATCGAGTCTAGGCGAAGCGTGCGACTACCGACGGCCCTTCGACGGGGCGCGCTCACCGGGAAGCGCGCCCCGTTGTGCTTATCTGCCTGTCGGTGTAATCGACCTCTGGTCGGTGGTTCAGAGCCGCACGCGACTTCGTCCCGAGTCGCTCGGATAACCAACACCAGACCTCATACGCCTTACCTGGACTGACACGTGAGCGAACGCACGGCATGCTTCGACACGCGATGCAGTGCGGTCTACAAAGTCACACGCCATAACGCAAGTGACGCGACTCCGTCCGCATCATATTCCAGCATCACGACCAGCGCATCACTCAGGAACGCAACGGGAAGCGGAAGTCTCGAAAACGACGCGACCAATCCTCCGGCGGACGAGTAGACGTCCACCGCGCTGAGAGCGCTGTCCGGTGCTTGGTGCCGCACCCACACCCGTCCGCGCGGGTCCACCAGGAGATGAGAAATGGCCGGAACGAACGGGGCCAGTCCGCGCTGCGTCAAGAGGTCTGCGCCGCTGAGGACACACTCCTTGCCCATAGCGCGAGCGCGAATGCCGCTGGTGTAGCGAAGCCCCTCCTTAGGTGTCGCACGCTCACGCGGCCATTCGCGCTCGATGAAAGGTGCGGGTTCGGACCCCGCGCGAATTCGTAGTACTCGATACGCATCATCGCTCGCAACGTATATGACGCCGTCGGCGACGGCCCATCTCAACGTGGGCCAGAAAAACGGCTTCTCGTCTGCCAGGGTTATCCCACATGGCAGTGACACCGGTCGCGATCGGACAGCCTCCGTCGCTGCAATCACCCGTACCTGGCCCGACGCGGCCGAGTAGAGCGCTTCGCTGCTGTGCCCGTGCTGAGCACGCGACGCAGCCAACACAACTCCACGAGCTTGCGCAGACGCCGACACGGGCACTACCTGCTCACCCGCAAGCAGCGAATCCAAGCGAAGCGTGCTCGTGGCTCCGCGAGCATCGAACACGACGATTGCCGCCTTGCCGGCGTCAAGCACGCCAACTCGACTTCCACTCATTCTTACCAACGCCCGCGGCATCAGCAGCTCACCCGGCCCGCCTCCAGGTCTTCCGAGTACGGCAACTTGCCGACCAGCCGAGTCCACCACCAACACCCGTTTGCCACCGTGATCGAGCACGGCGAATCTGGCTCCGTCGATCTCGGCAAACTGGAACGGGTCGTACCGCTCGAGCGCGACGGTGCGCGCCTCCGACAAGGCGACGTCTCGAATACGCTCCGCCGGGGACCCGGAGAGTCGCTTGGTGTCTATCTGTTCCGGCTCCCGGCAAGCCCAACACAAAAGCAACGCGAAGTGGACGACACTGCGTCGATACATCTTCACCGGTCCATTGGCCTCGGCCCCTCCTTTCGGCGCGCGCCCACGACTTCACGATTGATGTCCTGCCATAGCAGATCTCGAATGGCGGAAGACGCGTAGGGACCTCGCATAACGTGTCTCACCCGCCCACCGTCGAGCAACACAGTCGTAGGCGTCTTCACGACAGGAACGGTTGTCCACGGTCCGGTTGCACTCGTGTCTACACAGATCGCCTTGGACGTCTGCGCACGATACGCAGTCGACGCATCCACCCACGACCCACGCGCTGACCGGACGAGCACCACATGGGGAAGATTCTTCCCGGCTCCGATCGGGGTCGCGAAGCCGTCGAGATGATCGCGGCAAGTGAAGCAATCGGCG
>JALOPS010000157.1 GCA_025453745.1 Gemmatimonadaceae bacterium
CGGGGCGATTGCCGATGTAGGGGGTGGGTGGAGCACAAACAACACCTCGTCGGGCAACCCGTTCACGCAGAACGGCATCACCGCCAGCGATGACCAGAACAGCAACGTGTCCAATTTTGGCGCGCCGACGCTCGGCGCCGGCGGCTCGGCGATGATCATCGTACAGTTGGGCTTCCGCCCGACCACCGTGGTACCCGAGCCCTCGACGTACGCGTTGCTGGCGACCGGGATGGTCGGGCTGGTGTTCGCCGTGCGGCGTCGGCGGGTGTAGCGGCGCGAACTGGAGTGATACGGCCCGGATGGTTCATGGACCATCCGGGCCGTGTGCATATTTGCGTGTCGTGTGGAAGTGCTATTGGCCAGGAGGTCGATGTGCGGCGCCGCTTCCGGTGGTCACGCTGGCGACAGCGGCAACGCTTCGCGCCCCGTGATGAATCGGCGACGATGATGAGTCGCCAATTGTCGCGATGCATGCGAGCAACGGCGTTGATGTTGATTGGCGCCGGGCTCGCCGCCTGCGCCCCCGAAGACGTCACATGCGCCGGCACCGGTACCGACGGCCTGCAGGTTCGCGTCGAGGACGCTGTCACCCGTCAGTACCTGGACAGTCTGTCCACCGGGCGCATCGATCGACTCACACCGCCGGTTGCCAGCGCTGAAGGGCCGATGTGGCCACCGTTCGGATCGCAACATCCGGCGAGAATCCTGGGGACGGACGTCATTCAGGGTACCTACCGCATCACCGTGACATCGCCCGGCTACCGCACAGAGCAGGTCACGGTGGACGTACGGTCGCGCACTGGTTGCATCGGCGCGGTCCCCGTGCTCGTACGCCTCACGCGGGCACAATAGACGCCTCTGTCCAGCACACTGCGCAGCGCGCGACGGTGAGTTCCCGCTGTTCCGCTCGCGCGCCTCGTGCGCGCCCGCTCGAGGCGGCGAGCGGATTCGCGATTCGCGGGTAACTCGCGGCCGCTTACTCGTACCGCAACGCCGCTATCGGATCGAGCTTGGCCGCCCGCCGCGCGGGCAGCAGCCCGAACACCAACCCGATTCCCACCGACACGCCAACCGCGACTGCCGTAAACGCCAGCGGCGTGCTCGCATCCACGTCGAGCACCGCGGTCACCAGCTCACCCACGAGCAAGCCGAGCACGATCCCCAGCACACCACCCAGCCCGGTCAGCGTCATCGCCTCGACGAGAAACTGCAGCAGAATGTCCCGCTGCGTCGCGCCCATGGCCTTGCGCACCCCGATCTCTCGTGTGCGGCTGGTCACCGACACGGTCATGATCGCCATCACGCCGATCCCGCCGACCATCAGCGACACCGCCGAGAGCACGATCATCACCAGAAAAAACGCCCCGGTCAGATTGTTGAACGAGTCGAGGATCTGGTCCTGCGTGACGAGGTCGAACGTGTTGCCGTCGGCCGGACGCAACCGGCGCGATTCGCGCAGCACGGTGGTCACCGCCGCCTGCGCGTCGGCGACGCGCACCCCTGGACGGGGTCGCACGGGGATCCACAGCGCGTTGGTGCGATCGATGCGGAACTGCTGCTCCAGCATGCGATACGGGACGATCGCGCCGACGGCCTGCCCGGGCGGGGCAAAGATGTTGTCGGGTTCGCGCCAGACCCCAATCACCTCCGCCGGACGCCCGCCAATGCGAATGGTGCGGCCGAGCGGCTCGGTGCGGCCAAAGAGGCGAGACGCGGAGTTCTCCTGCAGCACCACCACCGGCGTACCCGTCAGTTGCTCGTTGCGCGTGAACCAGCGGCCGGCGATGAGCTCACCCCCCTGGATCTCGGTGTACCCGTTGTCTGCGCCGAAGACGGACACGCCCTGCGTGCGCACGCCCTCGAACTCCAGGCGCGAAAGGATCTGCGCCCAGAGCGACGCGTAGCGCACTTCGGCAAGCTGTGCGATGCGGGTGGCCTCCCGTTCGGTCACATCGGGGCGGATGCGCACATCCTTGGGGAGCTGGTCGGGATTGAGCGGCGTCTGCGAGAACTTCTTGAGCACATAGAACGTGGTCGGGCCGGCGACCTCGATGGTCTGTACGATCTGCGCACGGATCCCCTGCACGATCGCCGCCATCGCCATCACCGTGGCGACGCCGATGACGACACCGAGAATCGTGAGCGCGGAGCGCGCCTTGCTCGCACGCAGCGCCGTCAGCGCAATGCCGACGTTCTCGCGGAGCTGATCGCCCAGCCGGTCGAGGCGCATACTCACTCCGCGCGGAGTGCGGTGATGGGATCGAGCTGTGCGGCGCGCGCGGCGGGGTAGACGCCAAAGAGCACGCCGATCCCCGCGCCGAGCGCGAGGGCCACGACCACGGACCACGCGGTGATGCGCGCAGGCAGGGGCGAGAACGCCGCGACCGCCACCGCGAGCACCCACCCCGCCGCGACACCGATGGCGCCGCCAGCGGTGGACAGTGCGACCGACTCGGTGAGGAACTGCCGCTTGATGTCGCGTGCGGTGGCACCCATCGACTTGCGGATGCCGATTTCGTACGTGCGCTCCTGGACGGCCATGAGCATCACGTTCATGATCACGATCCCGCCGACGACGATGCCGATCGCGACCACCGCGGGGATGACGGCAAAGAGCACCGCCGTGGTGCGCTTCCAGAAGTCCACGAGTGCATCGGCCGCGTCGACGGAGAAGTTGTTGGCGTCCGTCGGGCGGAGCTGCCGGGAGAGACGCATCGCTTCTTCGGCGCGGGCCATGCCGTCGTCGATGCGCGCGGCGTCGCCCATCTTGACCGAGATCACGGTCGTGTTGCGCCGGCCGTAGATGGTCTCGAAGAGGGTGATGGGAATGAGCGCGAACCCATCGAACGACTGGCCGAGCACGCGCCCCTTGCGGCCGATGACGCCGACGACCTCGAGCCGCGCACCCATGAGACGGAGGGTCTGCCCGACGGGGCTGACGCCCTCGAACAGCTTCTCCGCCACGTCGGCGCCAATCACGGTCACCGCACGGCGCTCGACGACGTCGAGCTCGGAGAGCGGGCGACCGACGGTGATCTGATAGTCCTGCACCGTCTGGTACGGCGCCGTGATGCCGTAGATCTGTACGCTGCCCAGCGTGCGATTACGCCACTGCACGTCGGCGAGCGGCGTGGGCCAGCCGGACTGCACACCGATCGCGTCCGCATCGGGCAGTGCGGCGCGTACCGCCTCGGCGTCGCGCGCATCGATGCGCGGCCGGCGCTGCACGAGACGGAACTCATCATCGTCGTAGAGGCCTACCGAGAGCGGCGTGCGCCGCACCTGGAAAACGTTCACTCCCACGATCGCGCCCGCGACGTTCTCGCGCACGTACGCGTTCATCCCCTCGATGACCGCGACGACTGCCACCAGGAACGCCACCGACACGATGATGCCGAGCAGCGTGAAGAACGACCGAAGCGGGTTCGAGCGGAGCTGGCCGAGCGCGGTGCGGAGGACGTCGATCGTACGCATCTCCCGCAACGTACTCGGGTGCTACTCGTATCGCAGCGCCTCGACGGGGTCGAGCCGTGCCGCGCGGGCGGCGGGGACGATGCCGAAGGCCACGCCGGTCAGGGCGCTCGCCACCAGCGCGGTGATCACGCCGGCGATCGGGAGCTCGGCGGGGATGGGCGTGCTCGCGCGGATCACCGCCGCGAGCCCCGCGCCAATGAGCAGGCCAATGCCCGCTCCCAGCGATGTGAGCGTGGCCGCTTCGACGAGGAACTGCCAGAGAATCGTACCTGCGGTCGCACCGAGCGCCTTGCGCACGCCGATCTCGCGCGTGCGCTCGGTGACCGAAATCATCATGATGGCCACGACACCCACACCGCCAACGAGCAGGCCAACCGCCGACAGCGCGAGTCCGACAAGAAAGATCGCGCCGAAGAGCTGATTGAACGTGTCGAGAATGCGGTCCTGTGCGACGAGCGCGAAGTTGTTGGGCTGGGTGGGCTTGAGCCCTCGCGCGCTGCGCAGTGTCGCCGTCACGGCGTCCATTGCGACGTCTTGTGGCACGCCAATCTTGGGGCGCGCCCACAGCCCGAGTCCACGACGCCAGACCTCGAGGTGACGCCAGGCGCTGAGCATAGGGATGATGGCACGCGGCTGATCGGGGCCACGCCCATCGAGCGACTTGAGGAAGCCTGCCTTGGTGTGGAAGACACCAATGACCGTGAAGGGCTGTCCCTCCATAACGATCACCTTGCCGATGGGGTCCGACCCGGCGAAGAGGCGCGCCGCGAGCGTGTCGTTGACGAGCGCGACGAGTGCGCCCGCGTTGTGCTCGGTCTCGGAGAAGTTGCGTCCCGGCGAGATGTCGGCCGCGTCGGTCTTGGCCCAATCGGCGCTCTGCGCATCGTAGCCGACGTTCTTCGAAAAGCGGTCGCGGTAGGAGACATCGAAGCTGCCGAACAGGCGTGCGGTCACGGTCTCCAACTCGGGGAGCGCGCTGATCCGCCGCCACTCCTCGAGCGTGAGCGCCGGATTGCGGCGCTCCGGACAGGTATCGTCGGTGCCGTCGCAGGCATTGAACCCGATGCCGCGTCGACGAATGCTGAACGACGTCGCACCGAACTCGTCGAGGTCCTTGGCAAAGCTCTGTCGCACCCCGTGCACCGCTGCGCTCATGGCGACCACCACGAACACACCCACCGCCACGCCCGAAATCGTGAGCGCGGCGCGCACCCGGTTCGCCCGAATCGCGTCGAAGGCGATGAGCACGCCTTCCTTCACGATGAGCAGCCGGTCGGTCCATCGCATGCTCACGGGCTACTCCTGCCGCAGTGCGGTGATGGGATCGAGCCGCGACGCACGGCTCGCCGGGTACATCCCGGCGACGATGCCCACGCCCACGCCGAGCGTAAGCGCCGCGCCGATGGACCACGGGGCCACGCTCGCCGGCAGCGGTGAGAGCACCGCGACGAGCTTGGCCAGTGCGATGCCGAGTCCGATGCCGATACCGGCGCCCACCAGACTCAACGTGGCCGATTCGATGAGAAACTGCGCGAGGATATCACGTCGCTTGGCCCCCAGCGCCTTGCGAATGCCGATCTCGCGCGTGCGCTCGGCGACCGCGACGAGCATGATGTTCATGATCACCATCGCGCCGACGACGAGCCCGATGGCGGGGAGCGCGGTACCGAAGATGACCATCTTCTGCTTGATCCCGTCGAAGAACTCGAGCGCGGAGCCGGACGTCTCGAGCGCGAAGTTGTCGGCACGACCGGGTGGAAGGCGACGGAAGCTGCGCACCGCCTCGCGGGCCGACTCCATGGCGTCGCGGAGCTGGTCGTCGGACTGCGTCTGCACGAGGAGCGCCTCGATATCGCCCCGCGGACGAATGGCGCGATGCAGCGGCGTGGTCCACGGTGCAATGGCCAGTCGGTCGAGCGAGAAGCCGAAGACGGCGCCCTGCTTCTCGATGACGCCAACGACTTCGTACGGCGTGCCATCGATGCGCAACTCGCGCCCCACCGGGTCCAAGCCGCGGAAGAAGTGCTCGGCGACTTCGATGCCGATGACGATCACGCGGCGGCCGGCCTGTACTTCCTGCGTGGAGAAGGCGCGGCCCGAGGTGATGCCGAACTTCTTGATGGCGAAGTAGTCGGCCTCGGTGGCGACGGCCTGTACCTGGCGCGGACGCGCGCCCGAGCCGGTGGCGTAGAGAAAGTTCTCATTGTTGACCACCGAGCGCACGCCGCTCGGCAGCGCGCTGCGCACGTTCTCGATGTCGGCGCGGTAGAGCCGGGGGCGGCGCTGGATCTCCCGCCAGTCGACATCGTCGCCGTCGGGGGTGAACTCGTTGGCCCGCCGGAAGGTGAAGGTGTTCACGCCGATGAGCTTGCCGGCAAAGTCGTTCTCGACATAGTCGCTCATCCCCTCGACGATCGACACGACCGCGATGAGGAACATCACGCCGATCATCACGCCGAGCAGCGTGAAGAAGCTCTTGAGCTTCTGGACCGCGATCTGGCGCAGCGCCAGCCGAATGGCGTCGAAGAGTGGCACGCGCTACTCGTAGCGCAGCGCTTCGACCGGATCGAGCTTGGCCGCGCGCGAGGCGGGGACGATGCCGAAGCCGATGCCCGTAATGACGCTCGAGCCGATCGCGGCCAGCACGGCGAGCGGCGGGATCTCGGCGGGCACCGGCGTGGTGTTGCGCACGATCAACGCGATCACCCAACCAATCGCGAGGCCAATCAGCGCGCCGATGCCGGTGAGCGTGATGGCTTCGGCCAGGAACTGCCAGAGAATGGTGCCGCGCGTGGCGCCAAGCGCCTTGCGCACGCCGATTTCGCGCGTGCGCTCCGTGACGGAGATCGTCATGATGGCCACCACGCCCACGCCGCCGACGAGGAGGCCGACCGCCGACAGCGCGATCATGACCAGGAAGAACATCCCGAAGACCTTGTTGTAGACGTCGAAGAGCTGGTCCTGGGTGATGATCGCGAAGTCGGCGTTCTGCCGTGGTCGGAGACCGCGCACGGCACGGAGCGTCGCATTGACCTGGTCGACCATCTCGTCACGCGACACAGTCTCGCGCGGCTTGACGGCGACGCCGATCCAGTCCGTCTGCGCGTTGAGATAGCGCACCGCGGCCGTGATCGGTACGACGGCCTTGGGGCGGTCGGCGCCGGAGAGAAAACTCGAGTTGTCCTGGTAGACGCCGATCACGCGGAACGGCATGCCGTTGAGTGTGAACTCCTTTGCGAACGGGTCACCGTCGCCGTAGAGTCGCTCCGCCATCACGTGATTGATCACGGCCACCGTGGCTCCCGAGCGCACCTCCTGCTCGGTGAAGGCGCGCCCGTCCTTCATTTCCGGTGCACTGATGCGCGCCCAGTCGGCCGAGTAGCCCTCGATCGACACCGATTTGAGGGTACGGTCCCGCAGCTTGGCCGACGCACTCCAGTCGAGTCGCACGCCCACGGCTTCTGCATCGCCCAGGCGACGCAACGCGTCGACCTCGTTCATGCGGATGGGGGGATTGTTGCGCCAGGTGCACGTCTCGTCGGCGTTGTCATCGCACGACTCGAACGTGATGGGATAGCGTGAAATGAAGAACGTGGTCGGCCCGGTGGACTCGAACTCCTTGGCCACGCTCTGGTTGATGCCGCGGACGGCGGCGGAGATCACGACCACCACGAGCACACCCACGGCGATGCCCAGAATGGTGAGCGCGGCGCGCACCTTGTTGCCGCGGATGGCGTCGATGGCCTGCGCGATCGCTTCGCCGACGGTGCCGAGGCGTGAGGGGGCTGCGGACACGCGCTACTCCTGCCGCAGCGCGGCGATGGGGTCGAGCCGCGACGCGCGACTGGCCGGATACACGCCCGAGATGATGCCCACGCCTGCGCCCAGGAACACGCCAACGACGATCGACCACGGTGCGACCGATGCGGGCAGCGGCGTGGTGGCGGCGATCACCTTGGCCAGTGTGAGCCCCAGGCCGATGCCGATGATGGCGCCGACAGTCGAGAGCGTGGAGGCTTCCACCAGGAACTGGCCGAGGATGTCGCGCCGCTTGGCGCCCAGCGCCTTGCGAATGCCGATCTCGCGCGTGCGCTCGGCGACGGCCACGAGCATGATGTTCATGATCACGATGGCACCGACGACGAGGCCGACGGCGGGGAGCACGACACCCGCCATCACGAGATAGCCCTTGATCTTGGTCCAGAACGCGAGCGCGGACTCGGGCGTCTGCAGTTCGAAGTCGTCCTTCTGGCCGGGACGGAGCTGGTGTCGCGCGCGCATGACGGCCCGCACGGCTTCCTGCGTCTCGGTGAGCTGCTGCGGACTCATCGCCTGGATGGTCATCGCATCGATGACGCCGGGACGGCGATTGAGCAGGCGATGGACCGGCGAGCGGAACGGCGCGACGATGTAGTTGTCGAACGAAATGCCGAACGACTTACCCTTGGCTTCTGCGACGCCGACAACCGTGTACGGTTGCCCGCCCATGCGCACTTCGCGGCCGAGCGGGTCCAAGTCGGGGAAGAGGCGATCGGCGGCGTCGGGACCGAGGACGACGACGTTGTCGCCGCGAACGAGCTCCTGCGGTGCGAAGAGCCGTCCCTTGGTGACGGTCTGGTTCTTGATCTCGAAGTAGTCGCCGTCGATTGCGCTTACGCGCACCGAGCGCGGCTTCCCTGCGAAGGCCGACGTGACGCGGAGCTGATCATCGCTCCCCATGGACCAGCGCACGCCGGCGGGGAGGACGGCGGCCACCGGTTCGACGTCCGACTCGAGCAGGCGCGGGCGCCGGCGGTACTCCTCCCACGTCGCCTCGTCCACATCGCCGATGTTGATGTTCGGGCGGTGGCGCAGTTCGAAGGAGTTGATGGCAATGAGCTTGCCGACGAGCTCCTTCTCCATGTAGTCGCCCATCCCCTCGACGATGGACACGACGGCAATGAGGAACATCACGCCGATCATGACGCCCAGGAGGGTGAAGGCGCTCTTGAGCTTCTGCGCGCGGATCTGCGACAGCGCGAGCCGGACCGCCTCGAACCAGCGCACCTAGTGTCTGCCGCCGAAGGGTTCGACGCCCACGCGCGCGGCGAAGTCGGCCTGGCGCTCGTCGCTGGCAATGACGCCATCGCGGAGCACGATCACGCGCCGCGCGTGTGCGGCGATGTCGGGTTCGTGCGTAACCATCACCACCGTCTGCCCCTGCGTGGAGAGCGACTCGAAGACCTTCATGATCTCTTCGGAGGTCTGCGAGTCGAGGTTGCCGGTGGGCTCGTCGGCCAGGAGGATGGACGGGTTGTTGACGAGGGCACGCGCAATGGCCACACGTTGGCGCTGACCGCCGGAGAGCTCGTTGGGGCGGTGCGTGAGGCGCGAGCCGAGCTGCACCTTCTCGAGCGCTTCGGTGGCGCGGCGTCGCCGCTCGTCGCTCGAGACACCGGCGTAGACGAGCGGGAGCTCGACGTTGGCCAGCGCCGTCGCGCGCGGGAGCAGGTTGAACGTCTGGAAGACGAAGCCGATCTCCTTGTTGCGCACGCGGGCGAGCGCGTCGTCGGCCATGGTGGACACGAGCTGGCCGTTGAGCCAGTACTCGCCGGCGTTGGGCGTGTCGAGGCAGCCGATGAGATTCATCAGCGTCGACTTGCCCGAGCCTGAGGGGCCCATGATGGCGACGTATTCGTTGCGGCGGATCGCGAGATCGACGCCACGGAGGGCGCGCACGATCTCGCCCCCCATGTCGTATTCGCGCTTGAGTCCGCGCGTGACGATCACCCAGTCCTGGTCGGGCGTAG
>JALOPS010000514.1 GCA_025453745.1 Gemmatimonadaceae bacterium
CGCATCAACCAGCGGCGCGCCAACGCCGCGATGCCCAGAGGAATGCCCGATGACCAGCCGTGAGAACGATGGCCACGTCCTGCCGTTCGCACAATCCACACCCCCGACGGACGCGCTGCGCACAATGCTGTCGCAGTTGATCCACCAAGTCCTCGAGACGGAGTTCGCCGGCGTCGTCGGCGCGGCGCGCTACGAGCGCTCCGTCGAGCGGCGCGGCGTGCGCAACGGCTACCGCACCCGACGCCTCACCACGCGCGTCGGCACGCTCGAGCTGCGCATTCCGCGCGACCGCGACGGCGAGTTTCAGCCCTCGCTCTTCGCCCGGTTCCAGCGCGCGGAACAGGCGCTGGTGTCGACGCTCGCCGAGATGTACGTGCAAGGCGTCAGCACGCGGAAGGTCAGCGCCATCGTCGAGCAGCTGTGTGGGGAGACGATCTCCGCGTCGACGGTCTCGGCGATGACGGCGACGCTCGATGCCTCGCTCGCGGCGTGGCGCGCGCGGCCGCTCACCGCGAAGCCCTACCCCGTCCTGGGCCTCGATGCGCACGTGGAACGCGTACGGCGCGAAGGGCAGGTGCGCAGCACGGCGGTGCTCTGGGTCGCCGGCGTCGGCAGCGATGGGTATCGCGCGCACCTCGGCCTGTGGCTCGGCGCGAGCGAATCCGGGGCGAGCTGGCGCGCGGTGTTCGAGGACTGGGTCAAGCGTGGGCTCACCGGCGTGCAGTACGTCGTCAGCGACGAGCACGCGGGGCTCGTGCAGGCGGTCCGGCGCTTCTTCCCCGACGCGGCCCATCAGCGCTGCCAGGTGCACGTCCAGCGCAACGCGCGCGACAAGGTGTCCTCGCCGGCGCTGCAGGAACGACGCCGCGATCGCCTGCGCGACGTCTGGGCGGCCGCGACGCGCCCAGAGGCCGAGGCCCGCCTCGCGCGGCTCGTGCTGGCGCTGCGCGACGATGTCCCGCGCGTCGCCGACTGGCTGGAGCAGCAGGCGCCCGACACCCTCGCCGTCTACGCCCTGCCCACGCGCGAAGCCCGGCGCCGGCTCGCGACCACGAACAGCATCGAGCACGATCACATGGCCGTCCGGCGCCGCACCAGCGTCGTGCGGGTCTTCCCGAACGAGGCCAGCTTCCTGCGCCTCGGCACCGCCCTCGCCGTCGAGCGCAACGAGCAGTGGCTCAGCCGCCGCTACATCCCCCCCGTCACCACGACCGCCACCGAGGAGGCGCTCATGCCTGCCGCGTGATCAACCGATCACCCAGGAGCGAAGTACACACGATTCCGCACTTGACCCGCACGCATCGCGGTTCAACGACCACATCGATCACCGTTTTGATTCTCCACGAATATGCCCACGTGGCGCAGGTCGCCTACGGCCTTACGCGGCCGGAGTGGGACGAGACTTCGCGAGAGCTACAGGCCGACTTCTTGGGTGGATGGGCGCTTGGAGTATTCAGCAGCTTCAGTCAGGCAGATGCACTTGCCGTTTCTGAAGCGGCGAATCAGCTCTACAGCATGAGCGACTTCGAGTACAACGATCCAAGGCACCACGGCACACCCTGTCAACGCAGGGACGCGTACCAAGCAGGATACTTGCAGGGCAGAATGCGTGCCTCGCCGGCACAAGCTGTAGCAATTTCTCACCAAAGTGTCGCTGCGATTCGCCGGTCGCCACCGCCATGCGAGGACTGACTATCCCTAACCGAACGGATTTTGCAGAGGCGTAGCTGCATGGCTGCGCCTGTGCATTCTGACGAGCTCTGGAGTGTGATCGCGCCGCTCCTGCCGGCTCATCTGCCGCGTCCGCGCGATGGTCGCCCGCCGGTGCCGGATCGGGCCTGCTTGACCAGCATCCTGTTCGAGCTCAATACTGGCATTCCGTGCGAGTACCTGCCTCAGGAGATGGGGTGTGGCTCCGGCATGACCTGCTGGCGACGACTGCGTGATTGGCACCGGGCCGGTGTGTGGGATGTCTTGCAGGCAACGCTGCTCGCCCGCCTGCAGGCGCCCGACTATTTCGACTGGGATCGCGCGGTGATGGATGCCTCCATCGTCCGGGTCAAAGGGGGGATCCATTGCCGCCGAGGCGACGGGCCCCAACCCGACTTACCGCGCCCGCCCGGGGACGAAGCGCCATGTCCTCACCGACGCGCTGGGCCTCCTGCTCGTGCAGCTGCTGACGCCGGCCAATCGGAACGAGATCACTTCTTCGGGCAGCTGCTGGACGCCGTGCCGCCTGTCCGTGGCCGCGTGGGCCGCCCCCGGCAGCGCCCCGGGAAGCTCCACGCGGACCAAGCCTACCACTTCCCGTGCGCTCGCGAAGCACTTCGCGCCCGCAACATCCAGCCCCGCATCGCCCGGTGTCGCGTCGACTTGAGCGCGACACTGGGACGCCATCGCTGGTTCTCACGCTCCGTTGCTGCCTCCTGAGATTCAACCATCTATGCTCGGTTGTGCTAGGGAACCTTACTTGAGGAGGTCATGATCGGTTCGTGGAGGGAGGTTTCCTGCTGGCGGAGTTGCTGTCTCGGTAAGCCAATTTGAGAAGAGATTTGCGCCAAGCGAGCCGAAGACAAGAAGTCCTCCTATTGAAATCGCCTCAAGATCGATAGAGGTTGCCGGGCTGATTCCCGAACCACGGCGAAGTAGTGCAGCAACCAGAATCGAATTGCCTCCTGCAACAAGCATTGAGATAACGCCAGCAAAGCCAAGATTACGAATAGTTCGAAAGCGTGGGAGCGCTGCCAAGATGAGGACCACAAGCGCAAAGAGATTCAGTCCAAGCGCAACGCTAACGAATGTTGAGGCTAGGTTGTCCATGCAGTCACCGTTTACGTCTGATTACGAGGGATAAATTGAGGTCGAGACGACCTGCGTTCTTTTGCGGACCCACCGTGTCGGTTAGGCTGGGCCGATAGTGAGCGATCTGAGCTCTCGCCTCGTAATTGTAGTGCTGCCGCAAGCGCTGGAGCAGCTTGCGTGTTTCCGGCCAGACTCAGGAACGAGTGTAGACTCAGGTACTGGTGCCCGCCCAATTTCCCGGGCGAGAGTGACCCACGCAAAGCGATGATCTGAAAGTATCGTGGCATCGCATTCAAGGCGTTGGCGCTTGGCGCGCGATAGGACTAGCAGCCAAAGTGCCCGAACGGTCCCGTGCGGTTCCGACAAGTAACGCACCTCCGCGAGCGTAGCACCCCACCAATCCCGAGATCATCCTCGGCTCACGCACGAGATGCCTGACGAGCACTGATCGCCTCGTCGCCTCGCGCGCGTCCCGAGCGACTACCGTCGCTCGCTACGTCAGGAGCCTCGTGGCCGTGCGCTCGGACCCGCCCGCACCACTGCCCGTCGCGCTGGTATTGTCCGCCGCGGACGGTGCGCCGACCCGTGCACTGCCCGAGCACCACGCGGCGGGCGAGGGAATGTGGGCGACCGACGACAGCGCCGCCCGCCAGCGCATCGGCGCCGACTACGCCGAGATGATGGCCCGCTACCTGGGCCCCGTCGTGATGACCGCCATCGCCGACGACGATGTGACGGAAGTCTACGTCAACCCGCAGGACGGTCGCCTCCGGCTCGATACCCATCGCGCCGGCCGCGTCGACACCACGCACGTCGTCCCGGCCGCCCGGCTCGAGATGTTCCT
>JALOPS010000158.1 GCA_025453745.1 Gemmatimonadaceae bacterium
GCGATCGACGACCTGCGGCGCGGCCGGCCCACCGTACGTGTGCAGCAGCACCGGATAGGCCCGCGTGCTGTCGAAGTCGGGTGGCACGATGCGATAGGCATCGAGCACCGTGCCGTCGGGCATCGGCACCGACACGAAGGTGGCCGGGCGGAGCGCCGTGGCGGCGAGTCGTGCCGACAGGCGCGCGTTGTCGACGAGCGTACGCACCGGCGCGAGCGACGGGAACGCCACGATCGCCGTCACGGGCGCAGTGGAGAGCGTGGACCGCGTGTGCTGTGCGAAGCGGGCGCCCGGCGCGACGTCGACCGCGTGCGCGCCGGGTGTCGTGGTCAGCCGCGTGGGGGCACGGCGGCCGTCGAGAGGAAAGGCGAAGAGCTGCTCCTCGCGCGGCGACGGTGACGCGACCAGGGCATAGAGCATGCCGCGCGTCTCGTCGATTGCCGCCAGCTCGGTGACATCCGCCCCGTCGCGCGTGACCTGACGAATCAGGCGCCCCGTGCGATCGAAGAGAAACCACTGTCGCCACCCCGAGCGATCGCTGCGCAGCAGCACGCGACGGCCACCGGCGATCCAGCGTACCGGCTCCCCTTCGACGTCGACGTACGCGGAGTCCGTATCGGTCAGCACCGTGCGCCCCGTGCCGCTCGTCGCGCTCACCAGCAGCACGTCCAACCGGTGCTGCGCTCGCGGCAGCCGCAGCACCGAGAGCGAGTCGGCGTCCACCCATTCCATGCGGGGCAGGTACTGCCCCGTGTCCGCGCCCACGCGGAGCCAACGCGCATCATCGCCATCAGCGGACACGACGCCGATGCGCACCGCTGCGTTGGGCGCCCCCGCCTTCGGATACCGCAGCACCGACACTTCCGGATAGCGACGCAGCTCATCGGTCACGGGAAATGCGGGAACCGCCGACTGATCGAAACGCCAGAAGGCGAGGCGCCGCGAATCGGGGCTCCAGCGAAACGCATCGGCGAGCCCGAACTCCTCCTCGTGCACCCAGTCGGTGGTGCCGTTGATGATGTCGTCGCTGCCATCGGTGGTGAGGCGCCGCGACGCGCCCGAGTCGAGGTCGGTCACCCACAGATTGTTGCCGCGCACGAACGCGACGCGCCGACCATCGGGGGAGAACTTCGCGTACATCTGCAGGTCGGGGTCGGTGGCCCCACTGGCGAGCCCCCGCGCGATGAAGCCGGGCGAGCCATCGGCGTTGCGCGCCGGCGGGAGGTCGTCCGTCATCGGGCGCATGCGCACGATCGCGTTGGCAACCAGCGGCGTGACCTTGCGCGTCGCGAGCTCCACGACGTGGTAGCGACCGCGCGAGTTGGTGCGCCAGACGCGCACCGACGAATGGAACACGAGGACCTTCGCCTCGTCGGCGCTGAGCGTGAGCTCTTCGGGCGCGATGCGTCGTCCCGTCTCGTCGACGAGTGCGCTCGCCGGCACGAGCACTGCAGTGTCCATCTGCGGCACGCGCACCTTCACGATCGCGGTGCCGTCTGCGCCCTCGTGCAGTGTGACGAACGACTGTCCGTCCTTCATCCACTGCAGCGGCGCGGCGAACTGCGCCGCGAACTCGCCGCGGCGAAAGAGCCGATCGATAGTGAGCAGGCGCGCGGAGTCGCCGACCGCCGCCTGCCCCTGCACGATGAGGGGGGAGCACGCCAGCAGGGAGACCGCGAGAAGCGCGGGACGACGCATGAACGACTCGTTCGCACGGGGAGCGCCGGGTGCGGCGTGCACCGGCGGGGCGCGAAGAGTCTACGCGTCACGCCGCGATGGCGTGACCCCCGCGCATCACGCCGCCAGCGCGCGCGCGATCTGTCGGGCGTGGCGCCGCTCGTGCTGCGCCGTGAAGAGCCCCCACTGATAGACCGTCAGCGGCCCGAAGAACGGGTGCGGCCACGTCAGCGTGCCGAGGGCGCGCCCGTCCCCCGCGCGCAGCCATTCCACGAGTCGGGCGCGCGATTCGGCGAGCAGTTGCATCACTTCCGCGCGCGAGCGGGCACCAGAGGGCAGGAGTGGCGCGGGGGCGGCGTACTTCCGTTCGGCGGCCACGATGTCGAGCGGTGCCAGCGACGCGACGAGCGACGCGGTCTCTGTCTCCGTTTCCGCGGGCAACCCGGTCGTACTCGCCTCGCGCACGAGCTTGCGTACCATGCGCGAGATCCCGTCTTCGACCGTCCCCAGGTGCTCAAGCACGGCCAGCGCACTCCACCCACCGTCGTTCGCCGGCGCGGCCAGGCGTGCATCGGAGACCGACTCGACACTGGCGAGCAGTTCGACGCGCGCAGCGGCAAGCTCGTCGAGAATCAGCGCAATGCGGGGGTTGAGCGCCGTCACGGATGGCTGGCTCACGGGACGTGGGGAGAAGGGTGGAGGGACACTCAGAACGCCTCGCCGACGGCGAGATAGAAGCCGCGCGAGTCGCGGGTGAACCCGTAGTCGATGCGGACCGCCAACCGTTCGTTGGGCTGCAGGCGCCAGCGCACGCCGCCGCCGCCAAAGGGAAGCGGCGTCGCGCGGAACACATCTCCGGTGCCGGCACCGACTTGCGCGGCGCCGCCAAAGAGTACGACGCCAAGTCGCCCGCGGATTGCCTGGCGCCACTCGCCCTGGAGGGCCACCGCCTCGCGATCGCGGAAGCGTCCGGCGAGGTAGCCCCGCGCAATGGCCGAGCCGCCGATCGTCGCGAGTCGATCGAACGGTACGTCGCCATCGACATGGTCCGCAAACGCCTGCCAGGCCACCACGGCTCGTCGCGTCACCGCACGATAGCCCCGCGCATCGACGGTGATGCGCCCGTGTCCGAATTCGCTGCCCAGCGCGCGAGGGGCGCCGAGGAGCGTGAACTGGACGAACTGTCCGCGCCGCGGCTGGAAGACATCCTCGCGCGTGTCATACGAGACGAGGGCGAGCATGGAGAGCACGCGACTGCCGCGGCTCCCGAGAATGGTGTCGGCCGCGAGTGCACCGCCGGCTTCGACGCGCGGCAGGGTCAGCCGCGCGAACTCGGTGCCACCGCCCACGTACCAGCCGCGGCCGAAGCGACGCTGCGCCTCGGCGTAGAGGGTGACCGTCTCCGGCGTGAAGTCCTCCTCGACGGCGCCGCTGCCGCGCCCGATGCCGAAGAAGGTGAACGGCACACGTGCGTACTGCGCGAAGCCGAACGCGCGCCCACGGTTCTGATGCGCCCACACCTCGCTTGCCACACGCACCACGCTCTGCGCGCGCACGGAGCGCGTTGCCACCGCATTGAAGGACGAAGGGCGCACGCTGCTGTCCCGAGGGTTGCGCCGCAGCGTGAAGACGGCAGCGCCCACCACCACACCGGTCTCGGGCGCATAGCCGAGCGCGGGCAGCACGCTCACGCCACGGCGACGCGTGGAATCCGCCGTGGCGGCCGTCTGCGTGCTGTCGCGCGGCGCGGCGGTCGACGCACGAGCGCTGTCCCGCGGTGTCGACGTCCGCACGCTGTCACCGCCCGCCCGCGCCGGCGGTTGCGCGCCCACGACGTGCAGTGCGAGCAACGCACTGCACACACCGCCGATCACGACCCCTGACGGGCGCGGCCGGCGTCGGCCGTGTGGCTGGCGTGAAACGGCACGCGCTCCGTCGCATGTGCGACGAGCAGCGGCGCCGGGGTGTAGCGCCCGGGGAACTGCGCGTCGAGCGCGCGCAGTCGCTCGACGACGGTCGTCGCGCCGAGCGCGTCGATCATGCGGAAGGGGCCGCCGCGGAACGGCGGGAAGCCGATGCCGAAGACCGCACCGATGTCGCCGTCACGCGGCGAGCGGATGATCCCGTCTTCGAGACAGCGCACCGCCTCGTTGAGCATCGGCAACACGGTGCGATCGACGATCTGCTCCGCGGGTAGCGACACGCGCGCACTCGTGCCGTGCGCCGTCATGCCATAGATGGTGTCGTCGGCCGCGCCCTTCTTTCCCGCGCTGTCGTAGCGATAGAAGCCGCGCTGCCCCTTCCGCCCGGTCCGCCCGCTCTGCACCACGCGCGAGAGCACCGGCGACGGTTGCAGCCGCGCACCGAATGCCTCGGCCATGATCGGGCCCGACTTCCCGGCGATATCGATCCCCACTTCGTCGATCAGCGTGATGGGGCCCACGGGAAAGCCGAAGTCGACCAGCGCGCGATCGATCTCCTCGATCCGCGCGCCCGCATCGAGCAGGTGCCCCGCCTCATTGATGTACGGCGAGAGGATGCGGTTCACGTAGAACCCCGCGCCGTCGCGCACGACAATCACCGTCTTCCCCAGCTCGCGCCCGTACGCCACGGCCGTGGCGATCGTCTCCGCACTCGTGCCCTCGTGCACGATGACTTCGAGCAGCGGCAGCTTGTGCACCGGCGAGAAGAAGTGCATGCCGATGACGCGCTCGGGATGCGCAGCCGCCTGCGCGATGTGCGTGATGGGGATGGTGCTGGTGTTCGACGCGATGATCGCGCGTGGTGCGGCGGCTTCGAGCTCGCGGACGACCTGCTGCTTGACGGCGAGATCTTCGAACACCGCCTCGATGACGAGATCGCAGTCCGCGAAGCCCGCGTAGTCGGTGCTCCCGCTCACGCGCGACATGAGATCGTCGAACTGCTGCCGCGTGACCTGCTTGCGCTTGAGCCGCTCGCGCAGCACACCGCGCACCGCACCGAAGCCGCGCGCGAGGCGCGTCCAATCGGTGTCCTTGACCCGCACGAGCGTGCCGGCCGGCGCGGCCACGCTGGCAATGCCGGCGCCCATGAACCCGGCGCCGAGGATGCCCAGTTTGCGCACCGGCAGCGGCGCCGCGCGTTCGCCGTCGGGGAGGCCCGTATCCTTCTTGAGCGCCGTTTGCGCGAAGAAGATCGACACGAGCTGCTGCGACACATCGCCCGCGCCAAGGATGCCGAACTGCCGCGACTCCGCCGCGAGTCCTGCGGCCACCCCGTCGGCATAGCCGGCCTGCACGCACTCGAGCGCGGCGAGCGGCGCGGGATAGTGTCCCTTGGTCTTCTCGAGCGTCTTCTCGCGCGCCTGACGGAACACCAGCGCGCGGCCGATCGGATTTTCCTCGAGCAGGAAGCTCTTCGCGTCGCCATGCCCGGTGCTGCGCGATCGGGTGCGCGTTCCCGCGGCGAACTCCCGCGCACGCCCCATCGCCACGCGCTCGAGGATCGCCGGATGCACCAATTCGTCGATGAGCCCAAGCTGCAGCGCCTTCTTCGCACGGACCGTTTTGCCGATGAGAATCATGTCGAGCGCCGGCGTCAATCCGATCAGCCGCGGCAAGCGCTGCGTGCCACCGCCGCCGGGCACGATGCCCAGTTGCACCTCGGGAAGGGCAAACGTGGTCTTGGGATGATCGGTGCCGATGCGCCAGTGACATGCCAACACCGCTTCGAGCCCACCGCCCAGACAAACACCGTGAATCGCGGCGATCACCGGCAAGCGTCCGTCGGCCAATCGATCGAGCGCGCCCTGCCCGTCGCGCGAGATCGCCGAGAGCTCGGCGATGCTCGTGGCCTGCACGAAGTCGTCGATATCGGCGCCGGCGATGAAGCTGTCCTTCTTCGCGGAGAGCAGCACGACGGCACGCACGGAGACGTCGCGCTGCAGCTCGGCGAAGAGCGCGTCGAGCGCGCGCACGCGAGCGACACTCAGCGTGTTCACGCTGGCGCCCGGCAGATCGAATACCACGCGTGCAACACCGTCGTGCACGGTGACGGTGACACCGGCGTCGGTGGAGAGCGGAGTGGTCATCATGTCGTCTACCCCTCAGGCCCGCTCGATGATCATCACGTGCCCCATCCCACCGGCCGCGCAGACACTGACCATGCCGAATTGTCCGTCTGCACGCGCGAGAGCATGGCAGCACGTGGTCACCACACGCGCACCGGTCGCCCCGAAGGGATGGCCGATCGCAATCGATCCGCCGGTGTGATTGATGCGCTCGGGATCGAGTTCACCGAGCGGCGTGGCGGCGCCGGCACGATCGGCCCACGCCTGCGAGGCGAAGCCCTGCAGATTCGAGAGGACCTGTGCCGCGAACGCTTCGTGGATCTCGATCACGTCGAGATCGCGCGCGGTGATCCCCGCACGCTCGAGCGCCTTGGGCGCGGCAAGCACGGGGGCCTGCAACAGTTGCTCCGCCGGATCGATCGCCGCATTGGCGTACGCACGGATGTAGCCGATGGGCGCATAGCCCAGCGCCCTGGCGGTATCCTCGCGCATCAGCAGTACCGCCGCGGCGCCGTCGGTCAGCGGCGACGCGTTGCCCGCCGTGACGCTCCCGTAGCGCTTGTCGAAGACGGGCGGCAACGCCGCGAGCGCCTCGAGTGTGCTCTCGGCGCGCACGCCGTTGTCGGTCAGGAGCACCTGCGCATAGTCGGGTGGCACCGGCAGCGGGGCGATCTCTTGCGCGAGATGCCCGTCACTCGTCGCAGTGGCCGCGTTGCGGTGCGAGCGCAGCGCCCACGCATCCTGCGCCTCGCGCGTGATGCCGTTGAGCTTGGCCATCTTCTCGGCCGATTGCCCCATCGACTCGCCGGTGCTCGGCTCCGCGATCGCGGGGGTGACGGGGACGAAGTCGCGCGGGCGGAGTGAGCCGATCAGTCCCACGCGTTGCGCCACCGTGCGTGCCTTGCTGACGGCGATGAGCAGGTCGCTCATCCCGCGCGAGTGCAGAATGGGGACCTGCGAGAGCGACTCCGCACCGCCGGCGATCGCGCACACACTGTGGCCGAGCGCGATCTGATCGGCCGCATCGGTGATCGCCTGGTTGGCCGACGCACAGGCACGCCCCACCGTGTGCGCGGGGAGATCGCGCGGGAAGTGCGGGAGAAGTGCGATCTCGCGTGCGGGGTTGGGCGCGAGCGGCGTGGGGAGCACGGTGCCCCAGACAAGCTGGTCCACCTCGCGGCCGTCGAGCGCCGTCCGTTGCATCAGTTCGGCGACGACATGGCGACCGAGATCGAGCGCCGTCAGCCCCTTGAACGCCGTTCCAGCCTTGGCGAACGGGGTGCGGAGCCCGGCGATGATGGCGACGCGGGGCGTCCCGCGATACGAAGTCATGCGTTCAAGCTATGCGACAACCGGACCCGGAGTGCGATGGCTTGCCGCATGCGGGACGAGTGGCGACCCTTCCGGCGTGACACGCACGGAACGACTCCGCCGACTCGGCGCCGCCCCCTTCGACCTCTGCGTGGTGGGCGGTGGAATCACCGGCGCTGGCGTCGCGCGCGACGCGGCGATGCGCGGCCTGTCCGTCGCGCTGCTCGAGGCCGACGACTACGCCGCGGGGACATCGAGTCGATCCTCGCGCCTCATCCACGGAGGCGTACGCTACCTGGAGCACGGGCATCTTGGCCTCGTCTTCGAGGCGAGTCGCGAGCGCCGCACACTGCTGCGCATCGCCCCCCACCTCGTGCGTCCGCTGGCGTTCACCTGGCCCGTCTATCGCGGCGCCCGCATCCAACTCTGGACGCTCGAAGCGGGGCTCGCCCTGTACGATGCCCTGGCGCTCTTCCGGAACGTCGGCAATCACAAGCGACTCTCGACGCGTGATGTGCGCGAACGCGAACCGGCGCTCCGGTCGGACGGCCTCGTCGGTGGCGCGCGATACTGGGACGCAGCAACCAACGACACGCGATTGACGCTGGCCAACATCCTGGCCGCCGAAGAGCACGGCGCGGTGTGCGTGAATCACTGCGCCGTCGTGGCACGGGGCGACGATGCCGACGGCTACGTGCGCGTGACCGCACACGATGGACTGCGCGACACGCCCGTCCACGTCCGCGCGCGACTGGTGATCAATGCGGCGGGCCCGTGGAGCGACGCGGTGAGCACCGCACTCGGTGCGACGCGCGGCGCGGGTGTGCTGGGGTCGAAGGGCGTGCATATCACCGTGCCGGCAGACACCGTCGCGCATCGTGGCGCGCTCACGTTGCTCGCCCCGCACGACGGCCGCGTGTTCTTCGTGCTGCCCGCGGGGGCCTTCACGATCATCGGCACCACGGAGACGCCGACGGAGACCAGGCCCGATCAGGTGCGCGCCAACGAGGCGGACGTACACTACCTGATCGATGCCACTCGGCACTTCTTTCCCGACAGCACGCTCACCCGCGATGCGGTCATCGCCGCGTGGGCCGGCGTGCGGCCGCTCGCCGCCCAACATGTGCAGGGCGATGCCGCGAGCGCCTCACGCGAACACACCATTGCCCGCACGGCACCCGGCATGCTCAGCGTGACCGGCGGCAAGTTGACGACCTATCGCGCGATGGCCGCCGATGTCGTGGAGCACGCGCTCACCGCCCTTGGCCGGCGTGCGGCGGCGGCACCCACGGCCACCACGCCGCTGCCGGGCGGCGACGTCGAGGAGCTCGCCGTCGCGATCGCGCGCGCCGTGCATGCCGGGCATGCGCCCGCCGTGGCCGAACGCCTCGTGTACTCGTACGGCAGCGGGTGGGTGCGTCTCGATCATCTCGTGCGCGACGACGATGCGCTCGGCGACGAGATCGAACCGGGACTTCCGTATCTCATGGCCGAAGTCGTGTATGCCGCGCGACACGAGCATGCGATGACGCTGGCGGATGTGCTGGTGCGACGCACGCACGTGGCGTTCGAGACACGAGATCACGGGCGCGGTGCGGCCGCACGTATCGCACCGCTGCTCGCGCACGAGCTCGGGTGGGATGCAGCGCGCAGCGCGCAGGCACTCGACGACTACGACCGCGAGGCGTCTCGCCTCTTCGGTATCGACCCCGCGCCGGCGTAGCCGATCGCGCGCATCACGAGGTCGCGCGCCGCATCGCTTCCCAGCGCCAGTACGTGAGCGATCGCAGCAGCCACTCGTCGGGCCCGAGGCGAAAGTGGGACTGCCACCGCGCCGCGAGCCACACGAGCACCGTGTACAGAACGGGTGCGAGCGCGAGCAATGCCATGGGTCCCAACCGGCCGAACCAGCCCAGGCCCCACCCCATGAACAGCGCGTTGGCCACCGCTCCCTGACCCAGATACATCGTCAGTGACATGCGGCCAGCGCCGGCCACACGTTGCACCAGCGGATGGTCGCCGTACTGGTGCGCCAGGCGACACGTGAGCAGGAGGTACACCGCGGACAGTGCCGGCGCACTCATCGCTTCGATCGCGAGCAGCGCGCCGATGGCCGCTGGCGCACGCGTCGTGTCGATCAGCGCCGCATACACCGCATTGCCGGCAA
>JALOPS010000159.1 GCA_025453745.1 Gemmatimonadaceae bacterium
CCACGCACCGTCGAGCAGCGAAACACTCACGCCGGCATCGCCCTCGAAGCTCTCGAGAAATGCCTGCCCTGCACGATTCGGGCGCGGACGGCTCACGGCGAATTCGCTCGTCAGCCCGATGCGCGAGGCACCGATCGGCCCCTTGCCGCGCAGCAGCGGCACCCGCTCGAGTGCGCGCGAGAGGAGCGGGGCGTTCCAACTGAAGTTGGCCGCCGCACCGGCGACCAGCGACCCGACGGGCTCATAGCCCAGCGGCGGCCGATTGAACACGGTGCGCTGGTCCTGCGAGAGCGCCGTCACCGTGAGCGCACCGTTCTCGAACGGCATCTCCGAGGCGAACCCCAGCACGGTCACCGGTGCCGCCGCGAAGAGCGGGTTCTCCTCGTAGCGCACATTCACCTGGCGCGGCACCGGAAAGAGCGTATCCGGTCGCAGAAAGGAGATGCGCCCCAGTTCGTAGTCGGCGCGATAGTCCCGATCGCGAACGAGCAGGACGCCGTCGAGCAGCACGCGCTCGGAGAACGGGCGCACCTGCACGGTATTGAGCGTGATGCTCCCCACCTCGGCGCCCGCATCGTGCTGATAGGTCACCTGCAGGCGATAGACCGCCTGCGGACGCTGCGTGGAGTAGAGGAACTCGTTGGGAAAGGTGTACAGCGTATCGTTCGACGGATTCGCGCGCGGCTGTGCCAGCCCTTCGCGCGCGAAGGGACGCAACGAGGGAAAGATCACGAAGTAGTCGCGAATCAGCTTTGCATTGGCGCCGCCGGTCGGGTTGACGTTCGGATCCTGCGGCCTCGGCCAGAGCCGGTTCTCCACGTCGAATTGTGCGCTGTTGGTGGCCTGCGAGAGGCCGAAGAGCTGCAGATAGGTATTCCCGCGCGAGGGATCGGCCGGGCGCTCCTGGTCGCCCGTCTGGCCGCTGACGATGCGCATCGTCACACTCTCGCGCCGCACATCTTCACCGCCCACGCGATAGGCATTGCGGATCTCCCGCGCGAACGCGGGATCGGTGGGTGCCAGCTCCGGCTCCCACACGAGGTTGGCGATCTGCGGCGCGTCGGTGAACTCGAGGTCGGGCGTGCCGCCGGTCGCGGGGTACCGCACGAGCTGTCCACCGAGGTTCACTTCGTACGCCACCACGAGCCGCTCGTTGTTGAGCGCCAACGGACGCACGAGGGCAAACCAGAGCAGCGACGGATCGAGATAGTAGTCGACGTTTTCCCGCAGCAGTTCGTAGATCTGCCGTGTGGGATTGCGGGCGCCGCGTGCGATGAACTGCGGGCCGCGCGGATTCTGGTTGGCCGCGCCAATCAACTGCCGGTAGAGATAGATGCGCGCGGGGCGGAGCGTGTCCGGCAGTGCGGCCGCCGCGCGCTGCAACGTGGCACGATCGAGCAGGTCCAGATTGGGGAAACCGGGGAGCAGCCGCGGATCGATCGTGAAGAAGAAGCGTCTCGGCTCGACCTGGATATCGTCGATCGTGCGCGCCTCGGTGCGCACGCTCCGGTCGCCCACGAGAAACACGTTGTCCTTGCTCACATTGCCGCGCTGCTGCGCGGCGATCGCGCGGAGTCGGATGCCGCCCAGGCGACCTTCGGCCTGGACACCGTAGTTCCCGCTCGGCACACCCGCCGTGAGGAAACGCGAGGCCGGCGCGACAAAGGACACGTTGCCGATCTCCACGCGCGAGAGCCGCGCGTTCGCGCCGCCCTGGTAGCTCACGGAGATCAGGTTGGACGCGTCGAACTCGCGCTGCGAATCGTAGTCGACATTGACGCCGAGCCGGTCGGCGATCGTCCCCTTCGACTGGACGTTGACCTGGAAGTCGAACTGCGGCTGGAAGAAGCCACGGCAGTTCGCGCCCGGCAGCGTGAACTGGCTCGCCGTGCACCGCTCGTTGCGCACGCGAATCGTCTTGGACTCGAGACGCGCGTCGAGCTGCAGGTCGAGCGGGAGCGAGTCGCGCGGCTGCGTGTCCCGTGCGGCGCGCGACGGTGTACGCGCGGTGCCCTGCAGCGTCCCCGATGGCGTGCGCGGTGCACCGACCACGACCGAGGCCCGTGCCGCCGACTGTGCCTCCGCCACGGGGCTGGTGACGCCCATGCCGACGATGAGCGACAGGAGGCCGAGGCGTGCCCTGCGCAGTCGTCCCTCGTGCCGACCACGGGCTGCCCCGAGCGTCACGGATGACGCGCTGGAGGGGCCGCTCGGCACGTGGGCACGATCATCCACGGGGTGGGTAGAGGGACTAGATTGTTCCGGCTGGGTGCCGCTGCCGCGGTGCAGCGCGCCCGCTTCGGTTCACGCCCTCGGCAGCATGCACCCAGGACAGAACACCCGGGCGACATGCTACCCCGAGCCGGCCTGATGGGCCACCCTGCAGCCCCGTTCGACCGCTCGCCTCGGTGAAACTCGTTACCCGCTACGTCCTCAAGGAGCACGCCGGTCCGTTGGCCTTCGCGCTGACGGCCCTCACGTCGCTCCTGCTGCTGCAGTACATCGCCCGCCAGTTCGAGAAGCTGGTGGGCAAGGGGCTGCCATGGCGCGTCATCGGCGAGTTCTTCATGCTCTCGCTCCCCTTCACCATCGCGATGACGATGCCGATGGCCGTGCTGGTGGCCACGCTGTACGCGTTCGGGCGCATGGCAGCGGAGCACGAGATCACGGCCTTCAAGGCCAGCGGCGTGCGCGTGCGCACCCTCATGACGCCGGTCCTCATCGCGTCGGCGCTGATCGCGATCGGGATGATCCTGTTCAACGACCAGGTGCTGCCGCGGGCCAATCATCGCCTCGCGATCCTCACCGGCGACATCGCGTCGGCCAAACCCACGCTCGCGCTGCGGCCGCAGGTGATCAATCAGGTCACGCCCACCTTCTTCATGCGCGTCGGCCGGCTCGACGAACGCAGCAATCGCATGAAGGACGTCGTCATCTACGACGTCACCAATCCCACCGAGCGGCAGACCATCTACGCCGATTCGGGCTACCTGCAGGCGTCTCCCACGCGCGCCGATCTCGACGTCATCCTCTATGACGGCGTCACGCAGCGCTTTGCCCGCGGCAATCCGCAGCGCCTCGAGCGCGTCTTCTTCCGCGCGCAGGCCGTCCGCGTGCGCGACATCTATCGCAACTTCAGCCGCACGAGCGGCGAGCAGTCCAAGGGCGAGCGCGAGATGTCCGTCTGCGAAATGGAGACGGAGTACTTCGACAGCGCGATCCGCTACGAGAAGGCGCGCCGCATGTATCTGCAGATGGCGCGCGACACCGCCGCGTTCAACCAGATCGACCCCGCGGTGCGCGGCACACGCCCCCCGCCGAAGCGGCGCGTCTATCGCGGCCTCGGCACCACGTACTGCCGCGGCGTGCAACTCGTCGAGCGCGCGGTGGGCATTCCGACCGCACGGAAACCCGGCGTCATGCCGCCCGCCACACCGGTTGCGCCCGCGGTCGCCACGCCGTCGGTCACACCGGCCACACCGCCTGTCGCGACGCCTGCCCCGGGCGACTCGACCGCCGTCGTTGCCGTGCCCGTGGTACCCCCGCCGGGCAGCGGACTCGGCGCCACCGTCGACACCGTCGTTCGCACACCCGGCGCGACCACCATTCCCCAACCGCCCGCCGCCACGCAGGCCCCCGGTCCGGTGCTCAATGCGCATGAGCTGCCCGCCAATGTCGTGCGCGTGAAGCCGGGGGCCTCGCAGCCGCAGGTGCCCGTACCACCCGTCAAGCCCGACTCGGCGAAGCGACCGGACCGGTTTTCGTCGCTCGAGCGTGTGGGGCGATTCGTGCTCCCCGCCACGCTCGGCGCGCAACCACCGGCGAGTACGGGAGCCAGGGCAGATTCAACCAAGCCCACGCCGGGGCAAGCGCCGGCTACCGGCACGCAACCGGCCGCCGCCACGCCGCAGGCCGCGTCGCCAACGCCGCCGCCCGCGACACCCGTCCCGGCACCCGCTCCGGCCCAACCCGCGCGCACCGACAGCACCACACCCGGCACCACCGTGGTCGGTGCGACCCCGGGGGCGCCAGTCATTCCGCCTGCGCCCAATGCCGGCACCTCGACCGGTGCCCCCGCGGTGGTGCCATCGGCCGGATCGCCCGACCAGCCGGTAGGCTCGTTCGTCTCGCCGTCGATCACCATGCTGATGGACGAGATCCGCTATTCGAGCGCGCGCATGGATCAGTACGACGTCGAAATCCAGAAGAAGTTCGCACTCGCGGTGGCCTGCTTCGTCTTCGTGCTCTTCGGTCCGCCGATCGCGCTGCGCTTTCCGCGCAGCGGCGTGGGGGCGACCATCGGTGTGAGCCTCGTGGTGTTCGGCTTGTACTACTGCTGTCTGATGGCGGGTGAGGCGCTGGCCGACCGCCACCTGCTGCCCGCCTGGATCGCGATGTGGGGCGCGAACGTGATCTTCACGATCGCGGCGCTCATCCTGCTCTGGCGCGTGGAGCAGACGGCCGATACGTCGCGCGGCGGCGGACTCGTGGAGCGCTTCAACGATTGGCGCACTCGGCGACAGTTGCAGCGCGCACGCTCGGCACCGCGCGCGGTATCGCTCCCCTCGGGAGAGCCCGCGTGAGCGGCACGCCGCGCCGGCGTTGGCGCCTGCTCAATCCGCTCGATCGCTACGTCCTCGTGGAGTTCACGCGCATCTTCGGGGTGACGGCGTTCGGCTTTCCGCTGCTCGTCTTCGTCACCGATCTCGTCGAGAATCTGCAGAAGTACCTCGACCTCAAGATCCCGCGAAAGGACCTCGCGCTCAGCTACCTCTATTGGCTGCCGGACACGATGTTCCTCGTGCTGCCGGCGGCCGTGCTCTTTGCCACCGTCTTCTCGGTCGGCAGCTTCACACGGTACTCCGAGATCACGGCCGCGAAGGCATCGGGGATTTCGTTCTTCCGCTTCATTCGCCCCATCCTCTTTGGCGCCACACTGGCGGTGGGGCTGGGGCTCGTGCTGGGCGAGCTCGCACCGCCGGCCAACACGCGGCGCATGGATCTGCTCAAGGAGAAGGGGCGCAGCATCACCGAGAACGAGCGCCTCAACTTCGTCTATGCGAGCGATGCGGGACGCGTCTATCGCGTGGGCTTTCTCGATGTGAAGGCCGGGCGCCTCCAGCAGCTCGAAATCGAGCGGCGTGGTGCGGCCTCGAGCCCGGGCGCACGTCGCCGCGCTCCGCAGGCCGTGGCTACACTCATCGCCGCCGACGAGGCCAAGTACAAGGCCAACCGCGGCTGGGTGCTCGGCAAGGGCGTCGCGCATGTCATCGATAGCGACTCGACGAATGTCACCGTCGCGTACGACTCCCTGTGGGATCGCCGACTGGTCGAAACTCCGCGCGAGCTGCGTGCGTCCGACAAGGCGCCCGAGGAGATGACGTTCCGCCAGCTCGGCACGTTCATTGCCGCGCTCGAGCGCTCGGGCGCCGACGTGGGGCCGCTCCAGGTCGGGCGCATGCTCAAGATCGCCATTCCCGTCACCTGCGTGATCATCGTGCTCTTCGGCGCACCGCTCGCCACGTCGTCGCAGCGCGGTGGCGCCGCGTACGGTATTGCCGTCAGCCTCGGGACGACGATCGTCTTTCTGCTGATGACGCAGCTCACGCGCGCCATCGGTGGCAAGGGACTCGTACCACCCGACATCGCCGCCTGGCTGCCGACAATCGCCTTCGGCATCGTCGGGCTCGTGCTCATGCTCCGCGTGCGGAGCTGATGCCGATCCGCGCAACGCTCCGAACTGCAGCCGGTGTCGTGCGCGACGTCGGCCGCCGCGTGTACTTCGCACGCGACATGATGCGCGCGCTCACCGAGCCCTCGCTCTGGGCACGCGAGACGATCCGGCAGATGCGCGGCATTGGCGTGGACTCGCTGCCGCTGACGGTCATCGTGGCTGCCTTCCTGGGCGGCGTCACGGCGTTCCAGACGCGCTATCAGCTCTTTCCCGGCGTGCAGTTGAGCGTCGTCGGCCTCATCTCGCGCCAGAGCATCGTGCTCGAACTCGGCCCGCTCCTGACGGCGCTCGTGCTCACCGGCCGCGTGGGCGCCCGCATGACCGCCGAGATCGGGACGATGCGTGTCACCGAACAGATCGACGCGCTCGAGACGCTCGCGTACGACCCGGTGGGCTTTCTCGCGTTGCCGCGGCTCATCGCCGCGCTCGTGATGCTGCCGACGCTCGTCCTCATCGCCAACGCCACGGCCATCATGAGTGCGTGGGGCATTCTGCTGGTCGCGACGGATGTCCGCTCGAGCGACTTCATCGAAGGGCTGCGGCTCGCGTTCATTCCGTTCCAAGTCGTCTACTCGCTCATCAAGGCCACCGCCTTCGGTGGCGCGATCGCCTTTGTCTGTTCGTATCAGGGCTACGTCACCGAAGCCGGCGCCGAGGGGGTCGGTCGGTCGACGGCGCTCGCGGTGGTGATCGCGTCGGTGTCGATCCTCGTGCTCGATGCGATCGTCGCCGGTCTCTTTGCTCCCTACATCCAGGCCTGAGCGCGCCATGCTCCGCGTACGGTCCACCATTCGAGGTCGCGCATGAAGCGTCGCGATGAACTGCTCGTCGGTCTCCTGCTCATCGTGGCCGCGTTCGTCGCCATCGGCGGCACGCTCTGGCTCGTGCGCGGTGGATTGAGCGCGGGCTACCCCATGTACACCCGCTTTGCGTGGGGCGCAGGGCTCAAGGTGGGGCAGCCCGTGCTGCTCGCCGGCGTGAACATCGGCTCGGTCGACCAGGTCGAACTCGATCCGAAGGGCACGATCCTCGTGACGCTGCGCATCAATTCGTCCTACCAGGTGCCCGCCGGCACCACCGCCACGGTGCAAGCCAACGGCATCTTCGGTGACCAGCTCATCGCGCTGACGCCGGCGCGGAACTTCACGAGCTTCATGAGCCGCGGCGACAGTATTCCGGTGGGCAAGCCGGCCGCATCCACCGCCGATCTCATTGCCGGGGCCGACTCGATCGAGAAGGACGTCGCGGCGATCCTGTCGACCAGTCGCAAGCAGTTTGTCGACGACGGCGGGCTGGCCGATGTGCGCCGGACGATCGCCGACATGTCGCGCCTCGTCACGCAGCTCTCGCGCGTGGCCACGGAACAGTCGGCACAGTTGACCAGTACGCAGGGGCAGTTGCGGCGCGTGCTGGCGTCGGTGGACTCGATGGTGGTGGACTCGACGCTCAAGAACGTGCGGACGACGAGCGCCAATGTGGCCTCGCTCACCGGGGAGCTCTCCAAGACCAACGCCCAGCTCGCGCGGGTGCTGGCGCGGGTGGATTCTGGTGGCGGCTCGGCGGCGCTGTTGATGAACGACCCCGCGCTCTACAAGCAGGTGGTGCAGTTGCTGGCGCGGGTGGACACGCTGACGATCGATTTCAAGAAGAACCCCCGGAAGTACATCAACCTGGAGATTTTCTAGGCAAAATTCGGCCTCTGTTCGGGCGGGGACTGGCCCCCCTGATTATCTTTTCTCGTATCCGGACCGCCCGCCGAGTGGGATGCTGTTCCGGTCCAGGCGTTCTCCCCCTTGGGCGATGACAACTACGAAGGTCTATACGCCGGCCGATGTGCTGGCGCTTCCCGATGATGGCAATCGGTACGAATGCATCGACGGCGAGCTGCTGGTGACCCCAGCGGCGCGCCCGGCGCACGAGTTCGTCATTCAGCATCTGCGCGATCAGGTCGAGACGTACCTCGCCGAGCAGAACGTGGGACGCGGCTTCGTGTCGCCGTCTGCGGTCACGGTCACGGAGAGTGATCTCGTGCAACCCGACTACTTCGTCGCGGTGTGGACGAAGAAGGCGAATCCCAAGAAGTGGAGCGAGATCACTTCGCTGCAGCTCGCGGTCGAAGTCCTCTCGCCCGCCACGGCCCGACGCGATCGCACCATCAAGCGGCGCTACTATCAGCGCGCGCAGGTCCCCGAGTACTGGGTGGTGGATGCAGAGCGTCGGGTGATCGAGCGGTGGTTCACGGATGCGCTGCAGCCCGACCGGCTCACGGAGACGCTCGAGTGGACGCCCAAGGGCAGCACCGGCACGTTCACGCTCGACATCCAGGCGGTGTTCGAGAAGGCGCTGGGTCCGCGTCCGGCGGTGACCTGAGCCGGTCGGGCATTCAAGTGCGTTGAAACAGCGGCCCGCGTCCGATTGGACGCGGGCCGTCGTCGTTCACGACTCCGGCAGTTCGAGCGTCGCCACGTAGCGGAAGTACACGGGCAGATCGAGGACGAAGTCCGGACCGCCCGCTGGCGGTGACCACCGCAACACGTCATCGAGCACCGTGACTGACGCGTCGGCCGGTGTCGACACCTCGATCACTTCACTTGCGCAGTCAACGACCCAGTACTGCGGCACGCCGACGCGGGCGAAGAACCGCCGCTTCTTCACGCGGTCTACGCGTGCGGTGGACGGCGAGAGCACTTCGATGGCAACGTGGAGCGACGCGATGTCCGACCACTGGTGCATGCCGCGCCGCGTGTTCTGCGGGCAGACGAACACGTCGGGCTGCACGAGCGTGGTGGGCTCGAGCTCGATATCGGCCGGGGACGTGAGCACTTCGACCTGTCGGAGCGGGTCGAGCGCCAGCCGGAGACGATAGTACATCTCGCCCACCGCGCGCTGGTGCGTCACTTCCGGCGTGGTGCTTACGAGCAGTTCGCCATCGATGCACTCGTAGCGCTTCCCGTCTTCGGGGAGTGCGCGGACCATCTCCGCTGTCCAATTCGTCTCGGTCGCGGCCATACCCATAGTGTGCTCGGCGCTCGGCGTGAGGGGCAAGGGGGGTGGGGCATCTCCCACGATGGCGCCGTGCGGCCGAATCGCCTTCATCGTTTTCGCGCGCGGTGAAGCGTCAGCGCGCGCGAGTGCCAGACGCTGTGCGCCGAGGCGTGCGATGCATCGAGCGTGCGGTCGCGCGAAACGACAACGGCCGCCGCGCTCCGAAGAGCGCGGCGGCCGTTGCGAATCGGTGGTGATCTGCTTCCGATGATGTATCTCTCTCCGATCTGCATGGGCCTCACGTCCGCCGGTCCCGCGGTGCGGCCATAGCTTCTGGCCTGTGGGCCTGCACCCAACAGGTCAGTCCCGAAGTTGCGCAGTCGGTAGAGCGCCCGCCCCTGTGCGTCGGCACCCTGTGACGCGAGTGGCTGATTGCTCCGCACAAAGTACCCCTGCCCCCAGTTCTTGTTGAGCAGGTTG
>JALOPS010000160.1 GCA_025453745.1 Gemmatimonadaceae bacterium
GCCGAGAAACGGTCCGGTGTAGATCGCGGCCGCGGTGGCCCAGTCCTTCGCGGCCACTGCGGCGAGAAAATCATCGACATCGCAGCCCAGCTCGGGGTCGAGGGCCAACGCCTCGCCCTGCGTGCGAATGACGTACGGTCCGAACTCCTTGCGCAGGATGTAGACCGCCTCGTTGAGCAGTCGGCGACCGGCCTCGGGGGAGTTCTCCGGCCAGAGCACGCCCAGCAGCCGCTCCCGCGCCAGCACGCGCCCCGGTGCTCGCGCCAGGAGCACGATGATGGCCAGTCGCCGGCGCTGCATCGCTTTGCCGGAGACCGCTGCGCCGTTGCGCGCGAGACGGACGCCGTCGAGCAGATGCAGGACCAGCCGAGCGTCCTGGGAGGAGGGAGCGACGGCCGTCATGGGGGAAGGAAAGAACGCACTACGAGGCCAACGGCCTCAGGTGTCGCAAAGTTGATCGCTGCACGATCGGCTGACGAGTGCGAGTTGGGGGGCGGATCGCAGTGTGCAGACCAACGCACTGCGGTACCCGACTGCGTGCGACCAGGTGCCACCGATTGCACGAGCCCCCATGCCGATCACCGTCCCCACCGCGACCGCGCTCCTCGACGACTTGCGCATCCCCTACCTGTGCACGGCACCAGGCGGTGGGCCACTGCTCGCTTCGTCGGACGCGATCCTCCTGCTCGGCGGCCATCGTCGTCGGGTCGAGCGCGAACTTTCGGCGCACGCGAGCTCGCTGCTCACTGCATGGCGTCGGCGGGGGACCGTCGGACCGGAAGCGCCGCTGCTCGTGCCGCTGGCCGGACGGCCGCTGTCCGTTGCCGCCCGCGTGGTGTCGGATTCGCCCACGCGTGCGCGGGTACTCTACGTGCTCCTCCCGACGGTCGCCGCCGACGAGCGCGGCACCACCGATGATGCACTCCTCGACCAGCGACTGGCCGAGCGCAGTCTCAGTCGTCGAGAGCGCGAAGTGGCGCGTGAGCTCGCCACCGGCGATTCGTCCCCGGCGATCGCGGCCCGACTGTCGGTCACGGTATACACGGTGCGCCGCCACACCGAGCGGATCTTCGAGAAGCTCGGCGTCCGCACGCGGGGCGAACTCGTGCGCCGCGTTGCGGAGTGGACGACCGCAGCGCCGCGTCGAGGTCGCCCTGACCGGGGGTCGCGGCCGCGTTCCACAGCCTTGCCCCTTTCGGTCCCGCGGGCCAAGCTCTCGGGAACACCCGAAGGGGAAGCGGCACGCCCATGGGTACGACCGATGTCACCGATCCGCGCTACTACCATAGGGTAGTGGACTGCCAGTGGGCCTGTCCGGCCCACACCAACGTGCCGGGCTACATCCGGCTCATCGCGCAGGGGCGATACGCCGACGCGTATCTCCTCAATCGCGAATCCAACGTCTTTCCCGGGGTGCTCGGTCGCACATGCGATCGCCCCTGCGAACCCGCATGTCGACGCGGACGGATCGACGCCGATCCGGTCGCGATCTGTCGCCTCAAGCGCGTCGCGGCCGACCTGCGCGGCGACATCACCGATCGCCTGCCCAAACCCGCGACCAGGAAGAACGGCAAGCGGGTGGCGTGCGTAGGCGCCGGCCCCGCCTCGCTCACCGTCGCCAACGATCTTCTCCCGTTTGGCTTCGACGTCACGATCTTCGAGCAGTCCGCCGAGCCGGGTGGCCTGATGCGCGTGAACATCCCCGCGTTTCGACTGCCCGCGTCTGTGCTCGACGAAGAGATCGGCTACATCACGTCGCTTGGCGCCGACATGCGCTACGGCACGCGCATCGACAGCATGCGCGCGCTGCTCGAACAGGGGTTCGACGCGGTGTTCGTCGGCAGCGGAGCGCCCAAGGGAAAGGAACTCGACATCCCCGGCCGCTGGGATGCCCCCTCGCAGGTGCATATCGGCATCGATTGGCTCGCGAACGTGCACTTTGGGCATGTGCGCGAGGTGGCACCGCGCGTGCTCATCATCGGCGTAGGCAACACGGCGATGGATTGCTGCCGCACAGTCAAGCGCCTCGGTGCGACCGACGTGAAGGTCATCGCGCGACGCGGGCGAAAGCAGTTCAAGGCGTCACCGTGGGAACTCGCCGACGCGGAAGAAGAGCAGGTCGAGATCGTGGAGTACCATGCGCCGCGGCGTTTCGTGGTGGAGGGCGGTGTGCTCACCGGCATGGAATTCGATCGCGTCGAGTGGCACACCGATGCGCGCGGCCGCCAGGTGAGTACCGTGGTGGGCGAGACCACGATTCCGTGCGATGTGGTCATTCTCGCCATCGGCCAGGACAACGCCTTCCCGTGGATCGAGACCGACATCGGCATCGACTTCGACCAGTGGGGCATGCCCACCGTGGACAAGGCCACGCATCAGAGCACGCGCGCGGGCGTGTTCTTTGGTGGCGATGCGGCGTGGGGTCCGGAGAACATCATCTGGGCCGTCGCGCACGGGCATCAGGCGGCGATTTCCATTGACGCGCACTGTCACGGGCGATCGGTCGCCGAGCGACCACCCGAGGGGATGACGCTCACGAGTGCGAAGATCGGCATGCACGCCTGGGCCTACGAAAACGCGTACGATCTGGCGTCCCGCGCGCGCATGACGCACGAGTCGCTCGAGAAGCGCTTTGCCGATCTCTCCGTGGAGGTGGAGCTGGGCTTCACCCCCGAGCAGGCCGCGCGCGAAGTGCAGCGGTGCCTCAACTGCGACATCCAGACGCACTTCACCGCCTCGCTCTGCATCGAGTGCGACGCCTGCATCGACGTGTGTCCCACCACGTGTCTCACCATCACCACCAACGGTGACAGCGAAGAGGCGCTGCGCACACGCCTCTCCGCGCCAGCGGTGAACACCGATCAGCCGCTCTACGTCTCCGATGGCTTGCCGCAGACCAAGCGCGTGATGGTAAAGGACGAAGACGTCTGCCTGCACTGCGGCCTCTGCGCCGAGCGTTGCCCCACCGCCGCGTGGGACATGCGCACCTTCGATCTGCGGCTCCCGTACGCGGGACAGGGGGCGGCATGAACGGCCGCAATGACTTTGCCGTCCGCATCGGGACGGTCAACGGTACCGGCTCGGCGAGTGCCAACGGCCTGCTGATGCAGGCGATCTTCCGCATGGGCGTGCCCGTGAGCGGGAAGAACATCTTCCCCTCCAACATCCAGGGGCTCCCCACCTGGTACGAGATCCGCGTCAGCGGTGCCGGGTGGACGGCGCGCCCGTCGGCCATCGACCTCGTGGTCGCGCTCAATCCGGCCACGCACGCGCAGGATGTCGCACTCGTTCGCCCAGGCGGCGTGCTGCTCTACGACTCCACCTGGCCACTCGATGCCGCGCTCCATCGGGATGACATCACGATCCTGGGCATCCCCTTTGGCCAGCTCTGCGTGCAGGCGTTCGAGCGCGACCGCGATCGCACGCTCCTGCGCAACATCTGCTACGCGGGCGCGCTGGCCGCGCTGCTCGATCTCGAGCTCGGCGTCATCGAAACGCTGCTCACCGAGACCTACGGCAAGAAGCCGCACCTGCTCGCGGCCAATCACACCGCCATGCAGATGGGCTATGACGCCGCGCAGCGACTTGGCGTCTGCCCGCTGCCCTTTCATGTCGCGCGAATGGACCGCACCGGTGACGCGATCCTGATCGACGGCAACACCGCCTGTGCGCTGGGCGCGCTCTACGCGGGCGCAACGGTGGGCGCGTGGTACCCCATCACGCCGGCCACCTCGCTCATGGAAGCGTTCAAGAGCTTCTGCGAGCGCTACCGCATCGACCCCGTCACCAAGCGCCATCGCTACGCGATTCTCCAGGCGGAAGACGAACTCGCTGCCGCCGGCATCGTCATTGGCGCGGGGTGGGCGGGCGCACGCGCCTTCACCAACACCTCGGGCCCGGGCATCTCGCTCATGCAGGAGTTCATCGGGCTCGCCTACTACACCGACATCCCCGCCGTCTTCTTCGACGTGCAGCGCTGCGGCCCCGCCACCGGCATGCCCACCCGCACGCAGCAGGCCGATCTCCTCTCGCTCGCCTACGCCTCGCACGGCGACACCAAGCACATCGTGCTCTTTCCCGCCGACCCGCGCGAGTGCTTCGAGCTGGCGGTGCAGGCGTTCGACCTCGCCGAGCGCTTCCAGACGCCGGTGTTCGTGGCGTCGGACCTCGACATCGGCATGAACGACTGGATGGTCCCGCGCTTCACCTGGGACGACAGCTATCGCCCCGATCGCGGGAAGGTGCTCGATGCCGAGGCCCTCGAGCGCATCCAGAAGTTCTCGCGCTATCGCGATGCCGACGGTGACGGCATCGCCGCGCGCACGCTCCCCGGCCTGGGGGGCAAGGGTGCGTACTTCGTGCGTGGCTCGGGGCACGATCAGCACGCCGGCTACACCGAAGACGCCGCGGCGTATCAGGAAGTCGTCGATCGGCTCGCGCGGAAGATCGCCGGCGCCGCCACCGCCGCTCCCGCACCCGTGCTCACCGCGCACGGCCCCGCTCCCGCCGAGATCGGTCTCATCACCATCGGTGGGTGCGACGAGGCCGTGCGCGAGGCGGCGGCGATGCTCGATGCGCAGGGGCATGCCGTCGACGTGCTGCGCGTGCGCGCCTTCCCCTTTCACGCCGACGTGCAGCGCTTCATCGACAGCCACGACACCGTGTGCGTGGTCGAGCAGAACCGCGACGCACAGCTCCGCGCCCTGCTGGCCGTGGAGCTCGGCGTGCCGCGTGACCGGATGCACGCGATCCTCGACTACGGTGGACTGCCGCTCACCGCGCAGGTCGTGGTGGATGCCGTCCTGGCCCTCGGTGCCGGAGTTGCCGCATGACCTCGATCGCAAAACCTCCCGTCCGGCACCCCTCCGCGCGCCTCAATGGGCTCGGGCTCGCGCTGCGCGACTACGAAGGGGCGATGTCGACGCTCTGCGCCGGGTGCGGCCACGACTCGGTCACCGCCGCGCTCGTGCAGGCGTGCTGGGAGCTCGACCTGCCGCCCCACCGCGCGGCCAAGATGAGCGGCATCGGCTGCTCGTCGAAGACCACCGCGTACTTCCTCAAGCAGTCGCACGGCTTCAACTCCGTGCACGGGCGCATGCCCTCGGTCACCTCGGGCGCAGCGGCGGCCAATCGCGGGCTGATCTGCATTGGCATCTCGGGCGACGGCGACTCGCTCTCCATTGGCCTCGGCCAGTTGAGCCACGCCATCCGTCGCAACGTGGACATGCTCTATGTCCTCGAGAACAACGGCGTCTATGGGCTCACCAAGGGGCAGTTCTCCGCCTCGGCCGATCTGGGTTCGCGCTCCAAGCGTGGTGAGGCCAATGAGCAGGCCCCCATCGACCCTGTGCTCCTCGCCCTCGCGCTCGGCGCGACGTTCGTGGCGCGCTCCTTCTCGGGCGACAAGCAGCAGCTCGTCCCCATCCTCAAGGCAGGGCTCGCCCACAAGGGACTCGCGCTGATCGACGTGATCTCGCCGTGCGTCTCCTTCAATGACCACGAGGGGTCCACCAAATCATACGCCTTCACCCGGGCGCACGAGGTGGAGGCGGTGCATGCCGACTTCATCCCGCTGCGCCACGCGATCACGGTGGGTGAGGGGAGCGAGCCGGTGCAGGTTGTGCAGCTCCACGATGGCAGCAGTGTGCGGCTGCGCCCCACGGCCGATGACTACGACCCCACCGATCGCGACTCGGCGTATGCGCATGTGCGCGGCTGCCAGGCGCGCGGGGAGATCGCCACCGGGCTCCTCTTCGTCGACGAGACGGGGAAGGACATGCACGACTTCCTGCACACCGTCGAGACGCCGCTGATCGATCTCCCCTACGAGCAGCTCTGCCCTGGGGCGGCCGCGATGGACGATCTCATGTCGCGCTATCGATAGCACTGCACTGGCCTTGTCACGATGTAGTCGCCATTTTCGCGCGAGCGGTTTGCCCCCCTCCCACTCGCGCCGATGCCTGCATCGCCGACTGCTGTCGAGACCGCACGCCCGCCGCACCTCGTCTGGGTCCTCGTCCCCGAGGCCGAGACCACCGATCCCAACCTCGCCTACTACTACGACTTCACGGAGAGTCGGAGCGAGTACGCGCGCGCCTTCGATGCGCTGGGCATCGACTGGCGCTGGCAACCCATCACCCTCGCCACGCGCGATGCGGTGATCGCCCGGATGGTCGCCGAGTCGGACGGATGCACGCCCATCGTCCTCAACCTCTGCGACGGCGACGAGGTCAACGGCGTCCCCGGACTCTCGGTCATCCACGCGCTCGACGCGACGGCGCTGCCGTACACCGGTGCCGACGCGCACTTCTACGATCGGACGACGTCCAAGATCGTGATGAAGGGGGACTTCGAGCGCGCCGGTGTGCCCACGTCGCCATGGGCAGAGGTCTCCTCGCGCACGCCCAATCTCTCGGCGGTCTTTCGCCGGCTCGGGCGGCCGCTGATCGTCAAGCCCGCGGTCTCGGCGGGGAGCATGGGGATCGGCTGTCGGTCGGTGGTGCATGGCGTGCGCGAACTGCGCGCGCAGCTCGCCGTGCTCGATGAAGGCTATCGCGGGTGGGATGTCGCCAACGGCGGCATCTTCGTCGAGCGCTTCATTGCCGGCCGCGAGTTCACGGTGTTCATCATCGGCTCGGCGGCGCATCCCGACCAGCGCATCGTCTATCCCGCCGTCGAGCGCGTCTTTCATCACGCGCTGCCGGCCACTGAACGCTTTCTCTCGTTCGATCGGCTCTGGGAGTTCTACGAGGTCGAGCCGTCGCTCGGCGCCGGCGAGTATCTGTGGGAGTACGCGCCCGCGCCGGCCGATCTACAAGCCGAGATTCAGCGCGTGAGCTGGGCGGCGTACGCCGCGGTGGGTGGCACCGGCTACGGCCGTGTGGATCTCCGTCGTGATGACGCGACGGGGCGCCTCTGTGTGCTCGAGGTCAACGCGCAGTGCGGCTTGTCGGAAGACGAAAACAGCACGTCGATCGGGGCGATCCTGCGCTTTGCGGAGACGCCGTACGCGGAGGCCGTGCGCGCCATTCTCGACGATGCGGTCCGCGTACGGTCGGGGCGGGTGGCGGCGCGCGCGGCGGCATGAAGGTCTGCGTCCTCCAGCCCGACTACGCGAGCTCCACGGTCGACTATCGCCACTACGACCCGCCGCGTGACCTGGCACCGTTGCTGCCGGGGCACGAGGTCACGCATCTCTTTCTCGACAAGCGAACCACGTATCGCCAACTGCGCGAGGCCGCGGCGCACGGGGTCGACATCTTCGTCAACCTGTGCGAAGGGTACCTCGAGTGGGACGTACCGTCCATCGACGTGATCCACGCGCTGGATGCACTGGGCGTACCCTACACGGGGCCGCCGGCGTGGTTGTACGACCCGCCCAAGGAGATCATGAAGTACGTGGCGCACACGGTAGGTGTCGCTGTGCCGCGGCATGTCCGCATCACCCATCCCGCGGGGGCGGCGCGCGCGGCCGCGGCGCTGCGCTTTCCGCTCTTCGTGAAGCCGGCCAAGGCGGGTGACAGCCTGGGCATCGACGAGCGCTCGCGCGTGGACGACGCGGTCGCGCTCGAACAGCAGGTGGCGCACGTGCTCGTCGAGTACCCCGATGTGCTGGTGGAAGAGTACGTGGACGGGCGCGAGTTCACCGTGCTCGTCGTCGGGGGCGACACTGCACGCGCGCTCACGCCGGTGGAGTACCGCTTCCCACCGGGCACGGCCTACAAGACGTACGCACTCAAGACGTCGGCGCTGCACCCGGAAGCAAACGCCCCGGTCACCGATCTCACGCTCGATGCCGCGCTGCGCGACGCGGCGGTGCGCGTTTTTCGCGGCTTTGGCGGCGAGGGGTACGCGCGGCTCGACTTCCGCATGGCGGGCGACGGTACGCTGCATTTCCTCGAGATCAACTTCACCTGCTCGGTGTTCTATCCCGACGGGTTCGAAGGCTCGGCAGATCACATCCTGCGCTTCGACGCGATGGGGCGCGCGGGGTTCGCAGAGGCGATCATTGCCGATGGGCTCGTGCGCCATCGACGCAAGCAGCGCTGCTTCGAGGTGCACGGCGATGCGCTGGCGGGTTTCGGTATTCGCGCCGTGCGCAACATCGCGGTGGGCGAGGTGGTCTTTCGCGGTGAAGAGCGCTCCGCGCGGCTTGCCACACGTCGGCACATCGCCACGCAGTGGGCGCCGCGCGATCAGCAGGTGGTGCGGCATTACGGGTTGCCCGTCAGCGACGGGGTCGTGATGCTGTGGGATGTCGACCCCGCCGAGTGGGCGCCGCAAAACCATGCGTGCGACGCGAATACGACGTATCACGGGTTCGACGTGATTGCGCGGCGTGCGATCGCCATGGGCGAAGAGCTCACGCTCGACTACGCCGAGGTGATGGATGAGCACAGCGAGCCGTTTGTGTGTCGCTGTGGCGGCGCGACGTGCCGCGGCTGGGTGACCGGCACAGCGGGGAACTCGATCGCGAGTCGCGAGGGGGCGGCGCGCTGACGCGCTAACTTCCGCGTCATGGCTCGCGCACCGATTCGTCGCCCGCTCTTGCTGGCCGTCGCCGGCATGGTGGGGACGGGGAAGACCACACTCACGGCCGCGCTTGCGCAGCGCTTCGGCTTGCAGACGGCGTTCGAGAGCGTGGACGATGACAATCCGTGGCTGGCGCCCTTCTACGGGCCGGAGCCCGACGCACGGGCGCGCTATGCGCTGCGGTTGCAACTCCACTTTCTCGCGACGCGCTTTCGCGATATGCGGCGGTTGCGCGCGCGCGGCGGCGGGTGGCTGCTCGACCGCACGTGGTACGAGGATGCGGAGATCTTCGCGCGCGGGCACTATGAGAGTGGTGTGCTCTCGGCGGACGAGTATCGGTTGTACGAGCAGTTGTACGCGGAGCTGCTCACGGGGCCGGGGGCCAAGCCGCCCAGGTTGTTGATCTATCTCGACGGGCCGCTCGACGTGATCGTCGCGCGCATTGCGCAGCGCGGGCGAGAGGCGGAGCGGGAGACGGACGTGGCGTATTGGGCGGCGCTGCACGCGCGGTATGCGGCGTGGATCGAGGGGTTTACGCGGTGTCCGGTGCTGCGGTTGGACGTACGGGAGTACGATCTGGTGGCGGAGCCCGAGGCGATTGATGGGATTGCGCGGAAGGTGCGGATGGCGCTCGA
>JALOPS010000515.1 GCA_025453745.1 Gemmatimonadaceae bacterium
GGCCCCGAGCGCCCCCCCGGGACCCGCCCAAATGAGCCACACCAAACCGAACGCACTACGCTGCTCGGGCTGCCCCTGTGTTGCGCTCGCGGTCGTTCGCACCGGGGGTGCCGATGGGTACGTTAGGTCTGGGGCGTTCGGCCACTTGGAAGATCACGACGAGACCGCGGGCATTATACCCGCGTCAACGAGGCGCGAATTGATCGCCCGCTCAAGTCGTTCCATCTCACGATCCGGCCAACGGAACCAGTCGGTCGACCAGACCCGGTGCAGGTTCCACCCCAGTCGCCGCAGATGGGCTTCCCGAAGCCGATCGCGGTCCCGCGCTTCGCGTGAGGAGTGATAGGTCGCGCCATCGCACTCGATGCCGAGCAGGAAGTGGCCTGGCTTTTCCGGGTGCCGCACGGCCAAGTCCACGCGATAGGTCGAGACACCGACTTGCTTCTCCACCGCGTACCCTTTGCGGCGAAGTGACTTATACACCGCCTCCTCGAAGGGCGAGTCAAAGTCGCGTTCGAGAATCGCGCCCTCTTCGGCCCACCACCGTTCGCCGCGTGCGTACCGGAGATACTCCTGGAACCTATAGACGCCCGCCTGTGAGCGCTCGGAGGGCTCGATGTCAGCCGGATCCAGCGAGGTCACCACGTCAATCCGGAGTTTGGCGCGGGTTACGAGCACGTTGATCCGGCGCGCCCCCTCGGCACGACCGATATCGCCGAAGTTTTGTTTCGGCCGTCCTCCCTCTGGCGGTGGTCCGAAGGTTGTGCTGATGATGACGCGATCGCGCTCGTCGCCTTGCACGTTGACGAGGTTGCGCACCACGAGCGGCGTCTCCTGCCGCTCCCATGCTTCTCGATACTGCCTCAGCACCTCGTCGTCGCGCTCGGCCTCGCGAAGCGTATCCAGAATGAGATCCCGCTGGGGTGCGTTGAACGTCACGACCATGAGCGACTGGTCGGGACACTCGCGGACGTGCGCCGCCACGAGCGCGGCGACCTTCTCCGCCTCGTGTACGTTGACCCGGGCGTTCGCCCCGCCCTGGTACACGCCGGGGATTCGGTGCGAGAACACGCCGCGGCCGTCATCTACCCCCGCCGACGGGAAGACGACCAGCCGGTTGTCATAATACATGCGATTGGAGAACGCGATGAGCTGATCGCTTTGGGAGCGGTAATGCCATCCCAGCGAATCGCGCGGCCACAGCGACGCAGCGGCTGTGAGAATGCTCTCGGCCGCTTCAATGACGGTCTCGCCATCCGGGCGGACGACCACCTCGTCGGCCTCCTCGTCCGGCTCATCTTCGTCATCGTTTGCAGCCCGCTCGACTTCAAAGAGGGAATCCGGCCCCAACTGCTGGCTGTCGCCGACGATCGCCGCCTGCAGGCCGCGCATGAGCGCTCCGAGGGCGACTTCCGGTCGCATCTGCGACGCCTCGTCGATGATCACGAGAACTTCACAGCCGCAGCCGGCCCCGCAGGGATTGGCGCTTGCGCCACCCGCTTCCGGATGCGCGCACCGCGCCCACGCATTCGGTCCGTGTCCTTCGTGGCGAAGGCGTGACGGAGCGCCTCGTAGTCCGCGCCCTCGAAGGCCTGCACCATGACGTGCTCGCGGAGGAGATACTCACTGGCGACGCGATAGCACACGGCGCGCACCATATGCTCGATGGCCTCAGCCGGCAGATCACCATCGAGAATGGGTCGGACCAGCGAGGGTAAGCCGGCATCGCGCAAGGCCGCAACACCCTGCCAGAAGCGGCTCCAGATGCTGAGGTCATACTCCGCGGCCTCCAACTCGCTCAGGCGATGGGCCGTTACCGCGAGCGGCACGCGGTCCGGCCGGAACTCGGCCGCATCGTCGTCGTGGCGGAACCACTGCATCCAGTCGATCGCGGCCACATGGGCAAAGGCCTGGCGCGCGCCCGCCTCGGCGGCGAGCCGGTCCGGTGCCTCCGCACAGCGCGCGACGACAGCCGGTAATCGGTCCGGCGCGTCCGACGGCGCCAGCACGAGTGGCCACAGCTCCGGCACCACGTCCGCGCGAATGTGACGCTCCAGCTCAGCGACGGCGGACACCACGGCGTCCCACGTCGTGGTTGGCCCGAGTGGTGCCCCGGTGAGCGCGGTCGCGACGGCGGCGGCTCGTGGCGATCGCGCTTCCTCAGCATAGGCGTCCCCAATCCGTTGCCAAACCCGACGGATATCCGCGACGGTGGCGTGCGGGTCCGCCACGTGATCATCGATGGCTTCGATGACGTGCGTGAGCGTAGTGTTAATGCGTTGCAGGTCTGACACTGCGTCCTCGAGCGTTTGCGCGCGCCGGATACGTCCGGCTAGCATGAGGTTCGCCTCTTCGCCGACGAGGAGCGCCTGCAGCGCCTCCACACCCTCCAGCACGTCCGCAGGCGGCCGCCTGGATCCCCAGACCAGTGCCGTAGGCTCCTCGCGTGAGGCGAGCACCTCGCGGAGCGCTTGGCGCACAATCGGACGCGCGGTGTCATCCGCGCCGCCCAGCGCTTCGTGAATCCACTCGCACACGCCGGCGACCTCCACGAGGCGTCGGAGGCGTTTCGTCGGGGCGGTCGCAATCTCTGCCCGCGCCGGCCATTGCGCGAAGGACTCAAGAATTACTAGGACCTCCGCGCAGGCGTCGAGCGCCGAGGCCATCGCCTCACGACTCGCCTGGGGCGATCCTCCCGCGGCCCGATAGACCGCTCGCGCTCGACGATACGCGCCCGAGAGGAGCGCCGGCGCAAGTCTAGGCGCGCTGCGAAGCGCGTCCACATGCTGACGCAGCGTCCGATGGGCGGGCAACGCGTCGAGATCGAAGTCGGCGGTTAGCGCCCCGCTGATCGCCCCCAACTCCGTGAGGCGGGTGATCCAGGTGCGGATCTCCTCCTGCCGCGCGGGCTCAAGAAGGCTCACATGACCGAACTCACCCATGGCGCGGAGAGCTGCTTCTAGCGACTCGCGACGCGGGTTGGTCATGTCCAAGAGCCGGAGCAGCGCGGCGAGGTCGCGCATCGAGACCGCCGCGTGCTCGCCGGCCACTATGCGCCACGTGCCTGTCAGCGCCTCACGGGTGGCGGTGAGTGCGCGTGCCGCGGTCGCTGCGTCCTGCGCATGGCGCACCAGATCGCCCCAGCGGCCCTCATCGCCGACGATCCGATGCGCGTCATCGAGTGCGAGGCCTGCTGCGTGATGCGCGTCGGTCGACGCTCGTTGCCAGCGCCACCACGTGGGCAGCGCCAGTTGCCACTGATGAGCGAGCCGGGCGCACCCCCGCTGCACGTCCTCACACGCCTCGTGCGGATCGCCGGTGTGCAACACGCGCAAGGCGGCACGCACGCGAGCCCCTGCGCCATCGGGGGCAGTCGCCGTTTCGAGGAGCGCCCAACTGGCGCGGAACGAGTCGGCGCTCATGGCGACCACGCTCTCGAGCGCGTCGCTTAGCGACTCCGCGAGCGGCAGCAGCGCGGCGATGGCGGCGCGCCAAGCGCGCGCCGCATCGATCACCGCATCCTGTTCGCGGCTGCCGACCATCGGGGCGCAGACTCCACACCAGGGATGCGAACCCGGCGTTGCGGCTCGTCGACGAATGGTCGCAGCAGCGCGTCCGACATCTCCCCCCAGCGCAAG
>JALOPS010000161.1 GCA_025453745.1 Gemmatimonadaceae bacterium
TACCAGTCCGCCAGTTCATCCCACACGAGACGACGCGCGACGGCGGCATACTCCATGAGCCGCAGCCCTTCGGTGCGCTCTTCCGGCGTCCATCTGCCGGATGCACCGGGGCGCGCGGGACCGAGCGCTGCCTCGCTCTCGGTGATCGCCGCATCGAGGCGATCGAGGATCCAACGATCTGCAGCAGTGAGCGAAGACTCCGGCAGCGCCGAGACGGGCGTCACCGCTCCTTCGCCCACACGCGAGAGCAGGAAACGCCCGATGTTCCAGAGCTTTGTGCAGAAGTTGCGACCGGGACCGAAGCTGCGTTCGAGATCGTTGGGATCGAGCATCACGTCGCTCCCCAAGCCCAACCCCGCAATGAGCGTCCAGCGCAGCGCATCCGCGCCGTAGAGCTTCACCACGTCGAGCGGATCAATCCCGTTGCCGAGCGACTTGGACATCTTGCGATGCTGCATGTCGCGCACGGTGCCATGCAGGTACACCGTGTGATATGGCGGGCGCCCCGCGAACCAGCACCCCGACATCACCATGCGCGACACCCAGAAGAACAGAATCTCGGGTGCGGTCACCAGCACGTCGCCGGGATAGAAGATCCAGCGATCCGGCTCCGCATCCGGCCACCCCATCGTCGACATCGGCCAGAGCCACGACGAGAACCACGTGTCGAGCACATCCTCGTCCTGCCGCAGCGGATTGCCGGTCGTCGGCGAGTGGGTGAGGTCGGTGCGACTGACGAACATCTCGCCGGTCGCATCGTCGTACCACACGGGAATGCGGTGTCCCCACCAGAGCTGGCGGGAGATGTTCCAGTCGCGGATTCCCTCGAGCCACTGCACGTACACCGCTTCCCACCGCTCGGGGAGGATGCGCAACTGCCCATCGCGGAGCGCCGCGAGCGCCCGGTCGGCCAGCGGACGCATCGACACGAACCACTGATCGGACAGCCGCGGCTCGACCACCGTGCCGCAGCGATAGCAGTGCCGCACGTTGTGCTGGTGCGGTTCCTGCTTGACGAGCACCCCCGCGGCCCGGAGCTGCGTGACGAGCCGCTCGCGCGCCTCGAAACGATCACTGCCGATGAGCTCCGCCGGTACGCGCGCGGGGCCGCCGGCCTGATCGACGTCGCGCATCAGGCCAGTGGCATCGATCACCACCGGCATGGCGAGCGCGTGGCGCTTGCCCACGTCGAAGTCGTTGGCGTCGTGTGCGGGGGTGATCTTCACGGCGCCCGACCCGAACGCGGGGTCGGTGTACTCGTCGGCGATCACCGGAATGCGCACGTTCGCGATGGGCAGCAGCAGCTCGCGGCCGATGAGATCGCGATACCGCTCATCACTCGGGTGTACCGCAACCGCCACGTCGCCCAGCATCGTCTCGGGGCGCGTGGTTGCCACGGTGATGCCGCGCGACGCGTCGTCGGCCAGTGGATAGCGCAGGTGGTACAGCGATCCCGCCGTCTCCTGGAACTCGGCCTCTTCGTCGGAGAGCGACGTGGTGCAGCGGGGGCACCAGTGGATCACGCGATGCCCGCGATAGATCAGCCCGTCTTCATGCAGCTTCACGAACGCTTCGCGCACCGAGCGCGAGAGCTGCGGCGAGAGCGTGTACGCGGTGCGCGTCCAATCGGCCGACGCGCCGATCGCCTTGAGCTGTTCGAGGATGACGCCGCCCGTCTCGTCGACGAACTGCTCGACGCGGCGCACGAACGGTTCACGCCCCAGGTCGAAGCGCGTCTTCCCCTCCTTGGCCACGAGCTTCTCGACGACGTTTTGCGTGGCGATGCCGGCGTGGTCGGTGCCCGGCATCCAGAGCGTGACGTCGCCGGCCATGCGCCGCCAGCGCACGAGCACGTCCTGCACGGTGTTGTTCAGCCCGTGCCCTACGTGCAGGACCGCCGTCACATTCGGCGGCGGCATGACGATGGTGAACGTTGGATCTACCGGCGACTTCTCCGGTGACGGCGTGAACAGCCCCTCGGCCAGCCAGCGCGCCGAGAGTGGCCCTTCGGTGGCGGCGAAGTCGTACGTCGTGGGCAGCTCGTCGAGCGAGCCGGCGGTCGTCGTCATGCAGAAGCGTGAGGGAAGGGAAGAACGGACGGTCAGCCGCGCACGGCACCATCGGGAGTCGTGCCACGCAGCGTCCACGGGCGGCGAGGACGCCGCACAGCGAGCGCGTTGTCGACCTCGACGACCCCTGGGACGCCGCCGGCGATGGTTCGCGCGTGGGCCACTTCGTCATCGTCTCGGACCCAGCCCGTCAGCGCGATGACGCCCGGGGCGTCTTCGCCGATGTCGATGGCGCGCTCCCGCAACACGGGATCGTTGCGAAAAGCCTCGAGCACGCGGCGTTCCACGCTCGGCAGGCGGACGGGCTCGGTTGCGTCGTCGGGCTCGGGGACACTCCGCCGCGGCTTGCGCGGGCGCACCGGCGGGGCATCGTCGTCCTCGTCGTAGACGCCATGCGCCCCATGGAGCCAGGGCTCACCCGTCCCCGCGCGGCGGGGACGCCCCCGCAGCCGGTCGGCGAAGATGGCGCCCAGGGCGACGCCGACCGCCGCGCCGACGCCGAGCAGCACGATGGTAGAGGAGGTGGCGCGCGCCGAGCGCCGGCCGAGTCGAATTCGAGCCACGTATCGAGTCCCGCGAGGTGTCGTGCTCGCCCCTCCGCGCCGCGAGTGGCGCGTAGCAAGGCAGAGCCTCCAAGGATAACTTTCCCGCATGTGGTGAGCGAGACGCGTGACTCCCCGCGTACCGCCACCCGTCTCTCGCTCTACTCCCCTGCCGATGGTTGGTTCGCCCACAATCGACGCGCCGCATGCGGACGGCGGCGCGCCCAGTCTGGTTCTCACCCTGCCCAACGGCGCCACCCGCGAAGTGGCGCCGGGGACGCTCGCGCGCGACGTCGTCGCGACGATCGGCGCGCGTCTGCTCAAGGACGCGATCGCCGTCAGCATCGACGGCGAGGTGCAGGACCTCATGACACCGGTGCGCAAGGGGGGCGCGTTCCGTGTGTTCACGGCCAAGGACCCCGAGGCGCTGCCCGTGCTGCGGCACTCCGGGGCGCACATCCTGGCCACCGCGGTGCGGCGGTTGCGGCCCGATGCCAAGATCGGCTTTGGCCCCGCCATCGACGACGGCTTCTACTACGACTTCGAAGTCGCAACCCCGTTCACGCCGGACGATCTCGACGCCTTCGAGGCCGAGATGCGCAAGGTGGTCGCCGAGGCGTATCCGTTCGTGCGCGAAGAGGTCGATCGCGCGCAGGCGCTCGGTCGCTTTGCCGACGATCCGCTCAAGCTCGAGCGCATCGCCGACCTGCCCGATGGCGAGGTTATCTCGACCTACAGCGACGGCCCATTCATCGATCTGTGCCGCGGGCCGCACGTCCCCGACACGTCGTACCTCAAGCACTTCAAGCTGCTCTCCACCGCCGGGGCGTATTGGCGCGGCGACGAGAAGCGGCAGATGCTGCAGCGCATCTACGCGACCGCTTTCTGGAAGGGGGAGGATCTCGAGGCGCATCTCCATCGCCTCGAGGAGGCGAAGAAGCGCGATCACCGCGTCGTCGGTCGCGCGCTCGAGCTGTTCTTCTTCCACCCGTCGGCGCCGGGCGCGCCGTTCTGGACGGATCGCGGCACGCTGCTCTACAACCTGCTCGTCGACTTCGTGCGCGAGCGGCAGGCCGAGTCGTTCAAGGAGATCCGCACGCCGCTGCTCTTCAACAAGAGCCTGTGGGAGACCTCGGGGCACTGGGGCGTCTATCGCGACAACATGTTCCTTGTTCTCGACAAGGAGACGGGCGAGCACACGCGCGTGCGGCAGTTCTCGCAGGACGACTGCCACGTCTTCCTGCGTGAAGACCAGATCGGCAGCGAGGTGGCCTTCCTCCTCGACTTCATCCTCGGCTACTACCGCACGTTCGGACTGACGGCGTCGCTCAAGCTGGCCACACGTCCCGACGAGCGGATCGGGTCCGACGAGCAGTGGGACCGTGCCGAGGCCGGCCTGCGCGACGCACTCGAGCGCGCCGGGCAGGCGTACACGCTCAAGCCGGGCGACGGCGCGTTCTACGGGCCCAAGATCGACTTCGATGTCACCGACTCGATTGGTCGCGCGTGGCAGTTGGGCACGATCCAGCTCGACTACGCCGCGCCCGAACGCTTCGGCCTCGAGTACGTCGGCGACGACAACACGCGGCATCGCCCCGTGGTCATCCATCGCGCCGTGTCGGGCTCGATGGAGCGCTTCATCGCCATTCTCATCGAGCACTTCGCGGGCGCCTTCCCGTTCTGGCTCTCGCCGGAGCAGGTGCGCGTGGTGCCCGTGGCCAGCGATTTCAACGCTGCCGCGCAGACCGTCGTGGACCGGTTGGCCGCGGCGGGCATTCGCGCGTCGCTCGACGATCGCAACGAGACGCTCAACTACCGCATCCGCGACGGTGAAGTGATGAAGGTGCCGGTGCTCGCCGTTGTCGGCGCGCGGGAGGCCGAGCAGGGCACGGTGGCCGTGCGGCTGCGCGGCGCGGGGCGCAAGCAGGAGATCGTCGCGCTCGGCGACTTCATCGAGCGCCTCACCACCGCCAATCGCGAGCGCACGCTGTCGCTCGAGCCGTCCGTCGAGCCAGTCGTCGCGTGAGTACCACCTCGACCCCCAGCGACGCGGCCGCCGCCGGCGAAGGGCTCTTCGACCTGTTCCTGCTCGCGCCGGTCGGGATCGTGACGTTTGGCGCCAACGGACGCGTGCAGTACCTCAACCCCGCGGCACGACAACTGCTCGGCACCGTCGAGAGCGGCGACCTGCGCGAAAGCATGGTCGACCTGCTCGGTGACCGCATTCCCGATCTCGCGACGCGGCTGCGGCAGTCGACGACACGAGGCGAGGTGGTCGTGCGGGCGCCGCGCGTGCTGCTCGGTGCGGGGACGCGGCGTGCGCTGGTCGGGGTCACCGTCGTGCGTGTGGATGACGATCGCTTTGCGGCGCTCCTCGTTGACGCGACGGAGCTCGCCGTCGCCGATGCGCGCGCCGCGCACGAGCGCACGTTGCGGGCCACGATGGACGGTGTCGTGCGTGCGCAGGGCTTCTTCACCCTCGACGCCGATGGGCGCATCGACGAGTGGGGGATCTCTGCCGAGCGACTGACGGGCTTCACGACGGATGATGTGCGCGGCCAGCCGCTCGACGTGCTCGCCCCCGAGGACACGCTCTCCCCCACCCATGTGGCCGAGACGCTGGCGCTCGCGCAGCGCAACGGCTGGTGCGAAGAGGAAGGGTGGCGGCGCCGTCGGAACGCAGGGTCGTTCTGGGGCGCGATGGTAGTCACGGCCATTCGCGACGACGACAGCACGCTCCGCGGTTACTCGGTGGCGCTGCACGATGTCACCGAGCGGCGGGCGATGCTCGAGGGTGCGCGCGACGATGGAGGCACCGACTATCTCACCGGTGTGGCCAATCGCCGGGGCTTCTTCGAAGTGGCCGCGAGCGAGATCGGCCGTGCGCGGCGCTACAGCCATGCGCTCACGCTCGTGCTCGTCGACCCCGATCAGTTCCGCGGCATCAACGACCAGTACGGCACCGCGTTTGGCGACGAGTGTCTGCAGGCCGTGTCGTGGGTGTGTCGCCAGGAGTCGCGACAGGTCGATGTGGTCGGGCGCGTGGGGGGTGAGGAGTTCGCCGTACTGCTGCCGTCCACCGATCTCTCCGGCGGCCTCGTGCTCGCCGAGCGTATTCGCGAGCGCATGCAGCGGCATGTGTTTGGTGGCGATCACGCGGGTGTGCGCTGCACGCTGTCACTGGGTGTCGCGGAGCTCACGCCGGAGACGGCGGCGATCGACGATCTGCTGCGGTTGGCGGAGCTGGCGGTGCAGCGGGCGAAGCAGGCGGGGCGGAACCTGGTGGTCGGGTACGACGCGTAGGGGGCCTGGTCGTTCGGTATTCGCGTAGCGTTCGGTGCGCGGAGGATCGCGCACTCGCCTTACGATCGGCGCATGCGAATGACCGCAGGAGAGCGGGTCAACGAGCAGTCTTCGGGCAGCACCAACGTGGTATCCGCGAATCCGATGGCGCTGATCACCACGATGAACGCGCCTCGCCCCTGCAACGGCGTAGGGTCGAGTCGCCAGAGGTCGCCCAGTGGGACGGAGGGCGAGCGGTTACCGTCCTCGAGCACTCGTGCGACTTGCGCGTCGATCCGGTTGCCAGCCGAGTCGATGGGGACGAGTCGAACCACCGGGATTGAGGGAAAGTCGCGCTCGGCGCACGGCGGGCTCGAGCACGCTGCGGTCGTCACGCACGAGACGAAAAGTGTCGCAATCGATGTGCGATACCGCGCGCTGCGAGCGCTCATCGGCATCCCGTCGGTAGCAGCACGGCGGCGCGTCATCTCGAATCGACATCTCCTGGCGGACGATCGTGACCGTTGAATCCGCGCGGACCTGCGTTGGAGCGTCGCTGGCTTAGGAGGCAAGATAGCGCGCCACGCGATCCGACGCGCCGTCTTGCCGGCGTTGTGACAATGGCGCGTCGTGTCTCGACGGCCTGGAGGGGTCGTTGAGGGCTCCGCCACCGAATGGCAATCGCGATACCACGTCCCTAGCTTCCCCGCATGGCTTCTCCCGATACGACTCCCGTCATCGTGGGTGCCGCGCGCACCCCGATTGGCAAGTTTCTTGGTGGACTCTCCTCGCTGAGCGCACCCGACCTGGGTGCGACGGCGATTCGCGCCGCACTCGAACGCTCGGGTGTCCCCGCGACGGCGATCGATGAAGTGATCATGGGGCAGGTGCTGCAAGGCGGCACCGGACAGGCCCCCGCACGCCAGGCGATGCTCAAGGCCGGCATTCCGGCGACGGTGAGCGCGTTCACCGTCAACAAGGTGTGCGGCTCCGGCCTCAAGGCCGTGATGCTCGCCGCGCAGTCGATCAAGGCGGGCGACGCGCAGGCGATCGTCGCCGGCGGCCAGGAGTCGATGAGTACCGCGCCCTTCTACATCTACGGCATGCGCGGAGGCGTGAAGGCCGGTGATCAGGCGCTCGTCGATGGGATGATTCGCGACGGGCTCTGGTGCGCCACCTACGGCTGTCACATGGGCACGCACGCCGAGTACACCGCGAGCAAGGGCGGCGTGGACCGCGCGCGACAGGACGCATTCGCGGCGCAGTCACATGCGCGTGCCACCGCTGCCCAGGCGGCAGGCAAGTTCGATGCGGAAATCGTGCCGGTCGAGATTCCCGGACGAAAGGGGCCCACGATCGTCGCACGTGACGAAGGGCCGCGTGCCGACACCACCGCCGAGTCGCTCGGGGCGCTGCGTCCTTCGTTCCCCGTCTCCAAGGGGCAGGAGACCCCGGCGTCGGTGACGGCGGGCAACGCGTCGACGCTCAACGACGGCGGCGCGGCCGTCGTCGTGGTGTCGGAGGCGTTTGCCAGATCGCACGGGCTGCCGATTCTCGCGCGCATTGCCGGCTACGCCACGGGTGCGACCGATCCGCAGGATCTCTTCTTTGCGCCGGTCACCGCGGTGAAGAATCTCATGCGCAAGACGAGCACGTCGATCGGCGATTACGATCTGATCGAGGCGAACGAGGCCTTTGCCTCACAGGCACTGGCCGATGGCGACGGGCTCGGCTGGGACGAAACGCGAGTGAACGTACACGGCGGCGCCATCGCGCTCGGACACCCGATCGGGGCGAGCGGTGCGCGGCTGCTCGTCACGTTGCTGCATGCGCTGCGCGATCGTGGTGGCACCCGCGGGCTCGCCACGCTCTGCCTGGGCGGCGGCGATGCCGTGGCCCTGAGCGTCGAACGCGTCGCCTGAGTGCCGCGTCGCTCGACGGCCGTGGCGGCGCCCGTTGTGACATCCGAAAGAGCGCTGCACGCGGGGTGGCGACTCGCGGTCTTTGTCGTCGCGCTGCTGGCGGGGTGGATGGCGGCGGATGCGTTCGTGTATCCGCTGCTCAACCTCGCAAGCGCAGTGCGCGGAGCGCCGATCACCGCGTTTCCGTGGGTGGCGCTCATCGCGGCACTCAGTGCGCACGCGGTGCTGCTCGAGTGGGTAGCGCCGGCCTCGTGGCAGACGGCCGCGTTTGGCCGATCGGCGTGGCGTGTGTCGTCGCTGGGTGCTGGTGCGCTCACCGGGCTCGCGCTCGTGGTCGTCACCGTCAGTGGCGGCATCGCGATCGGCCACTTCGCGTTCGAACGCGTCTCGGGAACGACGGCCGAATGGTGGAGCGTGGCCGCGCGCCTGTTCTGGCTCCTCGCACCCGCAGCGCTGTGGGAAGAGCTCGTCTTTCGCGGGTATCTGCTGTCGGTGACGCGCGAACTCATCGGCGCACGCGGTGCGCTGCTGGCCACGAGCGTGGCCTTTGCCGTGGTGCATGCAGACAACCCGGGCGCGGGGCCGCTGCCGCTCCTGGTGGTGGCCGCCGCCGGCATGGCGCTCGGCGCGATCCGCTTGCGCTATGACAGTGTGCCCGCCGCATGGCTCGCGCACTTCGCGTGGAACTGGCTGCTCGCCGCTGCGCTGCATGCGGACGTGAGCGGCCTCGCGTTCGGCACACCACTCTGGGCGCTCGTCGAGCGTGGCCCCGACTGGTTGACCGGCGGCACCTGGGGGCCGGAAGGTGGCGCCTATGCGCTCGTCGCATTCGGCGCGGTCGCCGCGTGGGCGTGGCGCGGTGCTGCGCGCACACATGCCTCCACGAGCGGCCCCGCGGCAGCACTTGCGGCATGACTCGTTCACGTTCCTGACATCCACACCAAAATCCATGTCGAGCATTACTTCGGTCGCCGTCATCGGCGCCGGCCAGATGGGCAACGGCATCGCGCACGTCTTCGCGCAGGCCGGTCGCACGGTCACCATGATCGACGTCGCGGATGCCGCACTCGCGCGCGGCCGCGACACGATCGCCGCCAATCTCGACCGGCAGATCAAGAAGGGAACGATCGACGCCGCGGCCAAGGACGCCACGCTCGGACGCCTGACCACGAGCACCGCGCTCGACGCAGTCGCCGGTGCACAACTGATCATCGAAGCGGCCTCCGAGCGGCGCGAGCTCAAGTTCCAGCTCTTTGCCGATCTCGATCGTCTCGCGAGCCCGGGTGCGATTCTCGCAAGCAACACCAGCTCCATCTCCATCACCGAACTCGCGGCGCGCACCGCGCGCCCGGCGCACGTCATCGGCATGCACTTCATGAACCCGGTGCCGGTGATGCAGCTCGTCGAGGTCATTCGCGGGCTCGCCACCAGCGACGAGACCACGCGCGCGGTGCTCGACGCGGCCACCGCGCTCGGCAAGGTGCCGGTGGAGGTCAACGACTATCCCGGCTTCGTGGCCAACCGGATCCTCATGCCGATGATCAACGAAGCGATCTACTGCGTGATGGAAGGCGTCGGCACGCCCGAGGCGATCGACACCGTCATGAAGCTGGGGATGAACCATCCGATGGGGCCGCTCGCGCTCGCGGATTTCATCGGGCTCGACACCTGCCTTGCGATTCTCGAGGTGATGCACGACGGACTCGGCGACCCCAAGTACCGTCCGTGTCCGCTGCTCCGCAAACACGTGGCCGCCGGCTGGCTGGGCAAGAAGTCCGGTCGCGGCTTCTATTCGTACTGAGGCGTGTCGTGAGTCTCCTCTCCCTCACTCCGGAACAGCGCGAGATCCAGCGCACCGCGCGCGAGTTCGCCGAGCGCGAACTGGCGCCGCACGTCGCGCAGTGGGATCGTGACGCGCACTTCGAGCCCACCATCGTCGCCAGACTCGCCGAGCTCGGCTTCCTTGGCATGCTGCTCCCGGAAGCACATGACGGGCTGGCACTCGAGACCTCCACCTATCTCGTTGCCCTCGAAGAGATCGCCGTGGTCGATGCATCGACCGCGGTGCTCATGAGCGTGCACAACTCGCTGCCCACGCAGATGCTCCTGCGCTACGGCAGCGACGCGCAACGCGCACGCTTTCTCGCTCCCATGGCCCGCGGCGAGCTGCTGGGTGCCTTTGCGCTCAGCGAACCCGAAGCCGGTTCCGATGCGGCGAGTCTCCGCTGCCAGGCCGAGCGTGATGGCGACGACTGGATCCTCTCGGGGACCAAGGCCTGGGTCTCGCACGGCACCCACGCGGGGGTGATCCTCGCGATGGCGCGCACCGACCACACCGACGCGCGCCGCGGGGCAAAGGGGATCTCGACGTTCATCGTCACTCCCGATCTCCCCGGCTTTTCCGTCGGCAAGAAGGAAGACAAGATGGGACTGCGTGCGTCGCCGACGGTGCAGCTCACCTTCGACCAGATGCGCGTGCCGGGCGATCGGCTGGTGGGCGAAGAAGGGAAGGGGTTCACCTATGCGCTCGCGTCGCTCGATCATGGCCGACTCGGTATCGCCGCGCAGGCCATCGGCATCGCGCGCGCCGCCTACGAAGCCGCCGCGCGCTACGCCACCGAGCGCAAGCAGTTCGGCAAGGCAATCGGCGACTTCCAGGCGATCCAATTCAAGCTGGCCGACATGGCCACGCGTATCACGGCCGCGCGCACGCTGCTCCACGCGGCCGCGGCAGCCAAGGACCGGGGCGAGCGCGTGACACGCTACGCGTCGATGGCCAAGCTCTTTGCCACCGAGACCGCGATGTGGGTGACCACCAATGCGGTGCAGGTCTTTGGCGGCTACGGCTACGTCACCGACTACCCGGTGGAGCGTTTCTTCCGCGATGCGAAGGTGACCGAGATCTACGAAGGCACCTCGGAGATCCAGCGCATCGTCATCGGCCGCGACGTGCTGGCCGACCCTTCTCCGTGACATTCGTCACGGTTCCTCAATCCGATTCTCCGCACATGCGGCTTTTCGATACGCTCTCCGACATGGGGCACGAGCAGGTGGTCGTGTGCCACGACCGGGCGAGCGGCTACCGCGGCATCATTGCCATTCACGATACGACGCTGGGGCCCGCGCTCGGTGGCGCGCGCTTCTGGCAGTACGCCAGCGACGAGGCGGCGCTCACCGACGCGCTGCGCCTTTCGCGTGGCATGACCTACAAGAATGCCGTTGCCGGCCTCAATCTGGGCGGCGGCAAGGCGGTCATCATCGGCGACAACCGCACGCCACATCGCGAGATGTTGTTCCGGGCGCATGGGCGCTTCGTCGACTCGCTCGGCGGGCGCTACATCACCGCCGAAGACGTGGGCACGACCGTGGAAGACATGGATTTCGTGCACATGGAGACGACGCATGTCACGGGGATCGTCTCCAAGTCGGGCGACCCGTCGAGCGTGACCGCGCGCGGCGTCTTCCATGCCATTCGTGCCTCTGCGCAGCAGCGCTGGGGGAGCGACCGGCTCGAAGGGAGGCGCGTGGCGATTCAGGGGTGCGGCAACGTGGGCTTCCATCTGGCAGCGGAGCTCACCAAGGCCGGCGCCACGCTCGTGGTGTCCGACATCGATGCGCGCAAGGTGGCCCGCGTCGTCGAGGCCACCGGCGCGACGGTCGTTGCGTCCGACGACATCTACCGGCAACAGGCCGACATCTTTGCCCCCTGTGCGCTCGGCGGCATCATCAACGACACCACGCTCCCCGAGTTGCGCGTGGAGATCGTCGCCGGCGCGGCCAACAACCAGCTCCTCGAAGACCGGCATGGCGACGAACTCGCCAGTCGCGGCATCCTGTACGCGCCGGACTACGTGGCCAATGCCGGTGGCGTGATCAACGTCTACAGCGAGCTGACCGGCTGGGATCGCCAGCGGGCGCTGCGCAAGGCCGACGAGATCTACCACACCATCCTGAGCGTGTACGCGCTCGCAGCGCGCGACGGGATTCCGACGTATCGTGCGGCAGATCGCGTGGCCGAGTCGCGCATCCAGGCCGTGCGGGCGATGGTTCGCCAGTGGCCGCAGTACCCGAACAAGGAATGACCATGACCGACGCGCCTGCGCACGAGCGGATCCCGATTGCGTCCGACCATGCCGGCTTCGAGATGAAGGAACGGTTGCGCGCGGCGCTCGCCGCGCGCGGCTTCGACGTGCAGGATCTCGGGCCTGCGTCCGACGCCAGCACCGACTACGCCGACTACGCGCATCCGCTGGCCGAAGAGGTCTCGAGCGGTGACGTGACGCGCGGCGTGCTGCTCTGCGGCACCGGGCTCGGCATGTCGTACGCGGCGAACCGGCATCCCCATGTGCGCGCCGCCGTGGCATGGTCGCCGGAGATCGCCCGGCTCGCGCGCGAACACAACGATGCGAACGTGCTGGTCCTGCCGGCGCGCTTTCTCTCCGAAGCGCAGGCGCTCGCCATTCTCGACGCGTGGTTGACCACGCCCTTCGAGGGGGGGCGGCACGCACGTCGCATCCAGAAGATCGAATGGCCGTCCGATGCATCGGACGCCACCCCATCCGCTTCCTGACCCGGAGCTCCACCGATGAGTGAACCGCTGTTGTCCTGGTCCCACTGGGATCGCTGCCCGCCCGGCGCCGCACTTGCGGCCACCGATCCGGAGATCGCCACGCTCATCGAGGCGGAGATCGCGCGCCAGGGCGAAGGGCTCGAGCTCATCGCGAGCGAGAACTTCGTCTCGCCCGCGGTGCTCGAAGCAATGGGCTCGCCGCTGACCAACAAGTACGCCGAGGGACTGCCGGGCAAGCGCTACTACGGCGGCTGCGAGGTGGTCGACAAGGTCGAACAGTTGGCGATCGATCGGGCCAAGCAGCTCTTCGGCGCCGACCACGCCAACGTGCAGCCGCACTCCGGTGCGACGGCCAACGCGGCGGTCTTTCTCGCCGTCCTCAAGCCGGGCGACACCTTTCTCGGCCTCGACATGCGCGCGCTGGCGCGCGAGCACAAGCCGAAGCTCATCATCGCCGGCTACAGCGCCTATTCGCGCGTGATCGACTATGCGCAGTTCCGTGCGGCCGCCGACGAAGTCGGTGCGCTGTTCATGGTCGACATGGCGCACTTCGCCGGGCTCGCGTCCACTGGCGTGTACCCGAATCCCGTGCCGGTCGCCGACATCGTCACCACCACCACGCACAAGACGCTGCGCGGTCCGCGCGGCGGACTGATCCTGTGCAAGGCGGCGCACGCGAAGGCGATCGACAAGGCGATGTTCCCCGGCACGCAGGGCGGTCCGCTCGAGCACGTGATCGCGGCCAAGGCCGTCGCCTTCCGCGAAGCGTTGCAGCCCGCGTTTGCGGACTATTGCAAGCAGGTGGTCGCCAACGCCCAGGCCCTCGCGAGTGCCATGGCGTCGCGCGGCTGGCACATCGTCTCGGGCGGAACCGACAATCACCTCTTCCTCGTCGATCTCCGCTCGCAGGGACTCACGGGCAAGGTCGCCGAGCACGCACTCGATGCGGCGGCCATCACGGTGAACAAGAACACCGTCCCCCGTGAGACGCAGTCGCCGTTCATCACGAGCGGCATCCGCATCGGCACGCCGGCCATCACCACACGCGGCATGGGGGTCGCCGAGATGGCGCGCGTCGCGGAGCTGATCGACCGTGCGCTGCGCGCCGCGGGCGACGCCGACCAACTCGCCGCCGTACGGCACGATGTGCGCGCGCTCACGTCGGCCTTCCCGCTGTATCCCGTGCCGGCCGGGGCCGTGACGGCATAGCCGGGAGCGGCGCGTGCCCGGCCCGCAAGCCGTTGTGCGGGCCGGGCGCCGCTCTCATCTTCTTCCCGCCCACCAGTGCGGGCGTTGCCGTCGGGGTCGACGGTCGTCCGCTTGAGACACGGCCGTGCGCAGCGACGCACCGCCATTCCCGCAGGAGAGTTGTCGTCGTGGCCGAGCTGGCGTTTCGTGAAGGCGTCATGGACCAGATCCGTCTGCGCGAGCAGCGGTTCGATGAACAGGCCTACCTGTTCGTGCTGGCCGCGCTCGAATACGCGCAGGCACGGCTGACGGCGCGGCGGCACATCACCGGGGCCGAACTCGCGCACGCCTGTCGCGAACTCGCGCTGCAGCGCTACGGCGTCTCCGCGCGCATCGTGCTCGAGCATTGGGGGGTGCGCGCGACGCGCGACATCGGTGACATCGTCTTCACGCTGGTCGACCTGGGGCTGCTCATTTCCCAGCCGCAGGATACGCGCGACGAATTCTCCGACGTGTTCGCGTTCGATCAGGCGTTCGAGCACGACTACCCGTGGAGCAGCGCGCTGGCGGTCTAGGCCGCTAGCCCGCAGTTGACGGCGGCGTGCGGTCCGCCGTCTTCGTCACCACCGGCGCGCAGAGCGCCGCGCGCGATCGTGCGGCCATCGCGGCAGGCACGCCGTCGTTTGTCCTCATGCAGTCCGCCGCCGCCGCGGCTGTCGATCGCATCGTCGCGCACGGACTGCATGCGCGCGGCACCGTCGCCGTGTGGGTCGGGCCGGGAAACAACGGTGGCGACGGATGGCTCATCGCCGCAGGGCTGCGCGCACACGGCGCCACGGTGCGCATCGGCGTGCTCGAGGAGCCGCGCACCGACGACGCCCAGGCGGCGCGAGCGACCGCGTGTGCAGGTGGCGCCTTCGACGCAGCCGACGGCACGGAAGCCGTGCACATCGATGCACTCTTTGGCACCGGGCAGCGCGCGCCGTTGCCCCCGAGCGCGGCTCACATCACGCGCATGATCAACGCGGCGCGCGCACGCGGCGCGTCGACCGTCGCCATCGACGTGCCCACCGGCGTCGCTGAGCGCGAGGTACCGCATGCGCGCGTGCAGATTGACGCAGACGCGGTCATCGCCGATTGCACGCTCACGTTCGGCACCCTCAAGCGTGTGCTGCTCAGTGTGCGCGAGTCGGTTGGCGCGCTCGAGGTGCTGGACATCGGCCTTGGCACCCACGCGACCCAGGACGACGGCGCGCCGCGCTGGATCGATGCGGCGTTCGTGCGGTCGCAGGTGCCGCGCATTCCGGCACACGCGCACAAGGGAACCCGCGGTCGCCTGGCGATCATCGGCGGCGCGCCGGGCATGGTGGGGGCCACGATACTGGCCGCACGCGCTGCGCTTGCGAGTGGTATCGGTCTGGTGCGTGTCGTCTGCGCGGGCGACCACGTGGGCGCGGTGCACGCCGCCGTGCCGGAGGCGTTGGTGACGCCGTGGCCCCTCTCGCCTGACACGTTCAACGCCACTGTCGGGGCGTGGGCCGATGCGATCGTGGTCGGCCCTGGACTCGGGCGTTCGGAGGCGGCGCGGGCCCTCGTGGCGATGTGCCGGGCCACTGCCACGCCGCTGCTCGTCGACGCCGACGCCATCGCGCCGTTTGGTGATGCGCCCGCGCGCACGGCACCCACGCTGTGGACACCGCACCCCGGTGAAGCCCTCGCCATGCTCGATCCGGAACAGCGGGCGGCGCTGGCCGACGCGCGTGCCATCGACGCAGCGCGCGATCGCGTGGCGCCGCAGCTCGCGATGCGCTCGGCCGGCGTCGTGTTGCTCAAGGGTGTGCCGACCATCATCGCGCAGCACGCCGCAACGACCACATCGCAAGCGTACGCCGCGATCGTCGCGCGCGGCACCGCGGCGCTCGCGGTTGGCGGCAGCGGGGACGTGCTCTCCGGCATCGGCGGCACGCTGCTCGCGCAGGGGTGCGCGCCGTTCGACGCGGCGGCCATTGCCGCATGGGTGCACGGTCGGGCCGCCGAGCAGGCCACGGCGCGGCGCGGCGGAGTGCGCGGCACCACGCTCGCGGATATCCTCGACGCCCTGCCGGACGCGTGGCCACGCGGCGACGAGGAACTTCCGCCCAGCGTGCTCGCGACGCTGCCGGCGATCGTCTGATGTCCACGCACATCCCGCTTGGCCGCGGCGCCGAGTTCGATCGTATTCGCGCGCTGCTCGAGCGCTTCGGGGCGCAGGCGCACGGCATCGGGGACGACGCGGCCATGCTGCAGGTCCCCGACGGCGAGCGACTCGTCGTCAGCGTCGATGCGTCGGTGACGGATGTGCATTTCCGGCTCGCCTGGCTCACCCCCGAAGAGATCGCGTGGCGTGCGCTCCACGCCGCGCTCAGCGACATCGCGGCCATGGGCGCGGCACCGATGGGCGTCCTGCTGGCGTGGTGTGTGCCGCCCGCGCTCGACCATGTGTTGCACGCACTGGCCGATGGCACCACCGACGCCGCGCGTGCCGCGGGCGTGCCGATCGTCGGCGGCAATCTCACGCGCGGCGCAGCGCTGACGCTCACCACCACCGTGCTCGGTCACGCGGCGCGACCCGTGCGTCGGGACGGTGCGCGACCGGGAGACCGTGTGTATGTGACCGGTGCGTTTGGCGGACCGGGCGCCGCGCTGGCGGCGTGGGAACGCGGTGACGAGCCCTCTGCCGTCGCACGAGACCGCTTTGCGCGCCCGCACGCCCGGTTGGCGGCAGGGCAGTGGCTGGCGCAGCACGGCGCCACGGCGATGATCGACGTGAGCGACGGCCTCGCGGCAGACGCGGAGCATCTCGCCACGGCGAGCGGGGTCACGCTGGAGCTGCGATTGGCTGCGCTGCCGGTGTTGCCGGGCGTGGCGCCCGAGGCCGCGCTCGCATCGGGCGAGGAGTATGAACTGCTCGTGACGGCGCCGCCGCTCGATGCCGCAGCGTGCGAGGCGTCGGGCCGGGTGGCGTTGACCGAGATCGGCGTGGTGCGCGAGGCCGTGGCCGCGACGCCCGTCCACCTCGTCTCCGCCACGCGCGTTGCTTCTCCCCCCGGGCACAATCACTTTTCGTAAATGCGCACCGTGTGGCTCCTCCTCGTCGTCGCGGTCGCGACGCTGACCATGGGGCCACTGGTGATTCTCGCGGATCTGCTCGGTGTGCCCCGCCGTCCCGGCGGCATCTACGATTGGGCGCCGCGCGTGTGGGCCCGCGCCATCGTGTGGGCGTCGGGCGTGGAGCTGCGCATCCACGGCGCCGAGGCACTTGCCGGCAGCGGACGTCGCGTCGTCGTCGCCAATCACGTGAGCTGGTTCGACATCCCGGTGATGGTGCTCACCGTGCCGCGCTTCGCGGCGGTGGCCAAGCAGGAGTTGAGCCGCATCTGGTTCTTCGGGCGAGGCGCCGCGAAGGTGGGCGTGGTCTACATCGACCGCGACAATCGCAAGGCGGCGTTCGAAGCGTACGAAGCCGCAGCCGGCGCCGTGCGCGAGCAGCGCAACGTGGTCGTGTTTCCCGAAGGGACACGCGGGCACGAGTATGCGCTGCGTCCCTTCAAGAAGGGACCGTTCGTGCTCGCCGTTGCCGCGCAGTCCGACGTGGTGCCCGTGGTCATTCACGGCACCTTGCCGCTGGGCCGTGGCAAGGACTGGCGCGTGGACCCGAGCCATGTGCAGGGCGTCGTGGATGTGCACGTGCTCCCCGCCGTGTCGGCCGACGGCGCGACCTATGCCGATCGCAATGCGATCGCGTCACGAGTGCACGCACGCATGGCGGAGTTCCTGCACACGCACTACGCTGTGCCACCGCGCGACGCCCCGACGCTGTCGGACGACGCGTCCCACGCGACGCCGCCCTCGAAGGCGGCGCCGACCCTGACCACGACCTGACAGTTTCTTCTTCTTCGCTCCATGACCATCATCGCCGACATCGCCGCACGCGAAATTCTCGACAGCCGCGGCAACCCGACCGTGGAAGTGGATGTCATCCTCGAGAGCGGGGCAGCCGGCCGCGCGGCGGTACCCAGCGGCGCATCCACCGGGGAGCACGAAGCCGTCGAACTCCGCGACGAGGACCCGGAGCGCTATGGCGGCAAGGGCGTCGAGAAGGCGGTGGCGAACATCATCGAGGAGATCCGACCGGCGCTCGAGGGCGAAGACGCGAGTGACCAGATCGCGATCGATCGGTCGTTGATCGAACTCGACGGCACCGAGAACAAGGGGCGCCTCGGCGCCAACGCGATGCTCGCCGTGTCGATGGCCGTCGCGCGCGCGGCGGCCACCGAGTACGGGCAGCCCTTGTATCGCTACCTTGGCGGGCCGATGGCGCGCACGCTGCCCGTGCCGCTCATGAACATCATCAATGGCGGGGCGCACGCCACGAACACCGTGGACTTCCAGGAGTTCATGATCCTGCCCGTGGGCGCGGAGACCTTTGCCGACGGGCTGCGCATGGGCGCCGAGGTCTTCCACGCGCTCAAGAAGGTGCTGGTCGGTCGCAAGCTCGCCACCGGTGTGGGCGACGAGGGCGGCTTCGCGCCCGATCTGCCGAGCGATGAGGACGCGCTCAAGGTGATCATGGAGGCGATCGAGAAGGCCGGATACGAGCCGGGCCGCGAGATCGCACTTGGCCTCGACGTCGCCTCGAGTGAGCTGTACAAGGATGGCCACTACCACTTCAAGAAGAGCGGTGCCGGATCCAGGTCGCGCGAGCAGATGGTGGAGCTCTATCGCGGCTGGATCGACACGTACCCCATCGTCTCCATCGAAGACGGCATGGCCGAGAACGACTGGGAGGGGTGGAAGCTCCTCACCGAGGCGATCGGCGATCGCTGTCAGCTCGTCGGCGACGATCTGTTCTGCACCAACAGCGCACTGCTCGCGAAGGGGATCGAGCAGCAGGTGGCCAACGCGATTCTCGTGAAGGTCAACCAGATCGGCA
>JALOPS010000162.1:0-1443 GCA_025453745.1 Gemmatimonadaceae bacterium
CGCGCCAGCGATCACGCGTGAGCGGGGCAAGCACGCCACCGTGCCACGCATGGCGCACGACGCCGGTGATGGTCGCCGAGACGGGCACGACATACGCGGGCGCCCGCCCCAGGCGCGCATCGCGCAACGGGTGGGCGGCCGCCCAGTCGTAGAGCGTGCCGGTGCGCAGCACGGCGCTCATCGGCTCGATCAATTCGGCGATCGCCACGAGCGTCGTGCCCGGCGCGGGGTGTACCGTCTGGCGCGCCGGCGCGCGCACCGCGTCAGCGGCGCCGATCGACATCGAGTGCGAGGACGCGCACGTCGCTCGTGATGTGCTTGAGCACCACGTCGGGGCGGGGCTGTGCTCCGGGCGGCTGCTGACAGAGCGCGCGAAAGGCTTCGCTCGCCAACACCTCACCGGCCGCCGCCGCGCCACACAGGCGATTGGCGACGTTGACCGTGTCGCCAATGAGGGTGTACTCGAGCCGGCGCGGCGAGCCGATGTTGCCCACAAAGGCGTCGCCCGCATTGAGGCCGATCCCCACGCCGAGCGTGGGGCGCCCGGCGGCCGCCCATCGCGCGTTGAGCCCGGTGAGCGTACCCAGCATCTCGCGCACGGCCGCCAGCGCACGGTCGGCGTCGTCTGCGTACGCAACCGGCGCGCCCCAATACGCCAGCAGCGAATCGCCGATGAACTTGTCGAGGGCGCCGTCGTGCCGGAACACGCACTCCACCATCGCATCGAAATACTCGTTGAGCTGCGCGGCCAGGGCATCTGGCGCGAGTGACTCGGCGATGCGGGTGAAGCCCCGGATGTCCGTGAAGAGCACCACCACGCGCCGTCGCTCCCCTTCGAGCAGGTGGGCCGCGTCCGCATCGGCAATGCGTGCAGCGAGCGTGGGGGTGAAGTAGCGCTCGAAGTTCTCGCGCATGCGTTGGGCGGCGCGCAATTGCGCGGCCGACTGCTCGCGCTCCACCGCGGCCGCCGCCACGCCGGCAAAGGCGACGAGGAAGTCGAGGTCGCCGTCGTTGAATCGGCCGGCGACGCGGCGGTTGTCCGCATAGAGCACGCCCAGCACCTCACCGTGCGAATCGATGAGCGGCGCGCAGAGCGCCGAGCGCACCGACTGCAGCGTCACCGAGTGCCCGGCGAAGCGATCGTCGGCGGGGGCATCGTGCGTGAGGAGGGCGACGCGGCCATCGGCCGCGCGTCGCGCGATCGACTGTGGCACGTCGGTGGCGCCCGCCTCTGCGCCGTCACGCGTGCGCGCCAGCCGCGGCTCGAGCGCGCCGGGGACGCCGCGCCCACTGCGATTGGCGAGCAACACCGCCACGCGATCGGCGTCCACCGTTTCGCACAGATCGCGGGCGATCGCGTCGAGCAACGGGTCCACGGCCATCGTGCCGCCCAGGCGACGCCCGATCTCGACGAGTTGCGCCAGACGGCGCGCCGCCATGTTG
>JALOPS010000162.1:1462-10586 GCA_025453745.1 Gemmatimonadaceae bacterium
CATGTTGTCGACGGCGGCGCGAATGCCCGATGCGGCGCGCTCGTTGATCACGAACGGTCCGTCGACGGTGTCGCTCCGCATACGCGGTGGCGCGAGCGCCTCCGTGGACGGCGTCACGGCGATTGCCGGGGGCTCCTCTTCGATGACGATGAGCTCCACGCCGCCGACCGCCAGCGTGTCGCCCGCCATCAGTCGCGCATCGCTCACCTGCACGCCGTTGACAAACGTCCCGTTGCGGGAGCCCAGGTCGCGCACGCGCAGGCCGTCGGCATCGGCGGAGAGCTCCGCATGTCGACGCGAGACTTCGGGGTCGGCGACGGGCAGGTCGCACGCCGCTTCGCGGCCGATGACCACCGGCATACCCACCGGGACCGAGACGCGACGCCCCGCAGGGGCGAACCGCAGCGAGAGCGCCATCAGGCAAGCACCGGTTCGCGAATCACTCGTGCGGCGCGTGCGCGCGCGATCGCCGTGAGCATCGCCCGCGCCTTGTTCTCCGACTCGGCCCACTCCATCGCCGGATCCGAATCGGCCACGATGCCACCGCCGGCCTGCACGTTGGCCACGCCGTCGGCGATCACGCAGGTGCGAATCGTGATCGCCAGATCCATGCGGCGCGCCCCCGCGGCGATGAACCCCACCGCGCCCGCGTACGGGCCGCGCCGCACGGGCTCGAGTTCGTCGATGATCTCCATCGCGCGCACCTTGGGCGCACCGGTCATCGTGCCGGCAGGGAAGGTGGCCCGAAACACGTCGATTCCCGATCGCCCGGCATCGAGTGTTCCTTCGACCTGGCTGACGATGTGCATCACGTGCGAGTAGCGCTCGATCGTCATGAGGTCGGTCACCTGCACCGTACCGGTGCGGGCGATGCGCCCCACATCGTTGCGCCCGAGGTCCACGAGCATGATGTGCTCGGCGCGTTCCTTTTCGTCGGCGAGCAGTTCGGTGGCCAGTGCGCTGTCGTGCTCCGCGTCGCGGCCACGCGGCCTGGTGCCGGCGATGGGTCGCACCGTGACGCGCCCCGCCTCGAGTCGCACGAGCAGCTCCGGTGAACTGCCGACCAACTCGATGCCATCGAAGAGCAGATGATACATGTAGGGCGACGGATTGAGCGCCCTGAGCACGCGGTAGAGCGTGTGCCCGTCGAAGTCGTGCGGCACGCTGATGCGTCGCGCGAGGAGCGCCTGAAAACAGTCTCCCGCGAGGATGTATTCCTTGATGCGGAGCACCGCCGCCTCGAAGCGCTCGCGCGACATGCTGGAGTGCCCCTCGGCGGGGGCAACGCTCGTGTCGATCTCGAGCGGCGCGAGTGCATCGCCACCGTGCAGGCGCTCGATCGTGCGGTCGAGCGACTGCTGCGCCTGCTGGTACTTCGCGCGCAGCGTGGCTGCATCGTCGCCAACATCAACAGGGATACCGCACACGGCACGCGCCTGACCGCGCAGGTTGTCGATGATGACCAACGCGTCGGTGAAGACGAAGAGCGCGTCCGGCGCATCGATCGCGCGCGGCGGCGCGTGTGGGAGCCGCTCGATGTAGCGCACCGCGTCGTAGGTGAAGAAGCCCACGGCGCCGCTCCAGAACGGGCCGAGCGCCGGCTCGTCGACCGGCGGGTAGGCGTTCACGGTCGCCTCGAAGTCGGCGAGCGGGTCGGCCGGTCGTCCGCCGGGCGCCCATCCCGCCTCGGGCGACCAACGGTCGACCGCCCCATCCCGCACGCGCCACGCCGCGCGCGGCGCGGTGCCCAGGTACGTGTACCGGGCCCACGTCTCGCCGCCGGCCGGCGCGGACTCGAGCAGGAAGGCAAAGGGCCCCTCGCGCAGGCGAGCGAACGCCGCGACGGGGGTGACCGTATCGAGGAGGCAGTCCCTCCACACCGGCACCAATGCCGGCCGCTCCGGCAGACCCGCGACCCGATCGAGGAAGGCGTGCTCGTCCATCGCCGAACGTTACGGGTCGCCGACGTGCCGGCCAACGGGTCGTGGTGGGGGACCGCACCGATCCCGGTCTCCCCCCCGCGTGCGCGTGCGGCTACGCTCCGCGCGCCCGGCGGAGTGCCGGGTCCCACCTCGTCCTACCGGAGACGTCCCGGCATGCACCACGGTTTGCGCGACTCCGCGCGGCGACTCCTCGTTGCCGCCGCCCTTCCTCTTGCCACGCTGCCCGCCCAACCGCGTGCGAGCGCACCCGCCGCGCCTCGGCGCGCCCCCTCCGATTCGCTCCTGGCCACGCTCGCGTGGCGCCCAATCGGACCGGCCAACATGTCCGGCCGCATCGCCGACGTCGAAGGCGTGCCCGGTGACCCGCGGACGATCGTCGTGGGGTCGGCGTCGGGCGGCGTCTGGAAGACGACCAACGGCGGGACCACCTGGACGCCGCTCTTCGACAAGCAGCCCGTGCAGTCGATCGGCGATCTCGCGCTCGAGCCGGGCAACCCCGACGTGATGTATGTGGGCACCGGCGAGGCCAACGTGCGCAACTCCGCTTCGTTTGGCATCGGTGTCTTCAAGTCCACCGACGGTGGACGCAACTGGACCAACACCGGGCTGCGCGACACGCGCCACATCTCGCGCATCGTCATCAATCCGCGCGATCCGCGAAAGGTCTACGTCGCGGCCATCGGGCACGCGCACGGCCCCAATGCGGAGCGCGGAGTGTTCCGCACCGAAGACGGCGGCGCGACGTGGATCAAGGCGTTGTACACCGACGATCGCCACGGCGCGAGCGATCTCGACATCGATCCGCAGAACCCCAACATCCTCTACGCGGGGATGTGGTACTTCGATCGCAAGCAGTGGACCCACCGTTCGGGCGACACGTTGGGTGGCGTCTACAAGTCGATCGATGGTGGCGTGACGTGGAAGAAGCTCACCGCAGGGCTGCCCAAGCTCATGGGGCGCATCGGCGTGAAGGTGGCGCCGTCGAATCCCAACACCGTCTACGTCGTCGCGGAATCGCAGGAGGGATATCTCTTCCGCAGCGATGATCAGGGCGAAACGTGGCGCAAGGTAAGCGACAACGCGCATGTGCTCGGCCGCGGCTTCTACTACGCGGATCTTCGCGTCGACCCGCAGAACCCCGAGCGCGTCTACACGCTCGGCATGGCGTTCTCGGTGACGGTGGACGGCGGGCGCACCATCAAGCCCGTCGCGCAGGGCTTCCATGGGGATCATCAGACGATGTGGATCGATCCGCTCGATCCCAAGCGGCTCCTCATGGGCGATGACGGTGGGCTGATGCGCAGCGTGGACGAGGGAAAGACATGGGAATGGTTCAACAACATTCCCGTCGGCCAGTTCTATCAGATCAGCGCCGACCTCCGCGAGCCGTTCTATCATCTCGCGGGCGGGCTGCAGGACAATGGCGTGTGGGTGGGGCCGAGCCGCTCACGCGAGAGTGCGGGGCTCGCCGACGACTGGGCGATGATGCAGTTCGGCGACGGCTACTATGCCGTCTCGCACCCCGACAACCCCGATCTCTTCCTCAGCGACTATCAGGGCGGCGGCATCGCCGCGACCGACATGCGCACGCGCGAGCAGCGCGAAGCGAGTCCGCAGCCCAAGCGCATGGACGGCTTCCCGACCGACTCCAACCGGCTGCGCTTCAACTGGAACGCCCCCATCGTGCAGTCGCCGCACGACCGGAAGATCGTCTACTTCGCTGGCAACATCCTCTTCCGCTCCTCCGACTGGGGGAAGAGCTGGACGGCGATCAGCCCTGATCTCTCGCGCAACCTGAAGGAGCGCTTTGGCGATGCCGGTGGTCCGGTGCTCAAGGAGAACACCACCGCCGAGTACTACGGGAATATCTATTCGGTCGCGGAGTCGCCGGTGCAGAAAGGTGTCATCTGGGTCGGCACCGACGATGGCAATCTGCAGATCACGCAGGACGATGGGAAAACGTGGAGCAACGTGACGGCGAACCTGCGCATCGCGCCCGATGGCGTGGTCTCGGGGATCGAAGCGTCGCGCACGGCGGCGGGCACGGCGTACGTCACCGTCGAACGGCACATGATGGACGACTACGCGCCATACGTGTTCAAGACGACCGACTTCGGGCGCACGTTCACGCGCATCGACGCGGGGTTGCCGGCGTACGCGTACGGGCAGGCGATTCGCGAAGATCCCAAGAACACGAATCTCATCTACCTCGGCACCGAGACGGGGCTCTACGCGTCGTGGACCGGGGGCGGCAACTGGGTGTCGCTGGGTCTCAAGAACCTGCCGAGCGTCGCGGTGCACGAAGTGCTCGTCCATCCGCGCGAGAACGACCTCATCGTCGCCACGCACGGACGTGCGCTCTGGGTGCTTGACGATGCGTCGGTGTTGCAGGCCATGACCGCCGATGCACCAGCCGCTGCGGCCCAGCTCTATCCCATGCGCACGGCCACTCGCTTCACCTCACGCGACGTGAAGTTCGCGTGGGGGCAGAAGTGGCAGAAGGCGGCCAATCCGCCATACGGCGCGATCGTCACGTATCGCCTGGCTGAGAAGCTGCCGGCCGATTCACTGCTCTCGATCACCGTGCTCAAGGACGGTCAGGTCATCCGCACCATCAAGCGCGCGCCGCGCGAGGCGGGAATCAATCGCATCGCGTGGGATCTGCGCATGGATCCGCCGCTGGCGGCGCCCGACATTCACCCCGACAGCGTCGATCCCGGCGACTGGCGACCGCGTCCGCAGGGGCCGCAGGTGCTACCCGGGCAGTACGTCGTGCGCCTGACGGTGCGCGGGGCGGCACAGGAGCAGCCGGTAACGGTGCGCGTCGATCCGACGGCCGGCATCACGGAGGCAGAGCTCGTCGCACAGCACACGGAAGCCGTGCGGCTGCGCGATCTCGCCAACGCGCTCTTCGATGGCGTCTCGGGCGTCGAGACGGTCAAGGGGCAGGTGAGTGAACGGTCGCAGACGGCCGCGTCGCTGCGCGGCGCCGAAGCGCGCGAGTTCACCGCCGCCGCGAAGAGCGCGCTCACCACACTCGAAGACACGCGCCTCCAGCTCACGCGCCCCAATGCGGCCATTCGTCCGTTCTACAGCGAGGGGCCGCGTCCGCTCGACCGCGTGATGCAGGCCTTTGGCGCCATCGATGGTGGGCAGAGTGCCCCCATCGCCGCACAGCGCGAGTACGCCAACGAACTGCGCGCCGACACACGCTTCGTCCTCGAGCTGGCCGACAAGACGATCACGCAGACCCTCTCCACGCTCAATCCGCTGTTGCAACGCCTGTCGCTCCCGCCGATCGCGGCACCGGTGAAGAAGGCCGGCACCTCCGTCATGGAGTGAGCGATGTCGCTCACGCCTGACTCGTTCCCAGACCGCTCCACCCCACGGTCCATGATGGCTGCAATGATTCGACGCGCGCTGCTCTGCGGCGCGCTCGGCGCTGGCGTGCTCGAGGCGCAGTCGCGCGCGTCCACCACCGCCGCGGTACCGGCGAGTGCCTCGGTCTCCGAGCGCACCTTCGCCAACCTGCAGTTCCGCAACATCGGTCCGGCCAACATGTCCGGACGCATCGCCGATGTCGAAGGCGTGCCCGGCGATGCGCGCATCGTCTACCTCGGTACCGCCTCCGGCGGTGTGTGGAAGACGATCAACGGTGGCACTACCTGGGCGCCCATCTTCGACAGCCAGGCCCTGCAGTCGATCGGCGATCTGGTGCTCGAGCCGGGCAACCCCGAGGTGATCTACGTCGGCAGCGGTGAGGCCAACGTCCGCAACTCAGTGTCGTACGGCAAGGGGATCTACAAGTCCACCGACGGCGGCAAGTCCTGGCGCTGGCTCGGTCTGGGCGACACGCGGCACATCAGTCGCATGGTCATCAATCCACGCGAGCCGCAGATGGTGTATGCGGCAGCGATCGGGCACGCGTACGGCCCGAACGCCGAGCGCGGTGTATTCATGTCGCCCGACGGCGGCGCGTCGTGGCAGAAGACGCTGTTCATCGACGATCGCCATGGCGCGAGCGACATGGACATCGATCCGCAGAATCCGAACGTGCTCTACGCCGGCATGTGGTACTTCGACCGCAAGCAGTGGACGCATCGCTCCGGTGACACGCTCGGCGGCGTCTTCAAGAGCGTCGATGGTGGGCGCACATGGAAGAAGCTCACGCGCGGACTGCCCAAGCTGATGGGACGCATCGGCGTGAAAGTGGCGCCGAGCCAGCCAAACGTGGTCTATGCGCTCGCGGAGACGCAGGCGGGCTTCCTCTTCCGCAGCGACGACTACGGCGAGACGTGGAACAAGGTCTCCGACGACGCCAATGTGCTCGGCCGCGGCTTCTACTACGCGGACCTGCGCGTCGACCCGCAGAATGCCGACCGTGTGTACTCCATCGGCATGCAGTTGAGCGTTTCGATTGATGGCGGACGCACGTTCAACCGCGTGCCCGGCAACACGCATGGCGACTACCAGTCGCTCTGGATCGATCCGCTCAACCCCAAGCGCATCTGGCAGGGGCAGGACGGCGGCAGTGCCGTCTCGTACGATCAGGGGCAGAACTGGGAGACGGTTCAGACCTTCCCGATCGGGCAGTTCTACCAGCTCTCGTACGACATGCAGGAGCCGCACTATCTCCTCTTTGGCGGCTTGCAGGACAACGGCGTCTGGCGCGGGCCGAGCCGCAATCGCGAGCTGGCCGGCATTCTGAATGACCACTGGGAACTGATCCAGAACGGCGACGGCTACTATGCCGTCTCGCACCCGGACGATCCGGATCTCTATCTCAGCGACTTCCAGGGCGGCGCGATTCAGGCGACGAACATGAAGACGCGCGATGTGACCGAGGCCTCGCCCCAGCCGCGGCGCATGGACGGCTACGCGGTGGATTCACTCAAGTATCGCTTCAACTGGAATGCGCCCATCGTGCAGTCGCCGCACGACAAGCGCGTCGTCTACTTCGCGGGCAACGTGGTATTCCGCTCGAGCGACTGGGGGCGCACGTGGCAGGCGATCAGCCCGGACATTTCGACGAACAACAAGGCACGCCTAGGCGATGCCGGTGGTCCGGTGCTCAAGGAAAACACCACCGCCGAGTACTATGCGAACGCGCTGAGCTTCGCGGAGTCGGCGGCGCAGAAGGGCGTGCTCTGGGTGGGCACAGACGATGGCCTCGTCCACGTGAGCACCGATGACGGCAAGAGCTGGGCGAACGTGACGAAGGCCATTCCCGTCGCGGCCGACGGTGCGGTGACGGGGATCGAGCCGTCGCGTACCGAGGCGGGGACGGCGTGGGTCGCGATCGAGCGGCACATGATGGACGACTTCGCGCCGTATCTCTTCAAGACGACGGACTTTGGCAAGACGTGGACCAACGTCGCGGGCAATTTGCCCAAGGACGACTATCTCCACGTCGTGCGGCAGGACCCGAAGAACCCGAACCTCATTTACATCGGGTCGGAGCTCGGCCTGTATGCGTCGTGGACGGGTGGAGGCACGTTCACCAAGCTGCATCTGGGCAATCTCCCCAACGTCGCCGTGCACGAAGTGCTCGTGCATCCGCGCGAGAACGATCTCATCGTCGCCACGCACGGCCGCAGCATCTGGGTGCTGGATGACGCGGCGGCGATTCAGGGGATGTCGGCCGCGGTGGCCGCCAAGCCCATGCACTTGTTCGCGCCGCGCGCGACATATCGCTTCGCCATGAAGGGGAATCGCGGCAACATCGGCGAGAAGCCGTGGCGCGGCGTCAACCCGGCATACGGCGCGGCCCTCACGTGGTGGATCGGCGCGGGCGTGACCGACAGCACCGGGCGTCTCGAGATCCTGCAGGAGGGCAAGGTCATTCGCACCATGCGCAACGTGCCGGCGCGCGCGGGGATGAATCGCATGGCGTGGGATCTGCGCATGGATTCGCCGGCGCTGCCACCGAGTGTGCCCACGCGCAGCTCGGAGTTCCAGCCGCAGTTGCGCGGGCCGCAGGTGCTGCCGGGCATGTACCTCGCGCGGTTGACCGTGGGCGGGCAGTCCATGGAGCAGCCGCTCGAGGTCAAGCTCGATCCGCAGTCGAAGGTCACGCGCGAGCAGCTCGTCGCCCAGCAGCAGGAAGCGATCAAGCTGCGCGACATGGCGGTGTCACTCATTGACGGGCTGCGCAACCTGCAGGGCTTCCAGGGGCAGCTCGACGAGCGGCGGCGCACGGGGCAGTCGCTGCGTGGCGCGGAGGCCGCGCAGCTCGCCCAGGCGATTCAGGGGGAGATCGTCAAGTTCGACTCGGTGCGTACGCAGGTCACCCGGCCGCAGAACGTGCCGTTCTACTCCGAAGGGCCGCGACCGGTGGAGCGCGTGATGCGGCTCATGAACGATGTCGACAGCGGCAACAAGGGCCCCGTGGCGTCCCAGCTCGATTACGCGGGTGAGCTGCGCGGCGAGGTGGAGTTCGTGATCACGATGATCGATCGGCAGATCCAGTCGACGATGTCGACGATCAATCCGATGCTCGAGAAGCTCGATCTGCCAAAGCTGGTACCGCCGGCCCGGCGGACGAATGCGGTGATGGAGTAGCAACGCCGGCTTGGACAGACGATTCGGGGCGCGAGTCATGGACTCGCGCCCCGATGTCGTTTGTGTCGTCGTGCGCGCATGCTTCTCACATGACAACTCCGATGGCGGTTGGCCCGGTGCCGACGATCGTGGACGTGTTCCCGATCCGGCGCAAGCGACGGGGATGGGAGCTCCTGACACTGCAGCGCGCCGAGCGCGGCACGCGCTGTCCTGGCGCGTGGGAGGTGGTGCACGGGCGCATCGAGCCCGGCGAACGACCGGAGCAGGCGGCGGTGCGCGAACTCGGCGAAGAGACGGGGCTCGCCATCGCGCGACTCTACAACGTGACGGTCACGCAGTTCTATCTGCACACCACGGGAGATGTGCACGTGGCGGTGGCGTTTGCCGCGGTGATCGACGAGGGGTTTGTCACCGCGCTCAGCAGCGAGCATCAGCGCGCCGAGTGGCGGTCGCTCGCGCGGGCGAAGCAGGTGCTCGCGTGGCCGCGCGAGCGCGAGGCGTGCGAGCATATCGCGTGGCTGTTGCGTGGAGGGGATGCGGGGGCGGTGGATGATGTGTTGCGGGTGCCGGTGTGCTGAGTGAGCGGCCCGTCATCCCGACCGAGCGGCGTAGCCGCGAGT
>JALOPS010000163.1 GCA_025453745.1 Gemmatimonadaceae bacterium
GCCATGACTGCTTCGGATACGCCCCAGTCGCCGCCGCGTTGGACCCGCGTGCTCGTCACCGGCGGTGCGGGGTTCATCGGGTCCGCCTGCGTCTGGGCGCTCAATCGGGCCGGCGTCGAGGCCATCGTCGTCTGCGACCGACTGGGGACCGACGAGAAGTGGCGGAACCTCGCCCCGCTGCGCTTCGAGGACTACCTCGAAGCAGACGACCTCATTCCGCGGCTCGAGATCGGCGCGCTGGGTCGCTTCGACCTGGTGTTGCACCTCGGCGCCTGTTCGGCGACGACGGAGCGCGATGCGTCGTATCTGGCGCGCAACAACTACGAGTTCACCAAGGAGCTCGCCCACTGGGCGCTCGCGCACGACGCCCGTTTCGTCTATGCCTCCTCGGCCGCGACGTATGGCGACGGCACGCAGGGGATGAGCGATGCGGACCAGTCCGCGACCGGACTCGGCCGCCTGCGTCCGCTCAACGCGTACGGATATTCCAAGCAGCTCTTCGATCTCTACGCCGCGCGTGCCGGCATGCTCGAGCGGATCATCGGTCTCAAGTACTTCAACGTCTTCGGGCCCAATGAGGCGCACAAGGGCGACATGCGCTCGCTGGTCGACAAGGCGTATCGACAGATCGTGTCGACCGGACGCATGCAGCTCTTTCGGAGTCATCGTGCGGGGATCGCCGACGGGGAGCAGCAGCGCGATTTCTGCTATGTGAAGGACGCCGTCGCCATGACGTTGCACCTGGCCGGCGCGGCCGGCGCGGGCGGGCTCTACAACGTCGGGAGCGGCGAGGCGAATACGTGGCTCACGCTGGCACGCGCGCTGTTCGCGGCGATGGGGCGCGAACCGATGATCGACTTCGTCGACATGCCCGAGGCGATTCGCGACAAGTACCAGTACTACACGTGTGCAGATGTCTCGCGTGTGCGCGCGGCGGGGTATGCGGCGCCGATGACGTTGCTGGCGGATGCGGTGCAGGACTACGTGCAAGGGTATCTCGCGACGGACGCGCGGCTTGATCCGGCAGTGGGGTGACCGCCGGGTGTTGAGCGGAGCGGTTGCGTAGCGGTCGTGTGTTGAGCGGAGCGGTCGTGTGTTGAGCGGAGCGGTCGCGTAGCGACCGCGAAGTCGAAACACCGCCGGACGCGCGCGCAGCGCGCGTTCCGGGCAGTGGTTGCCGTGCAAGCCCGTCCGCGAATGGCGCTTCGCGCCATCGCGCGGTTCTTCGACTCGGGGGCGTTGCCCCCTCGCTCAGAACACGACGGGTGCGCGCGCCTGCGCATCCGCCGACGCCGTCCACACGCCGAGCAGCACCACCATCCGCCACACCGAACGCCGCATCGACCCCCTCACCTCGCCAATGAGTCGAGCACCGCGCGCGCCGCCGTGAAGTGCGCGCGCAGCCGCGGGATCTCCGTTCCGAGATAGCCCACCTCGAGCCGCTCGACGTTCGAGGCAAGCAGCCGCCCCAGCGCCACCGCCGCGGCGCGCCGCGCACCAGGCTCCGTGCTCCCGCGCGAGCCGATCCAGATCGGCGCCGTGTGGGCAAACGCCATGTCCGCCATCGCAGGCCACCGCGTCGTTGCTGGCCCCGTCACCCGCGCCGCGATCCATCCCCCGCTCGGCACGCGCAACCGGCCGCGATACGTCCGCACGCCGTCGGTCACCTCGCCACGAGGCGCCCGCCACGCGGCAACGCCATTGACCACGAGCGACACACTGTCCACCGGCACCGCACTCGCCACCGTCAACGTGAACGGCACCGATCCGTCCGTGGCCGTCACGACATCGCCCGGCAGCATGCCGTCGACGGTGAGCTGCACCATCGGCCCCGTGGTCACGAACGACCGCCCCCGTCGCAGCGCCTCGCGATACGACGCCCACGTCAACGGTCCATCGACCTTGACCACCACGCGTGTCGCGCCAAGCGCCATCGTGCGGTGCAGGTCGGTCATCGCATCGGTGCCACCACTCGGCGCGATCACCATGCCGGCGTTGAGCAATTGGTACCAGAGATCCGTCGTCCCACGCGCACTGCTCCACAGGCAGACGATCTCGAGCAGGTCGACCAGTCCCTGCGCAGCGTCCGCCACCAGCTCCAATGGTGCCGTGGCCATCCCCGCTGGCGTCGCCGCGCCCTGCACGGGATGCACGTAGATGCCGAGCCCCTGCTGTGCCCTCGCAAAACGAATCGCGTCGGCGTTGGTCCGATCATCGCGACCGTACACATCGTAGCCCGGACCCCACACCCACGGCCAGAAGATCGACGAGGTGCCGATCAGTCCCACGTGCCCGAGAAAGTGCGACCGAATCTCCTGCGCCCACGTGATCAGCGGCGCGTCACCCGATGGCTGCCATGCGAACAGCGCCTGATCCTCGAAGCGGTTCGCCAGGTTTGCCAGCATCGGCGTCCCGACATCCAGCGCTTCGCCCTCCATCGGCCAGCGCAAGTCGGTGGGTGCGAGGCGAAACGCACCGCCGTAGTTCAGGTGGAAGTGATGATCCGCCGAGACCCAGCCGTTGGCACGCGCAGGCCAGAGCTCATCGAGCTCCACCGTCACGCGCTGCTCGGCGTCGGCACGCACGACCGCGGAGACGGTGACTTCTCGCGTGGCGAGTCCGCGTACCGCGCTGATGCGAACGGCACCAGCAGGAGCCGCAACGCCGATCTGCCCGGGCGAGTAGAAGTATGTGCGGCCGTTCTGCCCGTCGAAGCGCACCATGCCGGAGTCGGGCACGAGCGAATGTCCGACCGCATCGCGCACCTCGAGTCGAGCCGCCACCGGCGTTGCGCACGCGCGGCACCGGGTCTCGATGACCAGTCGCCCCATCGGCACGCCGGACTCCCATCGGTCGATCGGCACTTCCACCGCCGCACCACCGCTGACGGCGACCCGATAGAATCGCATGCGCTGCGTGGCATCGGCTTCGCTGAAGTACACGAAGCGTCCGTCTGCGCTGAAGGCGGGATCGATCGGCAGTCCGCCATCACGTCGCCATAGCAGCAGCGGTGCCATCGGTCGATCGATGGAGAGCAGCCACAGCTCCCAGCCGAGGGCGCCCGGTATCGCGTATGCAACGAGTGATCCGTCGGCGCTGAGCGCAGGGCGGAGTTGCGACAGGATCTGCCCCTGCACAAGCATCGTCTCGCTGTTGTCACGCAACCAGCGCAGACGGAGCTGATCACCACCGCCGCGCGTCTTGCTCAGGTAGACCAGACGTTGTCCGTCGGGCAACGGCAGCGGGCGAAGCTGCAGGCCGGCGTCGGTGGTCAGTCGCGTCTTCACGCCGGTGGACAGCTCGACACGCCAGAGGTCGAGATCGCCCGCCGCTGCCGACGCGTAGATGATGGCCGCGCCATCGGGCGAGAACACCGGATCGAGCACCATGCCGCGATCGAGCTCGCGCTCGACACCGTCAGCCAGCGTGCGCACCATCAGCGCGAGCGTGCGCCCGTCGTCGCGCGCGAACGCCACGCTCCGCCCATCCGGCGCCCACGCGGGGCGCGCATCGGACTCGGCTGCTGCGGTCAGCCGGCGCGCCACGCCCGCCGTATCGACCGTCCAGAGCCATCCGCGCGACGCCACCATCATCCGACCATCGCGTGCAATCGCCGTGCCCATCGGGCCGTTGGCGAGCGACGGCAACTCGTACCCCTCGAGGTACACGTGGTGGCCGTACCCGGCGTTCTTCGCGTAGCGATTGGTCCACTGCGCATCTGCCGGAACGCCGCCCCACAGCGACCACGCCACCACCGACACGACCGCCGCATGCCGTCGCCGCATCCTACGGCCGCACCGCGCGATCCTGTCGGAAGCGCTCGACCATGCGCAAGAGCTCCGCGTTCGTGAACGGCTGCCACCCGTGCGGCTTCTTCGGGCGCCCGTACTCGAAGGTGAAGTCCGCGCGCGGCCCGGACAGCTTCGCCACCTCTTCTTCCATGAGATACACCGCGAGCTGCAGATAGTGGTTGTCCATGTCGCCGGTGTACACGTGCACCTTCCCTGCCAACTGCGGACCGAGCGTGCGCCAGTTGCGCGTGACGATCTGCGTGAGGTCGAAGTGCTCGCGCCAGTAGCGTGCGACCTCCTGGTCGATCGTCCCCGTGCGCCGATCCCACAGCCGGCGCGGATAGCCGTCTGCACCGACGGGCCCCCACGAGGCATCGAACGCGTCGAACTGTTGCCCACTGCGTGCCTTGCTCCCCAGCACCGCCTCGAGCTGGCTCATCTGGCGCACCGTCACCAACGGCTGCCCCTCCTCACTCTGCATCATGTAGCGCTCGGGGACCGGCGGCGCGCTGCCGTTGGGCACGAACGCATTCGTGTCGGTGGTGATGTCGACGAGCTGATTGCGCCGGAAGTCCACCGGGTCGGGATAGAGACACCACGCGCCACCAAAGAAGTCCGGCCGCTGGATCTGCAGCGCCATGCACTCCCATCCGCCCGTGGAGCCGCCGGTGAGGAAGCGTGCGTCGGGACGCGCGATCAGGCGAAAGCGACGCTCGAGTTCGGGGAGGAGTTCGGTGAGCAGCGCGTCCTGATACGGCCCCGTATTCGCGGAATTGACCGCGTACGAGTCATCGTAGAACGGCGTGGGGTGCTGCCACGTGACGGCCACGTAGCGCGGCACGCTGTCGCTCATCCACGCCGCGCCAAACTGCCATCCGGGTTCGCGCATCGTGCGACGCAGCCGTGCCGTGCGCTGCAACTCGGTCTCCGTGCCCGGCTGGTCGGTGAAGCCGAAGGGTGCGGCGAGCGAGAAGTGCCCCTGCTGGTAGATGGCCGGGTAGCGGCGCGTGGTGTCGTCGTGGAACCCCTTGGGCAAGAGCACCGTGGCGCCGATGAATACGTCGCGTCCCCACCAGCGCGAGAGCATCGGACTGCGCAGCTTGACGCGTTGCACCCATTTCGTGTCCGGCGGCACCTCGACGGGCGGCAGCACGCGCGTGAGCGTGAAGCGCAGCGGGCTCGCCATGCCACGGTCGATGCGCACGCGCACGGGCGTACTCACCAGATTTCCCGGCGACACGTTGAAGCGCTGCCCTTCCCACTGGTCCGCGTGTGCCCAGATCACATGTCCGTCTGCCCGGCGGAACTCCGTGTACACGTTGAGCAGCGCCTGCGCCACGTACTCGCCGGGCGGCACCTGCGAGAGCGACTCGTACGGATAGCCCAGCACCGACGCATCGATCACCGCAGGCGTTCCGGGCCGCCACGCGGATACGTCGAGCCCGAAGAAGGGCACGCTCCCGCCGTAGGAGCCCGCCTGCAGGCGCGGCTCCCGCACGGTGTCCTTGGTGAAAAACACGAACACACGCCCCGTGCGCGGTGCCGCGCCGAGCGTCGGGTCGAGCGTCACCTCCACGCGCTGCGCCGCGAGCGACAGGGGCACCACGCTGCACGCAATCGTGCAGCACAACCAACGCATCACGCGCACACGCTCTCCGGGAACCAGTCGTGCTCAAGTTGCGACGCCCGTTCGGGGACGTCGAGGGGGACCAACGACGATCGCGACTCGACTCCGCTATCCTTCCGGCATGACCGAGACGACCGCACCCGAACCACGCTCCCCCGGCAGCGTCACGCCCCTCGTGGAGCTGCTCGACCTCGAGCCCATCGAGGTGAACATCTACCGCGGCATGAATCGCGATCTGGGCAGCGGACGCGTCTTCGGCGGACAGGTCTTTGCCCAGGCGGTGGTGGCGGCGCGGCGCACCGTGCCGGCCGACCGCGAGCTGCACTCTGCGCACGGCTACTTCATCCTCGCCGGTGATCTGGCGGCGCCGATCGTGTACTTCGTCGATACGCTGCGCGACGGCAACAGCTTCACCACACGCCGCGTCACGGCCATCCAGCACGGCCGCGCGATCTTCAGTCTCTCGGCGTCGTTTCACGTCGCCGAAGACGGCCTCGCGCATCAGATGCATGCCTGGCCCACCGTGCCGCCGCCAGAGTCGCTGACACCGGAACTCGAGCTCATCCGCCAACGCGCCGCACGGATCCCCGATGCGTTGCGTCCTGTGCTCACGCAGGATCGCCCGATCGACTTCCGTCCCATCGCCCCGATCGACCCGTTTGCCCCGGAGCCGCGCGAGCCCGTGCGGCACACGTGGTTCAAGGCGATGGGGACGTTGCCCGATGACCCGATCATCCATCAGGCGGTGCTGGCGTACGCGTCGGATCACGGGCTGATCACCACGGCGTTGCATCCGCATGGTGTCTCGTTCCGCACGCCGGGGATGCAGTTGGCCTCGCTCGATCACTCGCTCTGGCTGCATCGCCCGTTTCGCGCGGACGAGTGGTTGCTCTACACCATGGACAGTCCAGTCGCGAGCGGGGCGCGTGGATTCACGCGGGGCGCGATCTATTCGCGCGATGGTACGCTGGTCGCGAGCGTGGCGCAGGAGGGACTGATGCGCATGCGGACGTCGGAGGAGCGACCGAAGCCGTAGCGTACCGGGACGTGCAGAATCGATCGCGGCGTGGTGATTGATCCGCCGCGACGGTTCATCACTCGCACGCACCGATCGTCATCACGATCAGGTCGCCGGAAACCCAGTACGAGAGGCTGCGTACGGCCGCCATTCCCGATTCCCGAGGCGGCCCCATGTCGCAGTATCGCTGGTGGACCGGCGTCGTATCCGTGTGCGCGCTGGCCCTCTCCTCCCCGTCCCTTCGTGCTCAGCACACGAGCGGTGATCCGCCGCCGTTCACGACACGCGTGGTCGGGCGTGGCACGCCGATCATCCTCATCCCCGGGCTGACGAACAACGGCGCCGTGTGGGACGGAACCGTCGCCGAGCTCTCGAAGACGCACGAGTGCCATGTCCTCTCGCTGGCCGGCTTCGCGGGCACCGCACCGGTGGCCACCGACAGCCTGTGGCTCGAGCGCATGCGCGACGCGATCATCGACTACGCGCGCACCCGGAAGCTCGACAAGCCGGTGCTCATCGGGCACAGCCTCGGTGGCTTCCTCGCACTCGACATCGCCGCGACGGCGCCGGAGCTGCCGTCACGCGTCATCAATGTCGACGGCCTCCCGTTCATCGGCGGCGTCATGATGCAGACCATGACCGCTGAACAGATGCGACCGATGGCCGCGCAGATGCGCACCATGATGCAGCGGGCCACCCCTGAGCAGTCGGCCGCCGCGCTCGAGCAGAATCTGCGCAGCATGGTGCGCGACACCACGGCGATTCCGCTGCTGCGCACCATGGGGCGCACCTCCGATCCGCGCACGGTCGGCGAGGCGATGTACGAGCTCTACACCACCGACCTGCGCGCGAAGCTCGCGCGGATCACGGTGCCTGTGCTCAATCTGCACGCCTGGGCTGCCTACAAGCCCATGGGGCAGACGCGTGTGCGGTTCGACTCCGTCCTGACGCGCCAGTACGCGACGTTGCGCACGGGCACCACACGCGTGACCGACACGTCGTACCACTTCATCATGTTCGACGAGCCGGTGTGGTTCCTGGCACAGGTCCGCGAGGCGCTCGGCCAGGCCGGTCCAGCAGGGGGGGCGCGCAGATGATGCGTTGACATCATATCCGTGATGCGATAGCATCACGGCATGCGCACCACGGTCGACCTCGACGACTCCCTGCTCCGACGACTCCGCGCGCTGGCACAACGCGAGGGGGTACCGTTTCGCACCGTGCTGCACCGCGTCCTGCATCGCGGCCTGCAGGACGAACAGCGTAAGCCCTATCGCCATCGGTTGTTGCCCGGACACCCGCTCGGTCTCCGCACCGACCTGAGCGGCGGCGAACTCAACAAACTGGCCGCGGAGCTCGAAGACGAGGGGATTCTCACTGCCATGCGTCGATTCGACGCGCACGCACGTGCGGATCGTTGATACGAATCTGCTGCTGTACGCCGTCGACAGCACCAGCCCGCACCACCGGCGCGCGCGCGCCTGGCTCGAAGACATCCTCTCCGACGGCGACCCGGTCGGGTTCCCCTCGATCGTGCTCACCGCGTTCGTCCGCATCAGCACCCTGCGTGCCTTCTCACTCTCCCCGTTGACACCGGGTGCAGCGGCGGCGCATGTCGACAGTTGGTTGAGCGCGCCAGGCGCGAGTGTCACGGATCCGGGCCCCGAGTACTGGCGGATCTTCCGCGAGTTGCTCGTCACGGTCGACGCACGCGGCAACCTCGTGACGGACGCACACATCGCCGCGATCGCGAGCGAGCGATCCGGGACGGTCTATTCGGCAGATATGGACTTCGGTCGCTTCCCCGGCCTGCGCTGGGTCAACCCGCTCCTGCAGCCCCCGTGACGGCCGCGTAGTCCGCCGGCGTGTCCACGTCCGCCAGCGCGGCCTCCGGCCATGCGAGCCGCGCCGCCTCGTGCAGATGCGCGCGCACCACGGCCTTGCCGCACCCCTCGCCCGTCCACGCGAGCAGCTCGCGCCAGAGCGCACGTGCAAAGCACAACGGCGGCGCCTGCACGTCGCCATAGGTCGACACGACGAGGGGCACGTCGCCGCGCGTCATGCGTACCACCACATCACGCAGCATTGCGGTGGTGACGTGCACCATGTCCGCCAGCATGACGATCGTGGCATCGACGTCGTCGGGCAGAGCGCGCAGCCCCGCGTGCAGCGACGTCGATGTGGGGCCGGTGGGATCGGGCGACGTGGCAAACGCGCACGGCACGCCGACGAGCGCCGCGCGTACCTGCTCGGCGTCATGCCCGGTCACCACCACCACCGGCGATGCCCCGGCCTCGAGGACGCGCGAGACCGTGCGGCGCACCATCGCCACGCCATCGATGGGCAAGAGCAGCTTGTTTGCCGCGCCCATGCGCCGCGACTGACCTGCGGCCAGCACCACCGCGCCGATCCGCATCACCACCACACCGCGCCGTCGGCCGCGCGCTTCATACTTCACGCCCCGTAGCCGCGAGCGCCCCGCCCCGCGCATGAATGGGCGCACGCCGCTCACGCAGCGACACCGCGCCACGTCCCGCACGAATCGCCAGCACCTCGGCTATCACCGAGAGCGCCACCTGCTCGGCGCCGTCAGTGCCGATGTCGAGGCCGACGGGACCAAACACACGCGACGCATCCACGCGGACCCCTTCGCCCACCAGCCCGTCGAGCATGCGATCGGTG
>JALOPS010000164.1 GCA_025453745.1 Gemmatimonadaceae bacterium
CCATCGGTGCGACGAGTTGCTCGATCACCGCGTCCTGATGCGCGCGTGTTGGTGCACGCCCCACCACGCCAGCACGCACCGTGCCTCGTGGCACTCCCGCCACGCTGTAGCGCGCGATCTGCGGCGACTGCTGCGTCCCCACGAAGAATCCCGACGGCCCCACCGCAATGCGCGCAATACGCCCCATCGGCCGCGCCTCCCCCGCATCGAACGCCGGCGATGCGCCGAGCGAGTCGAACGCGGGCGACAACATCAGCACGCGCGTCGAGAGCGGCGGCGCGTTGCCGTTGGCATCGGGCATCGCAACGCCCTGTGGCATGCGCATCAGCGCGATCCCACTGCGCGCGTGGCAGGCCAGTGCGGCGGGTTCTGCCGTGAGCACCTGCGAGCGCTCCACGCGACCTGCGGTGTCGAGCACGGTGACGCGCTGCTGCATCCGATCGAAGACGAACACCCGACCGGGCGCACATGCGCCGATCAGTTCGGGACTGCGATACTCGCCGGGGCCGCTGCCACTACGCCCCACTCGGCGGCGCACGCGTCCATCGGGCCCGATGAACACGACCGCCGGCGCATCGCGGTCGACCACGACGATGGTACCGCCTGGCAGCGCCGTCGCACCCGCGATCGAAAGAAAGCGATCGACGCCATCGGGCGCGGTGCCAACGACGACGCGCGGCGGCGCCACGGTCCACGACGCCGAGTGCGCAGTGGCAGACTGGGCGCGCAGCTCGACGCCGCCGGCAACCCACGGCGCCAGCGCTGTCAGCGCGCCAACCCTTCGCGCTCCATGTGCCAGACTCAGCAATCGCACGCGAACTCGGATGGCGCTCACGGCTCCCTCGCAGCGATGGGCTCGAGCGCGGTGTGCGCCGGTCTCCGCATCGTGCCGCGCTCGTGGTGCGCGCTCAACCACACTTCAATGAAGAAGCGATGAGATGCGAATGACGATTCGATGAAGGCGGTGCCGCGCTTCTGCTCGCGCTGTCAGTGGCCTCATCACGAACGAGGCACGACCGGCGGCAGCGGCCTCCTCGGCGGCGAGCGCGTGCGCGTCACATCACCGGCACTGGCGTCACTATTCGCGTCAACCGAACCCAACCATACACGATCTGACGCGGCGTACCACCGACGTCACAGCCTGCGCGAAAAAATCAGTGCGGCGCACCCACGGCGTAAAGAAACTGCCCACGGCGTGAAGGTGAACACGCTGACGCCGAGCTACGCTCACGGTGGAATGTGCTGCCGCTCACGATGCTGATTCGCCTCATGCCCGACGAAAGGACGACGCCCTCGCCGATGCTCCCATCGGCTGGGGATCGCCTGGATGACGTGCGCCGTGCGACCCGTGCCTTCGCCACCTGTGTGCAATGGATGGCGGACGCACGGTCGGACGAGGAATGGCACGCGGCCGACGCTGCACGCGCGCAGGCGCTGCGGCGATTGGTCGGTGCCCTTCGCGCGCTGCCCGAGACGCTGCGGTCCGCGCAGGCCCGCGAAGTATCGGAAGTATTTGCACAAAGCCGACCGGCTCCGCCGTCACAGCGCGCGTCATGATGCGCACGCTGTCGGCATATTGTTGCGTTCGCCGTGTGAGGTGCGTCACATGACAATCATGGAAATGCGCGTCCTGCAACCACTCGCTCCCGTCGACGCCATGCGCGCCGACCTCGCCCGCCTGGCGGGCGACGGTCCCGCACCGGCTCGGCTCGCGGAGCGTCTTCCGATCTGGCTCGACCTGGCCACTCGGCTCGGACGATCGTCGGCGCGCCCGATCCTCGACGACGTGCTCGCGGACGTCGCGGAGATGGAGCGCGCCGGCGCACTGCAACTCGCGTTGACGACGGTCAGTCGTCTGCGCGATGCCGTGTCGACGAGCGATCTGGCCGGTCAGGCGCAGGCCACCGCGCACTTCGGTCGCGTGCTCCGGCAGCTCGGCGCCCTCGATCAGGCCAAGGAGAGCTACGAGCGCGCGCTCTCATCGGCCAAGAAGGTGGGTGATGCCGGACTGACCGCACACGCACTGCTTGGCTTGGGTACGACGGCGCACCACCGCGGCAACTATCCGGTCGCCGACAGTGCCTATCGGCGCGCGCTGACCGTGGCCCCCCGCGATTCGCTCTACGAGTTCGGTGCGAATCAGGGGCTCATGATCACGCGCGCGGTGCTCGGCAACCTCGCGGACGCGTTCCGCTTCGGCTGGCGCGCGTACGATCTGGCGCGCGACAACGCGGAGCAAAGCGCAGAAATTCTGGTCAACCTGAGCGGTCTCGCGTTGCGGGTGGGGTCACCTGACAGCGCCGCGAACGGCTTCCAGGTTGCCTATCACCGCACGACGCTCGAGCGCGTTCGCCTCCCCGCCCTGCGAGGCGCTGCCCGGGCGGCAGCGCTGCGTGGGGACAAGTGGGAACTCGAGGTCGTCACCGAGCGTGCGAGAGTCGAGGGCATGCGGTCATCGATGCCCTACGAATACGCCCGCATGCTGCGCAGTGTGGGCGATGACGAACTCGCGACCTCGCTTGCCGACGAAGCGACCGTATTGGCCGATCGCTTCGGCTTCCACGAGGTGCCCTTCGCCGCAACCCATCGCCTCACCGCCCCACAGGCTCCGAGCGAATCGCCGGTGGAACCTGTCGAGGACTACAAGTGGCGCGATGATGCCGCGGTGACGACCGGAATCAGGAGACTCGCCGTCCTGGCTTAGAACCAGGGTACAACTTCGGTCGCCTTGCGCGGCGCATCGGCGCGCGTGCTATCTGCCGAGATCGATGCCGACGTGCTAGCGTTGAACCACGGCACCACTTCGGTTGCGCGCGCCGCTTCGGGCGCGACCGGCGCGGTCGGGCTGCCAGAGCAGGCGACGGCAGCGAGCGGGAGCAGGGCGAGGACGACGAGGCGGGTCGAGACGGTCATGTTCGTGCGCTCCGGGTAGGGGTCTGCCAGATAAGTGCGCCCCATCACCCGGCTATGCCTACACGCCGTGGGGCGAAAGTTTACGCCGTGAGAATCCGTGCGCCCGAGCGCCGCATTGCGATCATCCTCCACGACCGGGTCGATCTGGCCCGGATCGAGACCGCGTTGCGGGACTCGGCCATTCTGGTGCCGATCGAGGGCGAACGCTCGCTCCATGCGGCCATCGCGCGGCAGGACGTCTCGGCCACCATTGTCACATTGCATGGCAAGCGGCTCGACGACGCCATCGGCTGCGTCCGCCGCACGAAAGACCGCTTTCCGTCGCACCTGCTCCTCGTCTATTTCGACGAGGCCGCGATCCCCACGGCTGCGCTCACCGAGGTCATCCGCCTTGGCGCCGACGAGCTGATCAAGTACGGGCGTGACGACCTCAAGGGGCTGCTCGCGCCGTACGTCGAGGAAGCCGCCCAGGGCAACCTCGTGCGCAGCATTCGCGACCGGCTGCGCCCACGCCTCGACCCGGCGGTCAGCCAGATCGTGGAGCACATCCTCTCGGTCTCGCACAAGCGGCTGACTGTCGAACAGGTGGCCTCCAACCTCGGCATTCATCGTCGCACCCTCGTCTCCAGGCTGGCCGCGCGCGGATATCCCGCGCCACAGGCCCTGCTGGGATGGTGCCGGCTGCTCCTGGCCGCGCGACTGATGGAGGAGCGCGGCCGCACGCTCGACTCGATCGCGCTGCAACTCGACTTCTGCTCCGTGTCGGGGCTCGTCAATCAGTTCCGTCGCTACACCGCGCTCGGTACCCGCGAACTGCGGCATCGGGGACAGGGACCGTTCGAAAGCGTGCTGGCCGCCTTTCTCGACACGTTCGACGCACCGTCTGGATTTGGTCCGGGGATGCGACGCCGCGACGACGACGGTGACTGGGAGCCACTCGCGGCCGCACCGGAGCGGTAGCGGCGCGCCGGATGGGCGGCTATGCTACCGCCCGTCGGGCGGATCCCACCCCTCCCCCGAATTGCGTCCGACCCGTGTGGTTCGGTCGCCCCCTGCGCGGGTAGCTCAGTTGGATAGAGCGTCGGCCTCCGGAGCCGAAGGTCGTGGGTTCGAATCCCTCTCCGCGCATTCCGATTCCTCTGCGGTTCCTCCGCCGACGCCGGTGTGATGTTGCATCCCGGCGGCGTGCACGATCCGGCGGTGGCGATGGTCCGGGCGTGCGCACGGCGGTCTTCCTCGTTCCCTGTTCGTCGTGGATATCGCCGAGCTCAAGCGGAAGTCGATTGCTGCGCTGCAGGCGTTGGCCGCTTCGCTCGAGCTCACCGGCACCTCCGGCCTGCGGAAACAGGAGCTGATCTTCCGCATCGAGCAGGCGCTGCTCGACCTCGACGAGGAGCTCGTCGACGAAGGCGTCCTCGAGATCCTGCCGGAAGGCTACGGCTTCCTGCGCGCGCAGGACTTCAACTACCTCTACGGCCCCGATGACATCTACGTCTCTCCGTCCCAGGTCAAGCGCTTCGATCTGCGCACGGGCGACAGCGTCCGCGGGCAAGTGCGCCCGCCCAAGGAAGGAGAACGGTTTCTGGCACTCCTGAAGGTGGAACGGATCAATGGCGAGGACCCCGAGCGCACGAAGTCGCGCGGCGCGTTCGACAACCTCCTCGCGAAGTATCCCGACGAGCGGATCCGCCTCGAGACGAAGGACGGCAACGTCTCCATGCGCATCTGCGATCTGGTCGCCCCGCTGGGCAAGGGACAGCGCGGCCTCATCGTCGCCCCGCCGCGCGCGGGCAAGACGATCCTCATGCAGCAGATGGCCAACGCGATCGCCGAGAACCATCCGGAGATCACGCTCATCATCCTGCTCATCGACGAGCGACCCGAAGAGGTCTCCGACATGCAGACGTCGGTGCCGACCGCCGAAGTGATCAGCTCGACGTTCGACGAGCCGGCGAGCCGTCACGTGCAGGTCGCCGAGATGGTGCTCGAGAAGGCCAAGCGCCTCGTGGAGATGGGGAAGGACGTGGTGATCCTGCTCGATTCGATCACGCGACTTGCGCGGGCGCACAACGCGGTGCTCCCCAACACCGGTCGCATCATGTCGGGTGGCATCGATGCGACGGCGATGCAGAAGCCCAAGCGCTTCTTCGGCGCCGCGCGCAACATCCAGGACGGCGGCTCGCTCACCATCGTGGCCACGGCCCTCGTCGAGACGGGCTCGCGGATGGACGAGGTGATCTTCGAGGAGTTCAAGGGTACGGGAAACATGGAACTCGTCCTCGATCGCAAGATCGCCGACAAGCGTGTCTTCCCCGCGATCGACCTGAACAAGTCGGGCACACGCCGCGAAGAGCTGCTGCTCGATCAGGCGGAGCAGAACCGCGTCTATCTCATGCGGACGTTCCTGGCCGACATGCCGAGCGACGAAGCGCTGACCTTCCTGGTGCGCCGCATGGAGCGCACCGCGAACAATCGCGAGTTCTTCGCCAACATGGCCGAGGCGTGAGCGGGATCACCGTGAGCGGTGAGGTGGCGCACGAGGGCGAGCTCCCCGCGTCGGCTCCGGCCGAGGCGGGGCTCGCGTTTGCGCGGTGGTTGGGCGTGGATTGGGGCGACAAGCGCATCGGTCTCGCCTTGGCCGACGAACTCGGCATGCTCGCGACACCACTCGAGGCGATGGTGCGTCGCGAGGGGAAGCGGCCGCCGGTCGCGGAGCTCGTGCGACGCATCGACTCGACCAGCGCGCGTGGTGTGCTCTTCGGGCTGCCGTTTGACGAGGCAGGAGACGAGACGCCGCGCTGCGCGGAGGTGCGGGCCGTCGCCGCCAAGGTCACCGAGCGTACGGGGCTCCCCGTGCGCTTCGTCGACGAGCGGTATTCCACGGCGCAGGCGCTGCGCGTGATTCGCGCACAGGGCGGCTCGACGCGTGGGCGCAAGGGCGATGTCGACTCGCTGACGGCCGCGCTGCTGCTCGAGCAGTTGCTGCGCGGTGGCGCTCGCGCATGAGTGCACGGGTGTTGCGCCGGGCGATCGCAGCGGCGGCCGTGGGCGCGTTGGCAGCGTGCGGCGGTGGCGCCGGTGGTTCGCCGGAGCGTGTGGTGATTCCTGCCGGCGCCTCGCTCCGCGCGGTGGCGGATTCGCTCGAGGCACGAGGCATCGTGACGTCCGCGTCGGCCTTTCGCATGTGGGCCGCGAGCGGTGGTCGCGATCGCGCGATCAAGCCGGGCACGTACGAGTTCGCGCGCGGTGCGGAGTGGTCGGAGATCCTCGATGCGCTGGTGAAGGGGCGCGGCGTCGTGGCGACGGTCGTGATCCCCGAGGGGTGGGCGATCTCGGAGATCGCGCCGGCGTTGGCGAAGGCGCTCGACGTGCCGGTGGACTCGGTGCGTGCCGCAGTGGCCGACAGTGCACTGCGCGAGACGCTCGACGTACCGACGCCGACGCTCGAGGGATATCTCTTTCCGGCGACGTACGAGTTTCCCGCGGGCACATCGGCGCGCGCAGCCATCCGCGCGATGGTCCGCCGCTTCGAGCAGGCGTGGCGTCCGGAGTGGGACGCGACCATTGCCCGCGCCAAGCGCACGCGACACCAGGTGGTGACGATGGCCGCCATCGTGGAGAAGGAAGCGCGTGTTGCCGACGAGCGACCGACGATTGCGGCGGTGTACTGGAACCGCGTCGCCAAGGGGATGCGGCTGCAGGCCGATCCGACGGTACAGTATGCGATGGGCGCTCACGTCGAGCGGGTGCTCTACAAGCATCTCGAGACGGAGTCGCCGTACAACACGTACAAGGTGGCGGGGCTGCCGCCGGGCCCCATCGCCTCACCGGGTGCGGCGTCGCTGGCCGCTGCGGTGGCGCCCGCCGACGCGCCGTGGCTCTACTTCGTGGCGCATCCCGACGGCCATCACGAGTTCCGCCGCACGTTTGCGGAGCACCAGGCGGCGATTCGCGAGGTCCGCCGCGCCGCCCGGACGACGGACGGCGCGCGGTGACATCGCCGACCATCTCCCTCGTCATCGCGACCTACAACTGGCCGTCCGCGCTCGATGTGATCCTCAAGAGCGTGCGTGCGCAGACGTCGATGCCGCTCGAGGTCCTCGTGGCGGACGACGGATCGCGCGACGAGACGCGGGAGGTCGTGCAGGCGCATCAGCGCGACTTCCCCACGCGCCTGGTGCATATCTGGCACGAAGACACGGGCTTCCGGCTCGGCGCGATCCGCAACCGTGCGATGGCCGAGGCACGCGGCGAGTATCTCGTGCAGATCGACGGGGACATCGTGCTGCACCCGCGCTTCATCGCGGCGCACGCGTCGTTTGCCAAGCGCGGCACGTACGCGCAGGGGAGTCGCTGCCTGCTCTCCGAGGCGCTGACGCAGCAGGTGCTCACCGAGGGGCGCGCCGAGATCAGCCTGCTCGAGCGCGGGCTCAGGAATCGGCAGAACGCGTTCTATCTCCCGTGGCTCACACCGCTCGTCGGCGGGCCGACCGACCCCGACAGGGCGACGCGCGGGTGTCACATGGCGTTCTGGCGCGACGACATCGTCGCCGCCAACGGCTACGACGAGGCGATTCACGGCTGGGGGCGCGAGGATTCCGAACTGGCTGCGCGCCTGATCAATCGTGGCCTGACGCGACGCAACTTCAAGTTTTCGGCGATCGCGTTTCACCTCTGGCACCGCGAACGTGGACGCGACGCGTTCGATCGCAACCATGCGATCTACGAGGAGACGGTGCGCTCGGGGCGGACGCGCTGTGACGTCGGCATCGCGCAGTACCTCAACGGCGGACGCAGCGACGCGGCGCACGGCGGCGAATCGCACGGCGGCGAATCGCACGGCGGCGAATCGCACCGCAGCGTCGCGAGTGGTGCGGCGAATGGGGACGCACCGCCGGAGAGCACCGCCGACGGGCGGCACGCCCCGTGACCGCGATCGTCTCACCGCGCGGAGAGGCGCGGTGGACTCGCGGACATCCCTGGATCTTCCGCAGCGACCTGCTCGAACGGCCGGACGCTCCCGCGGGCGTGGTGCCGGTGACGGCGCGCAATGGCCGACCGCTCGGCGAGGCGCTGTGGAGTCCGTCGTCGGAGATCGCGTTGCGCTTCCTGACGCGTCCCGGCGCGCCACCGATCGATGGCGCGTGGTGGCGTCACCGATTGGAGGGGGCGATCGCGCGACGCGCGCCGCTCGTCGGCGTGACGACCGCGATGCGACTGGTGCACGGTGAAGGCGATGGGCTGCCCTCGCTCGTCGTGGATCGATACGATCGGTGGCTCGTGGTGCAGTTGCTGAGCGCCGGGCTGGCGAGCCTCGAAGCGCAGGTGGTGCCACTGCTCCTCGAGCTGACCGGGTGCGAAGGCGTGCTGGCGCGCCACGATGTCGGCGCGCGCCGACGTGAAGGGCTCGACGACGCGGTCCGCCTGCTCGCCGGCGACGTGCCCCGCGCGATCACCGTCATGGAGCATGGCGTGCGCTACGTCGCCGCGCCGTGGGATGGCCAGAAGACGGGCGCCTTTCTCGATCAGCGCGAGAATCGCGCGCTCGTGGGTGCGCTCGCGCGCGGACGTGCGCTGGACTGTTTCGCCTATCACGGATCGTTCGCACTGCACCTGGCGCGCCGCGCGAGCGACGTCGTGGCACTCGACATCAGCGGGGCTGCGCTCGACCGCGCGCGCACGCACGCGGCGGAGAATGGACTGACGAACGTCGCGACCGTGGAGGCGGATGCGTTCGAGTGGCTACGCGACGCCGTGCGCCGGGGCGAGCGCTTCGAGACGATCGTGGTGGACCCGCCGGCGTTCGCCAAGTCGCGCGCGGCGATCCCGCAGGCCCGTCGCGGCTATGCCGACATCAATCGGCTGGCGATGAAGCTGCTGGCACCGGGCGGCACGCTGTTCTCGGCGAGCTGCAGTCACCACATCGACCGGAGCACCTTTCTCGCGATGCTCGCCGAGGCGGCAGCGGACAGTGGCCGGCGACTCGAGCTGCGGGGCACCACGGGGCACGCACTCGATCATCCCGAGCTCCTCACCATTCCGGAAACCGGCTACCTCAAGGGCGCGGTGCTCGTCGCGCAGGACTGACCGCTCGCGCTGCGCCCGGCACGCCGCGCGATGCGCTATCGCTGGCAGCCGCGACACCAATACGTGGAGCGACCGCTCTGCACGGTGCGAACGATGGGACGCGCGCAGCGGAGGCAGGGCTGCCCTTCGCGGTCGTACACGCGCCAATCGTCATCGCTGTTCCCTTCACCCAGTGCGACGACGCGTTCACCCACGGTGGCCGGTCGCTGGTAGTAGCGGCCCACCGGTGCGTGCTCGAGGACGTGCTTGATGCCCGCGGTGAGCCGCGCGACGCGCACCGCGCCCAACGAGTGCGCGGCCGTGCGCGGATCGATGCGCGCCACCCAGCAGGCTTCGGCGGCGTAGATGTTGCCCAGTCCGGCGACCACGCGCTGATCGAGGAGCACGGGCTTGATGGGCCCGCGGCGCCCACGGAGCTGCTCTGCGAGCACGACGGGCGTGAATGCCGCATCCAGCGGTTCGGGGCCGAGCGGCGGCAGGCGCACGCGGCCGGGCGCGTGGAGGCGGAGCGAGGCAAAGGCGCGCCCGTCGAGCAGCGAGAGTCGCGCCCCATTGTCGAGGGTGAAGCGGGCGCGTTCGAGGGCGTCGACCGGATCGGCGGCACTGCCGACCGCCCAGTCGCCGGTCATGCGGAAATGGACCTCGAGCACGTAGGCGTTTTCGAGTTCGAGCAGTTGGTACTTGGCGCGTCGCGTGACCGCGAGGACGCGTTGACCTTCGAGACGACGTCGCGTGGTCGGCGTCAGCGCGCGTCGCGTCGTTGCATGGAAGGCCTGCACGCGTGTGATCCGTCGGCCGTCGAGTGCGTCATGGGCGACGCGGCGCGCATGTTCGATCTCCGGGAGCTCTGGCATCGCGCGAAAGGTGTGCACCATCGCATGCGACGTGCAGGGTGCAGCGACACCGTGCGCATGCTGCTTTCCAATTGCATGCTCGGTGTGTACGTTGTCACAACTTCCACAGGGACACGCGCCTTCTCCCAGTCAGCGCCCAGCCGTCGGTCGAGTACGCGCTCGCTCGAGCGCGAGTACCAGGCCTACCTGCAGTTCGAGATCGAGGAGTACAAGAACTCGATCTCTCGCGGGGCGCTGCTGCGCATTGCCGACGAAGCGGCACGGGCGATGGCCGACCAGCCGCAGATCGCGCTGACCGAGCTCGTGCTCGGCGACGAAGTGGACCGTCTGATCGCCAAGCGGCTCAAGCTTCAATCGTTCCGCACGTGGAAGCAGCGCGCGCTCAAGCGCGCCGAGGCGTTGCGCAAGCCGGAGCATTGGGGACTGACGGCCGATGCGCCCGTCGTGCGTGCGGTGCCGGCGGTGGAGCTGGCCGCGGTGACGCATGTGCTGGTCGCTGGCGGAGGCGAGCGGCAGCACGGGCCGGCGCTCTTCCTCGCGGCGCAGGGCTTTGCGGTGACGACGCTCGACACCGACTACGATGCGGTCGAGCGCGTGATGCATGCGGCCGAGGCGCACGGCCTCGACGAGAACGTGCGCGGCTTTGTGGGGCTGCTCGAGCAGTGGTCACCCGACGTGCGCTTTCAGGCCGTGGTGTGCGCAGCCGATGCGGTACTCGATATCGAGTCGGGCGAACGTGGCCGCGTGTTGGACGCGTTGCAGCGGGCAACGGTGGAGGGTGGTGTGCACCTCTTCGAGTCCGCGGAATCGGGCGAGCGCGAAGATGCCGCCGAGGCGCTCCAGGCGAGCTATGCGGGCTGGTCGGTGGCGGTGGAGTCGCGCGGCGGCTCTCGACTGCTGTTTGCGCGGAAGGGCGTGGCCGCGTAGCGGTCCGACACGAGTGTCCCGTGTCGAAGTGTTACAACGACACGCGCGAGGTGTTTTCGCCGCCGCCTTTGACAGCGTAACGTGTTGCTGTACAAGCAGATGTGATATCGCGTCTCTGTGGCCTGCTTCTTGATATTGGGTGGCGCAGGCGCGGCGGATTCCCCGGCGGGCCCTTCATATAGATGCGCCACGCTCGGTCGCTGACCGGCAGGATGGATGCGATGATCACGCGAGCCTCGACTCGTCGGCAGTTTCTTCAGGATGCGCAGTCGGCCACTGAACCGGTGGGGATCGTGATCGCCGACGGCGGTCCGGCGGCGGTGCCTACGCGGTTCCTGGCGTATGTGTGGGGCGCGGCGCCGCAGGATGGCGTCGACGGTCGCGAGGCGGAGAGCGGTGAGTTTCGCGCGTTGCGCGCACATTGATCGTCATGCGGTCGCTCGACCGCACCGGGAGGAAATGAAAACGCCGGCGAGTGATCGCCGGCGTTTTCCGTACTGATCGCACAGGCGACTTACGCCGCCGGCGCCGCCTTCTTGGCGCGCTTCGCACGCTTGGCGCGCTTCGCACCCTTCTTGGCGCCCTTCTTCGCGCGCTTCGCGCCCTTCTTCGCGCCACGCTTCGCGCCCTTCTTGGCGCCGCGCTTCGCACCCTTCTTTGCACCCTTCTTCGCAGCCTTCTTGCCGCGCTTTGCACCCTTCTTGACGACCATGGTCAGACTCTCCCTATGCAGGAGGGTTGTGGTGCTCGGTCATTCCCCCGGTGGAATGGCG
>JALOPS010000165.1 GCA_025453745.1 Gemmatimonadaceae bacterium
CGGACACTGGTGGCGGACACGCGGCCACGGCATGATGTGATACAGCGTTTGCCGTGGCCGCTCGCATCGATGCGCGCCCGCCGCAGAGCGCAGCGTTAGGCGTCACATCGGCCGATCCTGACTCTCATGTCCCGCATTGCCGCGCACGTCGTGCTCAACAGAGCGACGCTTGTACTGGTTTTGTCTGCGACCGCCCTCGCTTCGCAACCAGCGCGCGTGGCGTCGCCAGAGACGACGTATGTGGCTCCGATGCCTGGAAGTGACGCGTCGGACGACCTACAGCTTCGGGTTATGATTGGGCGCGTGTTGCGGAGCGCCAACGAGCGCCCGTTGTACGCGACACGCCCGCCGCGTGCGTCCCCTGTCTACCGAGCGCTCGTTGTTCACTCGTGGGGCAGCGCTTTGGTCTTGCGGCTCCAACGGCATGACGCCGGGTGGTTCCTCGTGCGAACGCGCACGTCAGGAGCCCGGACTGGTAGCGCCCCTCTACCATCCCGTTGGCTTACCGATTCGGCGAGCCTCCCCGACGCAGCGACTCCACGCTTGATCGAGGCGACGCGGCGCTTGGCGGAGCGCCAGTACCGCCACTGGGCGTGCGTTGATGAGAACGTGAGTGATGGCGGTTGGCTCTTCGTTGAGGCGCTCGACGAGGCGGGGTATCGAGACGGACGCTGCGGGCGCGGCGAGGGAGCGGACGCACGCACGATCACCATGGTCGGCGGCTTGTTCGGCTTCCTCAGCGCAAACTATCTGGATGGCAGGGCGTCACCTCCCCGGTAACGCCTAACGTCGGCGTTGCAGCCGACGGCCGCCGCAGGGATCTGGTCGCCGAGGCGCGGCCCCCGCATGATTGAACGGCACGGATCGCGGGGGCCGCTCGGCGTCGATGCCGGCGCCCGCGGCTGAACGCGGCGTTAGCCAGCCGCGTTCGCTGTTAGTCCAGCCATATGCACGAGTTCTTCGACAGCCACGCGGAGGCCGTCGCGAATACGATCTATATCGTCCGCTCTTGCGTTGAAGCGTCTGTTATGCGCGGACAAGTCGCCGAGCGTCTTGAACTCGCGTAGCGCTATCAGAGCGTTCCGACTCGGATGAAAGGCCTGATCGCGTTCGAAGTACGACAGGAGTCCCGCAAACATCAGGAAGTTGCCATCCGAGCCCTTGATCTCCTGGGCGCGACCGCCACGCTCATAAGCCTCGATGATCAGCGTCTCCAGTACACGTCGGCACATCACGGCGCAGCAGTCGAACAGTGCCGCGTCGTAGCTAGCATTCACTTGGTAGCACACCCGCTCGAGATATCCGCGGGTTCCCGCCAATAGCTCACGCGGCAGTACGCTGTCTGTGGGCGGGAGTGCCGGACGTCCGGTCCGCAACCCCGCATATCGCGTTTCAAGCTCTCTCCGCGCTGTGGGATGTAGGCGCCACTTTGCTCCAGATGCGCGGGTAGCACGCCGATCCTCCGTCAGTCTTCGATCAAGGCGCGTCACGTTCTGCTTCGGGTGGCCAGCCTGCTCGAGGGCGCTACAGATCTCTGCCGCCGACAGCCCGCTCGCTGGATCATCTCGACCAGCCCACCACAGAAGGGCCAACGCGCGCTCGAGCGTCGTCATGCTCTCCCCGTCAAGCGCCGCAATCATCGCCGCCATGGTCATCGACTCCTCCTATCGCGTCAGGCCCGCTTCTCCTCACCCTTCCACTTTCCGGAGCAGAAGGCCTTCACCATCGCGGTCGCCTTGGAGACGTTGGCCGGGTTCAGCATTACGAATCCCCCAGCCCGAGACTGCAGCCAGTCAGCCTTCCCGATCCCCCGAGTTGCGTTCGGATCGCGAAGGTTGATAGTCGCCAACACCGCCTGTGCCTGAGCCTGTGTCGGGTTGCCGAGGTTCGCCTCTCGAAACCAGAGCGCAAGCAGTGTGCTGGCGAGCGCAATGGGGCTTACGCTGCCGGGTCCCCGGGCTGGTGTTTGTCGCTTCATGTCCTCCCAACGGTGTACGTCAAGGTGAAGGAACGGCGCATTCGTGTCTGGGCTACAGGCTCCCTGCACCACCTCACGCGTCAGACCGAGACGGTGGGCGAGCTTGCCCACGGCGTCATCAGGCGCCGGCGACGCGTCTAGAGTCGACGGCAGCAAGTCCCCCGGCGCAGTCGGTGCGCCAAGATCGACAGCCGTCGCGATGGTCGGCCGCTCTCCGGCGTTTATCGCCGCCAGCACGCGTTGCCACAGACCAGAGTCCTCTACCTCCGCAACAACCACTTCGTCGGCCTGCAACACAACCTTGAGCTTGGCCTTGACAGCAATCATGACTCCTCCAGTAAGGTGTGTGGGACGTAGTCTAACTAGGATGTCCTGGGCTGTCAAACCACCTACTCTTGCGAGGTGTCTAAACCATTGCCGTTCATTTAGTTACGGCATCGTCCAATCTTCGGTGTCCCACTTGACGGCGTCTCGTGGGCGCGTCAGTGGCCCGAGCTGCAGTCATGTATGTCGCGTCCGGCTCGAACCCGAATGGCCGGCGCTGGCTAACGTCGGCGCTGCTGCAGACGGGCGCGGCCCCCGCTGGCGGCGCGATCGCGGCCCCCGCATGATCTCCGGTGGAGACTGCGGGGGCCGCTCGCTACCGTGCGCGCCCGCTGCAGAGCGCAGCGTTATGCATCATCAGTGAGGAAATTGTGTTGTCCCCAATGCACGTTCAGTACCTAGTGGCCCTCTGTTGTATTCGCGCAACGCCTGGCGCGGTCAATGTCATTGTCGGTGACATGGTGCATGATGACGCAGCCGAGAAAACGAGAGATGTCGACGTTACCGTCACCGTCGCCGAACCCGATGGTGTTCTTCGTGCATTCATGGCCTACGAAGTGAAGCGTGAGGGACAGACTCTCGATGTTGCCACCGTTGAGCAGCTGTCCGCCAAGCTTCGCGACATGCCGTCGCTCACCCATCGTGCAATTGTCTCGACTTCGGGCTTCAGCGCACCGGCAATCAAGAAAGCGAGCGCCTACGGTATAGAACTGTACACAATGAAGCCCTGGGTGCGACCGCTCGCAGATCAGTTTCCTCCGTTCCCAGGAATCGGGCGTCCCGAAGACTTTCTGAAGGGACAGTCAGCTCTGCTTTACTGGGTGAATTACTCCATTCAGCTGATTGCTCCTACCGCTGACTCCGCGTTCGGCTATGCAACCGGAGAGACTGTGTACACAAAGACTGGTAAGCCTCATCCAGCGTACAGGACATGTGGCAAGTTGCAATCAGACTTGCTGCTGCGTTCAACCGAAGTACTACTTTCTCTGGAGCCGGCAAAAACAGTGCTCCAAGCGTTCCCGTTCCTCCCGATGCCGAGCGACCCCGAAGTCGTCGCAAGTCCAGCGTGGCCTCACACACACACTATTGACGTAAGTCAAGACAAGGTATTCCTCAAGCTGAAAGACTCGCTCGTGCAACTCGATCGCGTCAACATCAGTGGCAACCTGCAGTGGCGCCGAAAGACGGTCGTACCAGACTTCTTGATTTTGGAGAATGTGTCCGATTCAACTGTGTTTGCTGGAGCGGCTGTCACTGAAGTCGGGTCAGCTGACGGAGCGATGTGGGCGATGATTCTGGGGACAGACTCTCGGGCCATAAGCGTGCACCACTTCTGCTTAGAACCAAAACATCAGAAGATGATATCGAAGTTGAGGGTTCCACTTCCGTCTGCTCAGAGCAATGATGCATAACGTCGGCGTTGCAGGCGACGGGCGCCGCGGGGATCTGTGCAGCGAGTCGCGGCCCCCGCATCATTGATGAGCAGTGATTGCGGGGGCCGCTCGGCGTCGGCGCTGGCGCCCGCACCTGAACGCGGCGTTATGCGGACACGGAGCGTGAAGCCCCTATCTCTTGACTGTACATTGCATGTACATACATTGCAGTCATGACCGGCCCGCACTTCGAATGGGATCCCCGAAAGGCGACTAAGAACGTCGCGAAACACGGGATCACCTTTCTTGAGGCGCAAACGGTATTTGAGGATGAGGAGGCGCTGTTCATGCCCGATCCGGATAATTCGGGTGATGAAGAGCGGTTCATCTTGCTCGGTCTGAGCGCTGCGCTGAGGGTCTTGGTGGTCATCCATTGCGAGCGGGGCGACGGTGAGGTGATCCGACTGATCTCCGCCCGAAAGGCGGTGCCGCATGAGCGCGCAACGTACGCACAACGGAGAGTCTGATGAGGAAGCAATACGACTTTGCCACCGCCAAGAAGAACCCCTACGCGAAACGGCTGAAGAAGCCCGTCACGATTCGTTTGGACGAGTCCACTGTGGCGTACTTCAAAGCGCTGGCCGACGAGATCGAGCTGCCGTATCAGAGTCTGATCAACCTGTACTTACGCGACTGTGCGGCGTCGGGCCGTCGCCTGTCGATGGCCTGGCGCGCGGCGAAGTCGGGCGCCGCATAACGGCGCGTTGCAGTTGACAGCCGCGCTATGGTGGGCGCGCTGCGCGCGCTTCTCTTTGATGCGGCTGCAACTGAACGCAGCGTTGGCCTGACTGTCGATCGGAACCCAGTCCCCTGCAGTTACCGAAGTAGAGGATCGTTGAACCGTGCATCAGACACCCGATGAACTCTTCCCCTTGTCCAACCGTTACGATCGCACGTGGGTCGACGCGAACTCGCTCGGTGAAAACACCCTCCATTTCGCGGAGAGTCTCGTCGAGGCGCTTCCGCTGAAGCGAGGCATGCGGGTGCTTGATCTGGCGTGCGGGCACGCAATCAGCTCCATCTTTCTGGCCAGGGAGTTTGGTGTCACGGTCTGGGCGGTCGATCGTGCTGTCGACCCGACTGAGAACTTTCGGCGCGTCAAGGAAATGGACTGCGAAGACAAGGTTTTTCCACTTCGGGCCGACGCCCGGTCGCTGCCATTTCCCCACGACTACTTCGATGCCGTCGTGGTTCTTGATGCATTTGTGTATTTCGGCACAGACGAACGGTTTCTTCCGATCTTCGCACGCCACGTCAAGCCGGGGGGGCACATAGGAATCGTCGATGCTTGTTTTTCGCGGGAAATCGAGACCGCAGATGCCCTGCCGGAGCATCTTCGCGACGCCTGGTATCAGGGTTGGAGCTGTGTTCATACCGCTGAATGGTGGCGCCGTCATTGGGAAAAGTCAGGCATGCTTCGGAACGTCCGTTCGGAAAGGCTTCCGCACAGTGACTTTCTCAAGTCGGACTTTATTCGGCGCTTCCAGGATGACCCGGACGAGAAAGACGTAATTGCCATGATGCAGGCCGAGGGAGGCTCTCTCGTTGGCAGCTTCCGAATGGTAGGCGAGCGGACAGACTATCGTGTCCAACTTGAAGATGATGGCACGGCGCGAGAATACTGATGCAGCGGCGAGTACGTCACCGATCGTCCGAGCCTTCGAACAGAATGCCAGATCAGGTGTGCTGCGCCAATTGGAGCGCAGGCCAACCTCCGCTTGCAACCGATGGTCGGGCTCGCGATGCTCGCCCGCCCACGGCTGAAGCGAGCGTTGAGGCTGTAGGAATAGCCTCAACGCCGGCGGTTCGAGCAGGAACCGGGGGTACTCAGATCGTGGCGAGGGCGCCGATCGTGCCTCTCTGGTCAAATGTGAGGCTCGTTTGTGAGAGCCATTGTCGCCGAAATTGCGACCGAGGCTATTCCTACATCTTCGTTAGGCGCGCACACCGACATCGTACCATTCATGACATTCTCGGAAGAGGACTTCCGCGGTCTCGGGACGTTTGCGTACACATGGCGACGGGTCTCTGAGCGCTACGATCTACTCCCGAACGAGGTGCTCCGTGGCATCCGTCCGCTGACCGTTGCAGGTGCTCGGCGTTTGGCATCTTCCCGTCACGGGCGCTGTGCGGAGTTCCTCATTCGTGAATTTGATCTCACGATCGTTGCCGACGAGAATGCCGCCGACTCCGTTTGCGCGGTGTTGGAGAAGCTACCGGTGCCGCCTGACGCGGAGATCGTGGTGTTCTGGTCGTACGATGATGCGGTGGTCACCACGTGGGCGACTCTCGCTCGCTACTGGTCGTCGTTCCTCCACGCGTCGTCGGATGACGTCACCGTCTGGAGTCCGGGCCACCCGTGGGCGCTGTGCGATCGACATTTTCAGGTAATTCAGTTCCGGCAGCGCGTCGGCATCGACTGACGGACGCCGGTGTTGCGAGCCACCATGCGGACGCGGCGGCTATCGGTTGTCAGGCTCGTGAGCGGCGCGAGCACAACCTGATGTTCGGCTCGATCCATCGACATTGGCAGGTCGGAAATGTTTGAAGTCATATCGCATCGCGAAGATGCCACCGTGCGGCTGCGCGTATTGACGGGCGACTACCTTCTTGCGGAACTCGTTGCAAACGATCTGGCTGCATCGGTACGCGTCGGCACGTTCATGTCTCATGGCATTGCGCAGCTCTTCGACGACATGGCCGCCAGCTGGCGCGGGTGGAGTGGCGCCAAGACATGGAGGTCGCTGGAGGGCGAGCTGTCCCTCTCGGCCGAAATGGACAAGGCGGGCCATGTTGAGATCACGGCTGAGCTGCAAGCCGGGGCACCAGCCGTGTGGTCGACTAGTCTTCGCCTCTACATCGAGGCCGGGCAGTTGGAGCGCCTTGCGCAACACGCCCGCGCTTTCGAAGCTCAGGTGTTCGGTGCCGCCTAACGTCGGCGCTGCTGCGGACGGGCGCCGCGGGCTTCCGTCGCACGGAAGCGCGGCGTTCAGCGGCCACATCGGCCGTTGTTGCTCTCGACCTACTTCCGTTTGTGCCATCCCAAGATGACTCCCACCTTCACTCCCGGCCGCAACATTGCGCTGAAGGTCCCACCGCACGCGTACGAGGCGACCATCCGCTTCTATCGCGACGTGTTGCGCCTCCAGCCAATCGAGAATCACCCGCCGAACGTCGGCTTCGAGTTCGGCGGTAAGCAGCTGTGGGTCGATCGGGTCGCGAGCCTGAGTCAGGCAGAGGTGTGGCTCGAGATCCTGACGGACGAGGTCTCGGCGGCGGCCGCATACCTCGAGGCGGCGGGCGTCGTGCGCTGCGACGCGATTGAGCCGCTGCCGGAGGGACACCAAGGATTTTGGATCGCAGATCCTGCGTCCATCGTCCTGCATCTCGGTGCCCGGAGTGGCGAGTGGTAGTGCTCTGCCGTTCAAGTGAACCGCGGAATGCCGGGGTCGTGACCCGGCCGCCGAACGAGTGGTTCATGCCGACAGGGAGCCCGGAGTGGCGGTGTCGGTCGTGGACTCCGAGCGGGTTCCCTGCGGCATCACCTGGGCGTGAGACGTCAACACGCATCGCACTCCCAAATGGATCCAGGCGCTCTGCTCGCTGACTTTCGCTCCAGCATCGTGGGCCACGAGGTCCGGTTCCGGCGCCTGGCGACGAACTCCCTGTTGGTCTACATCGACAACGAGCCCGGCGACGACGTCGGGCTCACGCTGTGGTTCGAGCCGACGTGGCACCTCCGGGACCAGACGCGGGTGCTGACCGGCTCGCGGCAGGCGCAGCACGACGAGGAGGCGGAGGACCCCGACGCCGGGTTCCGGCTGGCCGCGGCCGCCGTCGACCTTCTCGTCGGTACGACCGTCAGCACCTTGGACATCGATCCGGTCACGCGGGACCTCCGGCTCGACACAACGAGCGGTCTGACGCTGTGCACGTTCATCTCCGACCCAGCGTCGGACCACTTCTGGCGCATCCGGGACAACGCGACCCGGGTCGCGCTCTACTGCGGAGTGGACGGCCTTGAGATCACCCCGCCTGGCGTCTAACTCGAGCGTGAGGCGCTTGCAAGGAGTGTTGTTGCGCTTGCACGACAGACAATCGCCTGAGATCTATCGATATGCGCACTCGCACGCTGACCGCGCTGATGCTCGCTGTCACGGTCGTCGGCTGTCGCCCGACTGACCCGGATCGATACAGTTTCTTGCCGAGCGTTGGCTCGCGCGTCCCCGCCTTCCGGTACACTTCGCTCGATGGAGTGCCGCTCGACGCGAGCAGTGTCGTCGGGCACCCCTCCGTCATTGCGCTCTGGTCCAGCACGTGTTCGGCCTCCCGCCATGCGCTACGCGCGCTCAGCGTACTCGCCGAATCCGTTGCCGCCCGCGGTGGCCGTGTGGTCGTGCTGGCGGATGACGCGGACCGCACACGCGTCGATCGTCTGGTCCGCGAGACGGGTGCTTCCCTCACGATCGCGCTCGCCGCCGGGACCCTCATGGACACCTTCACGCACAGCCAGTCGCGCCTGCCGTGGCGCAAGGTGCTTGCGCTGCCCACCTTTCTGGTCCTCGATGCGGAGGGGCGGATCGTCCACCGGCAGATCGGCGTCGAGTTGGAGCCGCGTCAACAGCTTCGGGGAGTACGCGCCGCAGTCGATAGCCTCTTGGCCCCACGGTAGCCGCTCTCCGCGACGGATGCCGTAAACCGCGAGGCCAATGATGATCGCGGGTAGCCATCACGCTGTTGGGGTGCGCAGCAACGCCTAACGTCGGCACTGCTGCGGACGGGCGCCTCGTTAGACACACCACCCGACATCCCACCGTGAATCGCTTCGTCCGAATTGGTTGCCTCGTTGGTATCGTCCTGTGCGCGAGCAGCGCGAGGTCGCTCAGCGCGCAAGCGGCGACGGCGGCCGCACTGCGCCCCATGATGGACAGTGTGTATGCCGAGCTGGCGCGGGGTGACACCGCGGCGTTCGGGCGACGTCTCACCTTGGACGTGGTTTGGACGAGTGGCGTCTCCGGTGCCGAGTTCGGCCGCGACCAGATTGTCACCGCCGCCACTCGCTATGCGCGCGGAGGCACGCGCCTCGAGATCGACAGCGTCCGCGTGCAGTCGGCGGGCACCATTGCGTTTGTGAGCGGACGCTTGGTCGACCGTCGCACGCTCGGCGGCGTCGAGTTCACCACGAAGTGGCGCGTTACCGATGCGTTCATCTGGCCCTCGGTGGACACCTCAAATCCGGCCACTGATCGACACCGCAAAACCGGCCACCAGCGGAGGACGCGGCGACTGGGTTAGCGTGCAGTGGCGACCGCG
>JALOPS010000166.1 GCA_025453745.1 Gemmatimonadaceae bacterium
GCGCCAACACCGTCATACACCACATCCACGCCACGCCCGCCGGTGAACGCGCGCGCGCCGTCGACAAAGTCCTCGCTATCGTAACGGATCACGAGGTCGCAGCCGAGCGCCGACGCAATGCGCGCCTTGGCCTCGGAGGACACCGTGCCGATGACGCGCGCGCCGGTGCGCTTGGCGAGTTGGACCAGCAACTGCCCCGTACCGCCGGCCGCCGCGTGCACCAGCGCGGTGTGCGTCGCACGCAGCGCAAAGGCACCATGCGCGAGATAGTGCGCGGTCATCCCCTGCAGCATCGCGGCACACGCCACATCACTTGCCACACCGTCGGGGACGCGCACGAGCTGCGCCCCGTCGATCGCCACCTGCTCGGCGTACGCGCTGACGAACGACGACGCAAACACCACCCGGTCGCCGACGACGCATGTCGTGACCTCGCTCCCGACTGCGACCACGACACCCACGCCTTCCTGCCCGGGGATCGACGGCAGCGGGGCCGGATAGAGCCCGCGCCGATAGTACGTGTCGATGAAGTTGACACCGATGGCCTCGAGTCGGATCAGTGCCTGCGTGGGCGACGGGACGGGCACCGGCACATCCACGAGTTCCAGCACACTCGCGTCGCCGGTTGCCGCAAAGCGGATCGCGTGCATGAGGCTCATCGCGCGGACGCCGCCCACGGGCGCCACGCGTCGAACCAGGTGCACTCGTCGTCCATGCCGATCGGGTCGCCCGGTGGCGCCGGCAGCGCGCGCGTGAACTGCGGCAGCTCGCCGCGATCGCGCCAGCGCGTGATGTCCCGCGCAATGAGCGTCCAGTGCGCGCGCGCGGCGGGAGCGCCGCCCAGCGCGCCGACGGTGGCCTGCGCCCGCACGCGATCGAGCCATACTTCGGCCGCGCCGCGCACTTCGGCGGCCGCCTGTGCATCGGCGGCGAGTTGCAGCAGCCGATCGATCACCGCGCGGTGCGCCACGCGCGCGAGTGCCACGTCATGCGTGCTGCCCTGCCGCATCGCGGACTCGGTCGCCGTCACCAGCCGCTCCAGCACACCGTCGAGCGTCACCGTCGATCCGTGCGCACTCTGCGCGACGAGGCGCGCCGCACGCTCGCGCTGCAGGATGAGGTCCACCGTGTACTGCGCAAGCGTCTGCGCCGCGCCCAGCTCGTCGAACATGGGGCGCGTACGCGACTGGAAGAGCTCCACGCTGCCGCGATAGCCGAACGGTCGCGGGCCCAGGAGGCGCAGCACCGTATCGGGAATCGCGAGGGCCGCCGGCCGGAGCCCGTCGAGCAGCAGTGTGAGCGCATCGCGCTGCCGTGCATCGCTCACGGTGCGCGTGGCGACCTGACCATCGCCGCGCACCGCGTAGTGGTACTCCATGCCGCCGATCGTCTTGGCCAGTCGCTGCGCGGCAAAGCGGTGCATGAGGTAGACCGGCACGAAGCGTTCGTGCAGCAGTGCGAGCGGCTCACCGGGACGGAGGTTGCGCTCGCCAAAGCCCGCCATCGCCACACGCCGGACGTTCATGAGCGTGGTGAAGTAGCCCTCGGCGGTGGGCTGGTCATCCCAGAGCTGCACGCGCGGGTCGCTCGCGTAGTCGGGGCGCGCGTCTTCGTCGGAGAGAAAGAGCCATCCCTTGTTGAGTCCCTCGCGAATGATCGCCGCGAGCGAGTCGGCCTCCTGCTCAGGCGGGAAGATCCCGTAGCCATAGCGGATGGCCCACACATCGAAGACGCCAGGTCCCGTCGCGTACGCTTGCGACACATCGATGCGACCGTCCGGCGTGAGTGTCACGCGGGGCGGCGGATACTCCATCACGCTCCCCCGTTCGTACGTGCTCGCGATGTAGTTATGCGCGAGCCCGAGCGTGTGACCGATCTCGTGTGCCGTCACCTGCCGCACACGCGCGAGCATGAACGCGGTGTCCTGCGCCGTGGGCGCGGCGCCGAGCAAGCCGGCGAAGAGGTTGTAGTCGGTGCGCGCGCGGTGCGAGTCCATGCGCGCCATTCCCTTGAAGATCTGCCCCGTGCGCGGATCGGCGAGCGAACCGCCAACCGACCAGCCGCGCTCGTTGCGATTGATCCACTGCACGACGTTGTAGCGCACATCGAGCGGATCGGCACCTTCCGGAAGCTCCCGCACCACGAAGCCACCGGCGAGCCCCGCGCGCGCAAATGCCTCCTCCCAGAACTTTGCCCCTTCGATGGTGGCGCGCTTGACCGGTTCGGGGATGCCGCGGTCGATGTAGTACACGATCGGCTGTACGAACGCACTCGACGGATCGCGCGGATTCACGCGTTCGAGCCGGTGCCGCGCGATCCAACGCTGATCGAGCGACCCCTGGAGCGGCTGCCCGAAGTCCTTGAAGGTGAGCGCGCCAAAGTTCACGCGCGGATCGGCGAGTCGCGGGCGATAGGCGGTGGGCTGGTCCGGGAGCGCCATGAAGCTGTGATGCACGCGCAACGTCACTGCGCGCCCATCGGGGAGGATCTGCGAGACGATTGGCCCCGGGCGACCGGCCGTGGTGAACGTGAGTTGCACGTCCACCTCCGTGTTGCGCTCGAAGCTGCGTGTGTACGCGTCGTAGAACGTGGAGCGGTCGCGGGCGAGCGCGTAGGTACCCTGGTTGGCGCCGGCCAGTGTGCCGATCACGTCGGTCCAGTCGCGCAGAAAGAAGTCCGTCGCGTTGACGAGCACGCGCGTGCCCTCACTCGCGACCACGGGAAGCGCGGCCACCACGCTCGGCGCAAAGCCCTCGCGAACGGTGCGTTCGTTGTCGGCGTTGCCCGTCTGCCCGCGATAGTTCCAATTCTCGAACGTCACCAGGACACGCGAGCCCACCCGCTCGAAGCGCGCCACGTTTTCCGAACCCGACGCACCGCGATCGATCCCGATGGGGTTGGACCCGAGCCCCGTCGCCTGCGAGGCGAAGTGCAGCAGGCGGAGCGAGTCCTGTGGCAGCTCGAGAAAGAGCTGCCCCTCCTTGCGATCGACATGGAGGGTAAGGAGGCCGGCGCGTCGCTCCATGCCGGCCGTCTTGGTGGCGATGTCCTGCGCGAGGAGGGGGTTGCCGCCGCCGAGCAGCATCGCGAGTGTGGCAGCCGAAGGGAGAAGGCAGCGAGGAGCGGGCATCGGGACGTAGCGGGGGAAGGGGCCGGGCGTGGGCGGTCGCACGGCACGCCGCCCGGCGATACAATGGCGTGTGCCCCCGCCCTCCGGCGAGGGGTGGATTCGCCCCTGCCGCCCCACCCACCACCGCGCCACGCGCATCCTCGACTCGATGCCCCGCCCCGCCTTCGCTGTCGGCTTTGCCCTCGCTGGTGCCGCCCACGTCCTCGCTGCCCAGTCCACTCCTGCACCGGCGCCTCCGGTACCTGCGGTCGTGCGCGACGCGTTCGCACTGCTCGAGCGCGACAACGCGCGCACGATCGACCAGCAGGTGGCACTCTGCGAGATCCCCGCCCCGCCCTTCAAGGAGCAGGCGCGCGGCGTGGCCTTCGCGAAGGAGCTCGCCGCACTCGGGCTCACGCACATTCGCACGGATGGCGAGGGCAACGTCATCGGTGAGCTCTTTGGCGGGTCACCGGGCCCGACGACGATGCTGAGCGCGCATCTCGACACCGTATTTCCTGAAGGGACCGATGTCCGCGTCAAGCGCGAGGGCACCAAGCTCACCGCGCCCGGCATCGGCGACGACTGCCGCGGATTGACCGTCGTGCTCGCGGTCACGCGCGCGATGGTGCAGACGAAGGTGAAGTTCCCCGGCCGGATTCTGGTGACGGGCACCGTGGGCGAAGAGGGCGCGGGCAATCTGCGTGGGGTGCGCGCGATCTACGCCTCCGCGCTCAAGGACAGCATCGACTACTTCATCTCCGTCGATGGCACCGGCTACGGCATCACCAATCGTGGTGTGGGGTCGATCCGCTACCGCGTGACGTTCGCGGGCCCTGGCGGCCACAGCTACGGGGCGTTCGGCATGCCGAACCCCATTCACGCGATGGGGCGGGCGATCGCCACCGTGAGTGATGTGCAGGTCCCATCGGAGCCACGCACGACCTTCAACGTCGGCATCGTGGAAGGGGGGCGCACGGTCAACACCATCTCCGACAAGGCCGCGATGGAAGTCGACATGCGCAGCGAGTCGTGGGAAGCGCTGACGGCGCTCGATGCGAAGGTGCAGGCCGCGCTGCGCAAGGCGCTCAGCGACGAGAAGGCTCGCTGGCCCAACTCGATCGTGCCGCTGACCATGACGATCGACACCATCGGCATTCGCGCCGCCGGGACGACGCCCGAGAGCAGTCCCATCGTGCAGGCCGGAGTCGCGGCGGCCAAGACGGTCGGGGTCTACGCACCGCTGATGGCATCGAGCACCGACTCCAACGTCCCGATCTCGCTCGGCAAGGCGGCGATCACCGTTGATGGTGGCGGACTTGGAAAGGGCGCGCACTCGCTCGACGAATCGTACGACGACCGCACCGACGGCTACAAGGGACCACAATTCGTCCTGATGCTCGTGCACAACCTCTCGCGCACGAAGGTGCCGCCCAAGGGTCTCGTGCCGTAAGGGCGGTCCGCGGCAGGCGCGAACTGACAGCGCGTGTCCCGCGGGCGGCACTCGGCGGTTGCGGCACGAGGTCCAAGTCGCACGACACATCAGTGCAGTCGTGAATCCTCGGCCGCACCGGCTGGCTCTTCCAGATGTCCAATCTCTCGAGGAGTCCGCCATGACTGCCCTTCGCCACCTATCCCGCGCGGCGGTGTTGTTGACCGCCAGCGCCACCATGCTCGTTGCGCAACGTCTTCCTGTCACACCCGTGGCGTACGCGCCGGTCGCGGCACCCGTGTTGCCGGCACCCGATCAACCCGCGGCGACCGGTGGTTTCGAGCGATCGGGGTTCGCCCAGTTCATGGCCTCCCCGGCCGGCCGCGTGACCCGCGTTGTCGCAGGCGTCGGCATGGTGGTCGGCGGCATTGCCTGGCGCAACGACGGCAGCACGACCGGCGGCACGACGCTCGCCATTGCCGGCGCGGTGCCGCTCTCTGCCGGACTGTTCGACGTATGCTGGTTGAGCCCGATCTTCGGTGGCCCGCTTCGCGGCAGCGCCATCCGGGAGGCCGGTGACCGAAAGTGACGCGGCATGCCTCGCCGCCGCCGCTCGCGGCGACGGCGCGGCCTTCACGCAGATCGTCGATGCACACGAGCGCGCCGTGTATCGCTTCGTGCAGTCGCTCGGGCTGCGCGGGGCGGATGCTGACGATGCGCTGCAGGAGACCTTCATTGCGGCGTGGCGTGCGGCCGGGACCTTTCGCGGGGAAGGGTCTGCGCGGAGCTGGCTCCTGGCCATCGCGCGCAACGTGGTGCGCCACGCCACGCGGCGACATGTCGGCGAGCCCGCCGATTTCGAATCGCTCGACGACATCGCGCTGGCTGCCGGGTGGGGCCGCGATCCCCTCGAAGAGGTGGCAGAACGTCAGCGTGCGGACCTCGTGCAGCGCGCCCTCGCACGACTCTCGCCGGAGGATCGCGAGATCCTCGTGCTGCGTGAGCTCGAAGATCTCTCCGGCGAAGACACGGCGGCGGCGCTGGGACTGTCTCTCGCTGCCATGAAGAGCCGACTGCATCGCGCTCGGCTGCGTCTCACTGCTGCGCTCCGCGCAGCCTTGCCCGAGGACGATCGCAATGGCTGATCTCGATCGTGTCGTCGCCGGCATCGCGTGCCGCGACGTGCTGGCGGACCTGTCGGACTTCCTCGATGGGGCGCTCACCGCGACGCGCGTGGCGGAATTGCAGGCTCATCTCGACGGATGCGACACGTGTGCGCGATTCGGTGCAGACGTCGCCGCCACGATGCAGGCGCTCCGCGCGCACCGCGTCACCCGTGAGGCGGCGGTCCCACCAGTGACGGCCGCCCGACTCCGCGACCGTCTCGCGCGGGCATACCTCGCGATCGAGTAGTCGTCACGACGACGTCGCGCTCGACAGATAGGGGCGTGCGAGCAGTCGCGAGAGGGCGTGCGCATGCGCCGCGGTCCAGAGCCAGCCCAGGTCGCCGGCGGCGATGTACGCCAGCCGCGGCATCAGCGGCGACGCGACGATCCGCAGATCGCACTGCTCCAGCTCTTCCATGACTGTGCTCAGGCGCTCGGCGTGATGCGCCACCTTGTGGACGGTTCGCACCTCCCCCGCGACACCACGCGCCGCGAGGCGATCGAGCAGTTCTCGCCCCAGCGCTTCGGACGTGCCCGTGCAGGGTGCACAAGCACCCGCGTTCAGTTGGACGAATCGATGCGCCCGTGCGCATCGAGCCACGCGAGGAGGCGGCTGATTCGCGTCGTCGCCAGCGCGACACAACTGTCCGCCCCGCCGTAGTACACGTTGAGGAGATCGCCGTCGGTCCCGACGGTGACCCCGCAGGGAAAGGTCACGTTGTCCACGTCCCCGAAGCGTTCGTAGGGTGCCTCCGGCCCGAAGACCCACGCATCGCCGCGCAGCAGCACGGTCGCGGGATTCTCGCGATCAAGCAGCGCGAGCCCGAGCCGATAGAGGCTGCCCGACGCCGTGTGCCGCACGCCGTGATAGATCATCAGCCATCCACGCGGCGATTCGATCAGCGGCGGAGAAAGCCCGACCTTGTTGGCATCCCACCACCCACCGCGCCGTGCCGCGAGCACCAACGTGCGCCCGCCCCAGTTGCGCAGGTCTGGCGAGTAGGAAATCCACACGTGGGAGCCCGAGTCGTGCATCGGTCGATGGATCATCGCGAACTTGCCGTGCACACGGTACGGCAGGAGGGCGGCATCCTTGTCGTCGGGCGGCATGACGAGGCCGCAGCGCTCGAACGTCCGGAAGTCGCGGGTGAGCGCGAGCGCCACGCCGGGGCCGGCCCGCCCAAACGCGGTATACGCGATCGCCCACTGCGCCAACTCGGGGACCCAGGTGATGCGAGGATCCTCCACACCCCACAGCTCCTCGGGATACCGCACTGGATCCGCCTCAAAGGTCGGCCGCGGGTCGATCGTCCAATCGGTCACGCCATCGACGGAACGCGCCGCGCACAGGTGCGAGTGACCACGCCGGTCCTCCACGCGACACAACAGCAGCGTGGTGCCATCGGTCAGCCGGGTCGCACCGGCGTTGAACACCGAGTGCGCGGGATACGGCCAGTCGGCCGCACTCAGGATCGGGTTGGCGGGATGGCGATCGAAGAGCACATCGTAGTGCGTGGAGACGGACATGGGGCCGGTCGCCCGGTGGGTCATGGAAGGTCGGGGCGGCTGGCGGCGTGAAGGTCCGCGAGCGCCATCAAGTACGAGATGGTGGACTCCGCGCCCTGATTCTCGTTCATTCGGTCGCGGTGCAGCCCGTCCCGGCACCCGCCGGTGGTCGGATCGAGGAGCGAGAGGCGGAGATGATTGCCGCCGAGGAACCAGCGAAAGGCGGTACCGGCGGCGGCCGTCCATCGGGGATCACCAGTGAGGCGCGCGGCATCGCAGCACGCGGAGACCATGCCACAGGCCTCCACCGGCTGCTGGTCGAACTCCGCCGGCGGTGCACCGCGGTGGAAGAAGCCCTCGGAACCGATCGGCGCAAAGTCGCCATCGGGAGACGTCTGCACGACGCGCAGCCAATCGAGCGACTCGAGTGCGTCCGCTACGAGGTCGCTGCGGTCCATCGCATGCCCCGCCAGGAGCAGGGCCTGCGGCAAGCGCGCGTTGGCGTACGTCGCCCGCTCCTCGAACCACGGCCAGTCGGCGGTGTGGGTGGCGCGCCACGACGCATGCAGCCGCTCGGCCAGCGTGGCACGCACCGCCTCGACACCGGTCTCGCCCCCGAAGACGCGCAGATACTCGTCGATGCCAAGCAGCGCGTACGCCCACGCACGCGGACTGGCACAGCCAACCGCAGCCGCCAGGGCGCGACCGAAGAGATCGGCCGCCACCCGGCGGTGGCCGGCGTCACTGGCGCGGGCGACCGTGGTGCCGAGCGCCCAGAGCGCGCGCCCTTGGCTGTCGTCGGACCCGCTGGCCTCACGCCAACGGCGCGCGAAGGACATGAAGTTGCGGAACCGACCCGCACGTGGCGCGAAGGCATAGGTGACAAACGCCAGATAACGCGACGTGAGACGGCGGGCGAGCGGACGATCGATCGTTCCCGCCTCGTCGAGCCGGGCGATGAGCAACAACGCGCGCGCGGTGTCGTCGAGACAGTAGCCATCGCGGTAGCGCGGCACCGAGTATCGGGCGTGCTGCACGACGGCCGTGTCGTCCGTGAGCGTCAGGAGATGCTCCAGCGACACCGGCGGGAGCATCTCGGCACCGTCGGCGAGTGTGCGCGCCTGGAACGTGGCGTGCCGGTCGGCGGTCGCCGAGGTCACGGCGTGGGCCAGGCTGTCCACATGTCGGCGCGCGACGTCGCTCCACCGCATCGCCGCCCCGTACGTCGCCGCACGCGCCTGCATCGTCGACGTGCCGTCGCGATCGGACAGCAGGCCGATCACGGCCGCCGCCAACGCCGCCGCGTCGCGGCTCGGCACGAGCAGGCCACGTCCGTCGGCCAGCACCTCCACCGCGTACCGGTACGGTGTCGACACCATCGCCTTCCCCGCTCCGAGCGCAAAGGCCAGCGTGCCCGACGTGCTCTGCTCGAGGTTGAGGTACGGCGTGAGGTACACGTCGGCCGCCCCCAGATAGTCGCCCAGTTCGGCGTCGCTGACGAAGCGATTGACGAAGATCATCCGACCGGCCACGCCAAGACGGCGCGCGCGCTCCTGCAGCATGAGGCGATAGGCCTCGCCCGACGCCTCGAGCACGTGCGGATGGGTCGCGCCGACGACGATGTAGACGGCATCCGGATGCGCAGCCAGGATGGCCGGCATGGCATCGATCACGTACTCGAGTCCCTTGTCGGGAGAGAGCAGGCCGAAGGTCAGCAGCACGCGACGGCCGGCCACCCCGATCGTGTCCTTGTCACCGCGCGAGAACATCTCGGTGGGAATGCCG
>JALOPS010000167.1 GCA_025453745.1 Gemmatimonadaceae bacterium
CCCGGGTGCGGCACCGGTGTCGATGGCATCGAGAAAGAGCACGCGCGACGCCGATTCGATCGCCGGCAGCAGTGTCATCCCCCACGTGCCTCCGTCGTAGCACTCCACCTCATCCGCAATGACATACCGCGCGGCGAGCTGCGCGAGCGCAGCAAGCCCGATGGCATCGTCCGACAAGAGCGGATTGCCCAACCCGATGACCACGGTCCGTCGATTCACGGATTGTCCTCGTAGCGGTGACTCGCCTCCACGAACTTCCCGCCGCTGATGATCGACGAGATGCCGCCACCGTGTTCGGTGACGTCGGAGCGCATCGCGAAGTAGACGTGCGTGATGGGGAAGATCACGAAGTACCAGGTGGTGACGTGATGGATGAAGCGTACCATCTGCATCCCCAGCAGTTCATTGACCCAGTTGAACATGCCGAAGATCAGGCCATCCGGCGTCGCCAGCCCGTAGAGCGCGAACCCCGTCACCACCATCACGAGAGCGGCGGCGTAGAGCGACGTGTAAAACAGTTGCTGAAACGGGTTGTGGCCGACGTACTTGGGCGTGTCTTCCTCGCGACGGATGAAGGAGTAGTAGAGGATCTGCTTGATCATGTTGCGCCAGTCGCGCGACCGGAGCGGAAAGAGCGCGGGGAGCCGCTCGAAGCGGTTACCGGCGATGAGCCAGTAGACCCGCACGATGGCCGTGGCCGCCAGCAGATACGCCGCCGCAAAGTGAAGCAGCCGCGCCCACTGGGTCGCATAGCTGCCCGTCGTCTGTGCGTTGGGCAGGAAGAACGGACGCCCGATCCAGAACCCCGAGACGATCAGCGCGAGAATGGCGATGGCCGCGATCCAGTGCATCGCGCGGAGCGGCGCCTGCCAGAGATACACCCACATGTAGCGACCCGTGGCGTCGGGCACCGGATGCTGCAGGATGCGCGTGGGCGGCGCATCGGGCGTGACCGGCGGCTCGATGACGAGCCGCTCCGGAACGGTGGGCGAGGTCATTGCACCTTCACCTCCGTGATCGTGCGTCCCGTCGCGTCGAGCACATGCACGCCGCAGGCGAGACACGGATCGAACGAGTGCACGGTGCGCAGAATCTCGAGCGGACGCTCGGGGTCGATGAGCGGGTGATTGTCGACGAGCGAGAGTTCGTACGGGCCCATCTGGCCCTGCGCGTCGCGCGGCGAGCAGTTCCACGTGCTCGGCACTACCGCCTGAAAGTTCTCGAGCTTGCCGTCCTTCACGCGCACCCAGTGGCCGAGCGCGCCGCGCGGCGCATCCATGTAGCCGAACCCCTTCGCTTCCGCCGGCCACTTGGACGGATCCCACTTGTCGCCATTGAACGTCGCGACATCACCGCCCTTGATGCGGTCGACGAGCTGGTTGTACCACGTCTGCATGAGGCGGCCCAGCAGCACGGTCTCCACGGCGCGCGCACCAGTGCGCCCGAGCGTGCTGAAGAGCGCCTCGGGGCCCACCTGCAGCTTGCCGAGCAGCTCGTCGACCTGCGCCTTGACCTCCTGGTGCCCCGCCGCATACGCCACGAGACAGCGCGCAAGCGGACCAACTTCCATCACCGCACCGTTGTAGCGCGGCGACTTCATCCACGAGTACTTCTTCTCCTCCTGCAGGTACTCGTACGGCGCCTTGGGGCCGGTGTAGTTGGGTGTCGTGTCGCCATCCCACGGATGCAGCCCCGCTTCCGCGCCCGCAGGATACTGGTACCAGCTCGACGTGACCTGCTCGGCGACACCCATGTGATCGAACGGGACGACCTTGCTCAGGTCGCGATTCATCACGATGCCGCGCGGAAAGTAGAGCGACGACAGATCGCGAATGTCCGTCGACGGGAACTCGCCGTAGCAGAGGTAGTTCTTCGCCCCGCCGCCGATCGACGCCCACTCCTTGTAGAAACCGGCGATGGCCACGATGTCCGGCCAATACACCTGATCGATGAAGCGCTGCGCACGGTCGATCATCTGCTTCACGTCGGTGAGTCGCTCGGCGTTGATCGTCTGCGTGTCTTCGATGTTGATGGCCGACGCCATGCCGCCGACGACGAAGTTCGGGTGCGGGTTCTTGCCGCCGAAGATCGCGTGCAGGCGGATGATGTCGCGCTGCCAGTCGAGCGCCTCGAGGTAGTGCGCGACGGCGATGAGATTCACCTCCGGCGGCAGCTTGTACGCCGGGTGGCCCCAGTAGCCGTTGGTGAAGATGCCGAGCTGCCCGCCGGAGACGAACGTCTTGAGCCGCTCGAGCACGGCGCGGAAGTTCGACTCGGAGTTGTTGGGCCACGGCGAGAGCCCCTGCGCGATCTTCGCGGCCGCTGCCGGGTCGGCCTTGAGCGCGCTCGTGACATCGACCCAGTCGAGCGCGTGCAGATGATAGAAGTGGATCACGTGGTCGTGGATGAACTGCATCCCGACCATCAGGTTGCGGATCGTGTTGGCGTTGGGCGGGATCCTGATGTCGAGCGCGTCCTCCACGGCACGCAGCGAGGCGACGGCGTGCACCACCGTGCACACGCCGCAGATGCGCTGCGAGAACGCCCAGGCGTCGCGCGGGTCGCGCCCCTTGAGAATGCGCTCGAGCCCGCGGAACTGCGTGGCGCTCGCCCAACTGTTCGTGATGCGTCCGCCTTCGGCCTGCACCTCGATGCGCAGATGCCCTTCGATGCGGGTGATCGGATCGACCACGACCTTGGTCGCTGCCATGACGGCGGTCCTCGAATCGCCGGTGCAACCCGGCGCGGTTCAGTGTCAGGAAACGGACGATGGGTTCGGTCCACCGCTCGACGGCGGGCCCTGCGGATGCTGCGGCAGTTCCTTGCGCGCCTTGAGACGTCCTGCTGCCGTCAGTGCCGCGTGGCCGGCGATGCCCACGGCGGTGCCGGCCACGGCCAGTGCACCAATCGTGTCGGCCGTCTTCTCGACGCTCATGCCGGCGATGTTCGGCAACCGGCCATAGAAGGGCGTCATCGTGTCCCAGAAGCCGACTTCCGTGCATCCGATGCACGGGTGACCCGCGCCGATGGGCCAGCTCGTGCGCGTGTTCCACATGAAAATGGGGCACGGTGAGAACGTCGCCGGCCCCTTGCACCCCACGTGATACAGGCAGTAGCCCTTGCGCGCGGCTTCGTCGTCGAACGCTTCGACAAACTGCCCAGCATCGTAGTTCGCGCGGCGTGGACACTGGTCATGAATGCGGGCGCCATACGCGAACTTGGGCCGCCCCTGCGAATCGAGTTCCGGCACGCGTCCGAACGTGAGCACGTGCACGATCGTCGCGGTAATCACGTCGGCGATGGGCGGACACCCCGCGATGTTCACCACGGGCTTGTCCTTCACGATCTGGTTGACGCCTACCGCACCCGTCGGATTGGGATTCGCCGCCTGCACGTTGCCCCAGTGGGCGCATGCGCCCACCGCGATGACGTGCGCCGCGCCTGCGGCCGCCTCTTCGAGAATGGTCTTGGCCGTGCGCCCGGCAATCGTGAGGTAAATGCCGTCTTCCTCGAGCGGCACCGAGCCGGTGACCACGAGGACGTACTTCCCCTTGTTCGCTTCCATCGCGTCGTGCAGCGCCTTCTCGGCCGCGTGTCCGGCCGCGGCCATCAGGTTCTCCTGGAAGTCGAGCGAGATCGTCTCGAGCAGCAGGTCACCGATGGTGGGCTCGGCCGTGCGCAGAATGCTCTCGGTGCACCCCGTGCACTCCTGCAACGAGAGCCAGACGACCGGCGGCCGCTTCACCGCCTCCAGCGCCTTGAGCACGCGGGGGGCCATCGACGCGCTCAGTCCGAGGATCGCGGCCATCTCGCCGCAGAACGTCACGAAGTCGCGTCGCGAGACCCCTCGGCGCTCGAGATACGTGCCGAGCGCTTCATCGGTGGACCACGGCGTGGATGTCGGCAACAGCATCGTTGACTCTCCCCTGCAGTGTTGCGGGCTGGACCGGTAGGGCGGGACGCCGCGGCGCGGCGCTCGGTCGGCCTCGCTGAGGCGTGCACAGCAACGCGCCACCTTGGCCAGTGCTGTGCGTCACATTCGGTGCCGGACCATGCATGTACCAGATGGACCTACCGCACGCGAGTGTGCGGTTTCTCCGCACGCTGCGACTGGCCGCCGCGCCGGCCTAGTCCTGTTGCATGTCTGAGGTGCCCTTTGCCCCCGGTGCCGCCTTCCCCGGCGTCGGGTGACCAGGAGGCAGCGCGTTCGTGGGCGGATGGTCCGGCGGCAGGGCGCCCGGCATCGCGCCGGTACCGCTGTGCGCCTTTGCCATCGCCGTGTCCGAGAGACCCCCGCCACCGCTCCGCTGCGCGACCATCGCCGTGGCGCTGTCGGCGAGCGCCTTGTTCTTCGTGGCCTCGCCCACCATGAACACACCGTACCAGGGCGCCGCGTGGTCGGGCGCCGCATCGGCCGCGGCGCGGTAGTGCCGCAGCGCATCGTCGTACGCCTTGGCGCGGAACGCGACGTTGCCGCTATCGAGATGCGCGGCCCCCGTCGCCGGTAGCACGGGCCCGGACGCCGTCGCCGGCGTCGCCAGCGGCTGCTTGTTCTTCTCGGGCGGCACGCTCTCTGCGCTGCACGCTGTCAGCGTGCACGCGACGACAGCACCAGTCAACACATGCGACAACAACGTCATGGGAAACGATCCTCGGGGTCGAAGAGCACACCCGCGCTCGCGCGCCCACATCAGCGCCCGACGAGCGGGTCGGTCAGGTGACAGGTGAAGCACATGTCGCGGTTCTTCGTGGCCAACCGCGACGCCTTGAAATCGCGACCGTGCGGGTTCACGCGCAGCCCCAGTCCGGAATGGCACTGCATACATTCGCGCTGCGTGTGACAGGTCGTACAACTCTCGAGCGACGAACGCGCCGCACGGCCATGCTGCAGCAGCCAGACCAGCTGCGCGGTGTGGTACGCTTCGTCGAGACGCCCGCGCGTGCCCAGCCCGTTCTGCACATGGCAGCTCCGGCAGAAGACCTCGGCGTTGTGGCACTGCGCGCAATCGCGCTGCGCGCCGTACGCCTCTGGTGCGTGGCGTGCGACAAAGTTGGGGAGGTGATAGCGGCGGCGTCCCTCGCCGCCATGACAGTCGGCGCACCAGCGCTTCTCGTGACACCCTTCGCAGCGCAGTTCGCCGCTGGCCGCCGCGCCGCCGTGTTCGATGTCGAAGCCGATCGGATGCACCGTCACGCGACGTGTACCGGTGTCGGCGCGCGCGGCAAGCTGCGAGAGCGGGATCCGCTCGCCGAGCGTGGGGCCCGCTCGTGAGCGCTCCGCGCGACTCACGGGCACCGCGGACACCCGAGCGTTGACGGTCCGTCGCGCGAGCGCGCTGCGTGCATCGCCCACGGGGCGTGCAAGCTCGAGCTTCACCCCCGGCGCGGTTCCGGGCGACGCGACGGGCATCTTCGCGATGATCGCGCTGCCGCTCGAGCCGAGGTGGCACGTGCGGCAACTCGTCTGCGTGTGGCAATTGGTACACCGCGCCGTGATGCGCGTGGCCAGCGCACCGTGCGACACGTCGAAGTCCGCTGCGTCGTGCGTCTCCGGAATGGGATAGAGCGCCGGCCGGTTGGCCACGATCGTGCGCACCCGCGCATCCGGCTGGAGCGACTGCGCCTGCTCGAGCGTCTGCACGTTCACGTGACAGCGCGCACAGCTCTCGCGTGCGTGACACGTCGCGCACGACGCCAGCGCGGCGCGCCCCTCGGGCTTGTGCTTCGAGATGAAGTCATCCGCCTCGTGCGAGGGCGGCTTCGGAAAGTCCGCCACGCGTGCGAGCGGGATCGCGGGCGCATCGGTCAACGTGCGATGGCAGTCGGTGCACACGTTGTCGGCCGCGAGGTGCTCGGTCGCACGGTGTTCGTGGCACGACAGGCAGTTCGCCGGCGCCGCGCGATGCACCCGCATCCAGCCGGTGTCCGGGGCGGCGGCATGGCAGCCCTGGCACGCGATCGGCGCGTCCGTGACCGCCACCCGGTGTGTGTCATGCGCAAACCGCAACAGCGTCGGCCGTGGCTCACGCGCGCGCCACGTGACCGAGTCCTCCTGCACCCCGTCGTGACACTCCGCGCACGAGGCGGCCGTCGGGAAGCGCAACGTGGCCTCGCCCGTCGAGATCCCCGCATGACACCCGGTGCAGGTCGGTGCAACCTTCGCATGCTTGTCGTGCGGAAAGCCGTCGCGACGCTGCTGTCCGATCGCTCCAGCGGCCCACAGCGCGCCACCGACCACCATCGCCAGGGCGGCGGAGAGCACCGCCGAACGCGCGATGCGGGGACTCATCGATCCGCTCCGTCGGCACCGCCCATGCCAGCCGTCCACTCGAGCCGCAGCGTCCCGCGTCGCTGCGACCAGTCGGTCTGCGGCGCGCGATTCGTGAAGCTCTGCTGATAGACCGTGAAGTCGCCCACCAGGCGCACATCACGCGTGAGCCGGAGCGCACCGTCAAAGGACGTCCCGTAGACCCGCCCCGTCCCCAGCCGGTACTCGTAGATGCTCTGGAACATCGAGCCGGTCAGCCCGGCAGACCATCGGTCGCCCCCATCGTAGCGCGCACCGAACGTTGCATCGTTGCGCGCCGCGCCCAGGCCAATGTCGATCGCGTAGCCGCCGTGCACCGTGAGCGCACCGCTCGTGCGCCACGCCGCGTCGCCGGCGACGCGCCACCCCCGGTCGCGCAGCGAGGTGGACTGCAGCCCCGCATTGGTCTCGTCCCATTGCCGCCAACTGCCGCGCAGGCTGCCGCCCAGGCGGCGAGAGGGCAACGCCCACGTCGAGATGAGACTCGCTTCGTTGAAGCCGACGGGCGAGAAGGCGCCCCAGATCGTCCACAGTTCGAAGAACGGACGAAACCGACGGCCCTCGACGGCCACCTGCACCCCGCGCATCGTCGGCAGGCGCAGTTGCAGTCGCGCGTTGTTCAGGTTCTGCTGTGCGAGGTCATGTTCGACGGCGGCCTCCCACTGCACGCGCCCGGTACGCAGCGTGCCGTCGGCCGCGAGACGTTCGGAGAAGAGGCCACCGCGATTGCGCATGAGCTCGCGCTGATACATCACGCTCGCGGTGCTGCGTGCGGTCGGGCGCACGCGCAGCTCCGCACCCAGCAGATACGCATCCTGCTCCGGCGGAAACTCGTCGATGCCGGCAATCTCCCCGCTGGTGCGCAACTCGTTCAGGCCGCGCGCGAGACTCACGCCCCCCCACGCATTGAGCGAGAGCCGGCGCCACGGGCGCAGCTCCACCGACGCGCCATCGAAGTTGTAGAAGCCCAATCCACTCGTGAGCCACTGTCGCCCCAGTCGCGCCTGCCCCTTCTCACGCGCGACTTCGAGATACGCCGCCAGCACGTCGAACCGATCGAGCGCCCGCGGCCACAGGTCGCGGTCACTGCCAAAGGCGGTGCGGCCGCGCAGCTCGGCGTGCGCGCTGATCCCCTGCCCGAGTCCCCACGCGGTGATGTCGAGATCCTGGAAGACGGGCACGGCACTCTCGCGTCGCTCGGACGAGCGTCGATAGCGACACCACGTCTCTCCCTCGATGCACTTGACCGTCAGCCCGTTGGGTGCCAGGCGATACTGGGTTCCGCCGCTCGTATCGGTGATGGTCGACGCGAGCACACTGTCGGAGACGAACGGACGCAATTCGAGCAGACGCGACGTCGTCGTTCCGCGGATGCGCATGCCCTGCGCGCCGAGTGGCGCCACGCCTGCGACCAGCAGGGGCAACACGACCAGAGCGCCGTGCGCACGGCGTGGCGCACCGGTGCGGCGCCACGCCCAGGCGCGCGCACGCATCATTTCGCCGACACACCCGCCGCCGCGGGCGTCCAGCGGACCGGGTGACAATCGGCGCACTCGCCGCCGCGCTTGTGGGTGCGCTGCTCCTGATGGCACGACAGGCACACCGATCGCGACGCCTCGAGCGTGGCGACCGTCTTGCTGTCGTGGCACCCGCTGCCACTGCAGCCATCGTGCACGTCACGCGTGTGCTTGGGCACCTTCGTCTCGTGACAGCTCGCGCAGTTGGCGCTCGCGGCGTGATGCTCCGTATGGCACGACGCGCAGTCCTTGGTCACGCCGAGCAGCGATCCCTGCGTATGGCAGTCGCGACAGGTTGCCTGCTCGTGCTGATCGTGCCGAAAACCGATGCGCTTCTCGCGCACCGCGCCCGCCGCCGCACTCAGCGTCATCCGCACCGGGCGCTCCAGCGGCTCGGCGAGCGACTTCCGCTCGTGACACCCTTCACAGGAGATCGCGCGGCGCTCCGCATGATGGCACGACGCGCACTCCGCGGGCGAGCGCACCGTCACCGTGCCATGCGCCTTTTCGCTGGCGTGGCAGTTGGTGCACGCGAGATCGCGGTGCGTCGGATGGGAAAAGGGGCGCTTCGGCCCCTTCGAGGTGGTCAGTGCCGCGCGCTTGACCGGTGTGGGTTGCGTGGCCGGTTGTGCACGTCTCGGCGTGCTGTCCGGCACGATCGTCACGTGCGGTACCCACGCACCCGCTGGCAGGTAGCGCAGCGGTGCCAGGAGTCCGGTTGGCACCGCACGCGTGCGCGGTGCGAGCAGCATCCCCGGCGGCAACACCCCCGGCAGCACCAAAGCGGGTGCGACCGGCGCCGCGCTACCGACCGCGCCCACGCGCCCGCGCGGCGCGCGCACGCTGTCGCTCGTTCGCGACGTCCGCTGTGCGGGCGTCACCGCCTTGGGCTTCCCGTTCATCACGTCGCGATGACAGTCCACGCACGCCCCGCCGCCGTGCTTCACCGTCCAGGTGTGCGCCATGTGACAGGAGCCGCAGTCGTTCAGCGTCTTCGCCGGCAATCCGCGATGGAACGGCGTTTCGGTCTCCGCCTTGTCGTGACATCCCGCCGTCGCGCAGCTCGCGAATGCTCCCTTGGGCTCCTTCTGCGTGTGCGGATTGTGGCACGCGCCACACGCGCCGTTGTGCCCGCGATCATCGCGCGGGTCGAACT
>JALOPS010000168.1 GCA_025453745.1 Gemmatimonadaceae bacterium
GGCCTGCTGCCGCTTGCTCGCCACCGCGACCGAGTAGAACTCGCCGACGCTGTAGTCGCCCTGCAGGATCACGCTCGGGTACTTCCACGTGATCGCCGAGCCCGTCTCCACCTGCGTCCAGGAGATCTTCGCGCGCGTCATCGCCTTGCCGCGCTTGGTGACGAAGTTGTAGATGCCGCCCTTTCCGTGCTCGTCACCGGCGTACCAGTTCTGCACAGTCGAGTACTTGATCGTCGCGTGGTCGAGGGCGATGAGCTCCACCACGGCCGCGTGCAGCTGATGCTCGTCGCGCTTGGGCGCCGTGCACCCTTCGAGGTAGCTCACCGACGCCCCTTCGTCCGCGACAATGAGCGTCCGCTCGAACTGCCCCGTATTCTGCGCGTTGATGCGGAAGTACGTGGAGAGCTCCATCGGGCACTTCACGCCCTTGGGCACGTAGCAAAACGAGCCGTCGGAAAACACGGCCGAGTTGAGCGCGGCAAAGAAGTTGTCGCTGTAGGGCACCACGGAACCGAGGTACTTCTGCACCAGCTCCGGGTGGTGCTGCACCGCCTCGCCGAAGGAACAGAAAATGATCCCGTGCTTGGCCAGCTCCTCCTTGAACGTCGTGCCCACCGACACCGAGTCGAACACCGCGTCGACGGCCACACCCGCGAGCAGCTTCTGCTCGGTGAGCGAGATGCCCAGCTTGTTGTAGGTCTCGAGCAGCGTGGGGTCGACTTCATCCAGCGACCCGAGCGGCTTCACCGACTTGGGCGCGGAATAGTACGACACCGCCTGATAGTCGATGGGCGGGTAGTGCACGTTCGGCCAGTGTGGCTCGGGCATCTGCTGCCACCGCTTGAACGCCTTGAGGCGCCACTCGAGCAGCCACGCCGGCTCCTGCTTCTTCGCGGAGATGAAGCGAACCGTCTCTTCCGTGAGCCCGGGCGGCAGCGTCTCCGCCTCGATATCGGTGCTGAAGCCGTACTGGTACTCGCGATTGACCAGCGCGTCGATGGTCGCGCTCATGCCTGCTCCCGGTGCAAGGGGCCACGCCCCGATGAAGTCGTTCCGTCGGCGCTCGCTCCGGCCGCCGACACGCAATACGTACAACAGTTGCCGCCGTCGAGGACGCGCTGCGTCCGCTCGACTGGCGCGCCCAGCACGCGCGTGATGAAGCGCGCTTCGGCCTCGCACACTTCGGGCACCCGCTCGGCGACGTCCCGCATCGCGCAGTTGTGGGCCCGAAGCGCCGTCGATGGCCCGCCGTCCGTCGCCGGACCCGCAGATGCCATGTACCCGCGCGCGGAGAGTAACTCGCTCAGGACCTGCATCCGTTCCTCGAGCGGCATCCCCTCGAGGAGCGGCGCCGCGTCTCTGGCCAGTGCATCCCACGGCCGGGCCAGCAACTCGGTCACGGCCTCCGAGCCCTTGGCCTCGCGCAGCGCTTCCAGCGCGAGCGTGAGCGCCGGGCCGTACTCGCGCGGGAAGAGCGTCTCGGCCGTCGACGTGAGCCGGTAGACGAGCACCGGGGCGCCGACCCCCCGCACCTCCCGATCGCACGTCACCAGCCCCTCGTCTTCCAGTGCCTTGAGGTGCCGCCGTACGCCGTTGGCGGTGAGGTCGAACTGCGTGCCCAGCTCCTGCGCGGTGACCGGCTGCCGCCGCTTGACGGCAACCAGCAGATCCCCCCGCAGTCCGCGGAAGCCTCCGAGTGTGGGCGCGGTCTCGAGCACGCCGAAAGACTAGCCAGTCCTATCGAATTCGTCAACAAAACTGTTCGCGAATTGCCGAGGACCACGCATCCGGGGACGTGTGCCACCGCGTATGACGCCTACCCGACGTGACCCGCCTACCATCCCGCCCGTCTGCGCCACTGGGATGGGCCGACGGAGATGACGCAAACCGGCAGCGAGGCGACCTCGACCATTTCGCTGCCGGAGCAGTGTGTTTCGTCACCGACGGTCCGATTGGCTGGTGCGACGCCGCATCAGGTCGGTAGCATTCGAGTTGCTCTCCCGCCGGCCGATACTCGCCAGCACTCAGGACGCGCTCCCCCCACCCCGGCGCGCCACGGCGAACCCCCGGTTCCGGATCTTCCCTCGCATGGTCCTTCTCGTCGTCGTGCTGTTGTCGGTTGCCGCACTTGCGCTGCTGCTTGGCGAAGTGCGGAAGCGTCGCATTGCCGCCCTCGAGCGTGAGGGGCTGGCCCGTTTCGAGGCCTTCTTTTCCGACCGCGGGCTCTCCCCAAAGCTGGTGCGCAACGTCTACCACTATCTCGCCGAGAACGCGGCGACCGGCACGCAGCACTTCGACGTCAATCCGACCGACGAATTGGCCAAGCGCTACGGGCTCGTCACCGACCTCGACGTGCAGGACGCCGTGATCGTGATCGCCGACCGCTCGGGGCTCCCACTGCCCAAGGCGCACACCCTCGACGAGGCCAATCCGCTGGTGCACACGGTGGATGACCTGCTGCGCTTCCTCGCGCCCATGGCGGCCAAGGCGGCCTGACGCACAATTGCCGCGGCGCCTCGGGTATACCTTTGCGCCGTGCCGACCGTGCTGCTGCGACGCGCCTCGACAGGGAGAACGCTGGTGACCGTGCTGCTCACCGGCTGCACGGCGCCGCTCGCACGCGGCGTGCCCGACCTGGGACGTGCACCTGTCCCGGTGCCGGTCGCCGTGGCACCCGTCGCGCGCGCGGTGAGCGATGCGGCACGCGAGCGCGCTGATCGTCGACTCACCGACGACGACCTGCGCTACGTCGCCGCGCGCGAGCTGATGGTCCCGGTCGACGGCATCGCCGTCGCGCGCGTGCTCGACACCTTCGACGCGCTGCGCAAGGACGCCGAGGGGCGCACACGCGCGCACGCCGCGCTCGACATCATGGCACCGCGCGGCACACCCGTCCTCGCGGCCGACGATGCCGTCGTCGGTCGCCTGTCATCCAACGCGCTCGGTGGCATCACCATCTATCTGCGCGACCTCGCCGACCGCTTCGTGCACTACTACGCGCACCTCGAGCGGTATCGCGAAGGACTTGCCGTGGGCGACACGGTGACCAAGGGCACGGTGCTCGGGTACGTCGGTACCACCGGCAACGCGCCGCGCGAGACACCGCATCTGCACTGGCAGCTCATGCAGCGCGGTGCCGCGCGATGGTGGGACGGCGTGCCGCTCAATCCGTGGCACTTCCTCGCACTCGACGGTCGCGCACGGGAGCGCGCCACGTTCACCAGCCAACCGCAACGCTGATCTCACGCCCCCGACGATGACCATGACTGGCAAGGCGCGCGCCGAGTTGCGCGCGGAAGCGCATCATCTCGCCGTGCTCGTGCATATCGGCAACAACGGACTCACGCCGACGGTGCTGCAGACGATCGACGACACGCTGCGGACGCACGAACTCGTCAAGCTGCAGGTCGGCAAGGGTGGCGCGCTGAGCGCGAAGACCGCCGCGCCGCAGGTCGCCGAGGCGATGGGCGCGGAGGTGATTCAGGTGATCGGTCGCACCTTCACGCTCTATCGCGAGAATCCGGAGCTCGACAAGCGGAAAGGGCCGCCCTGGCGCTCGTAGCGCGCCGGCTCACGCGCCGGCGCGTCCGTCGACCACCGTCCGGCCACGCGCCATCAGCGCGACGAACGCCGCCTCGTCGCCGCGCTGCACGATCGCGTGGAGCTGCTCGACCGCCCCGCGCAGCACTTCGAGCGACTCGAGCCCGTAGTCGTTGAGCGCCTGGATCTCGTAATACACGTGCGGATTCTCGCGCACCACGCGCGCACTGACGTCGAGTTGCGCCGCAAACGTCGTACTCGAGAGTGTCGCGAGATCCCCCGCGGCGGGATGACGCGTCGCGAGCGCACCTGCAAACGCGATGTTGAGCGCGTGCGAGAGCCCCAGCACGTAGGCGATCGCCCGGTCGTGTGCCTCGAGATCCATCGTCACGACGGTCGCCATCGTCGGCGCGAACAGCGCCGTGACCGCCGCGTTGGCCTCCGCGTGTCCGACGTCGACGAGCACCACCTGGCGACCGGAGAGGAGCTCCGTGTCGGGACCGAACATCGGATGGAGCGACGTCGCGCGCACGCCCGCGCGCACGAGCGCCGCCAGCGCGTCGCGCAGCGGCGACTTGAGCGAGCCCACGTCACACACGACGCCACGTGGCCGTCGCTCGGCAAGCGCCGTCAGAATCGCCGCCGTCTCCCGCATCGGCGCGGCAACGATGATGAAATCGTCTGCGAGCGCATGCGCATGCCAGTCGCGCATGTGCGCTGCGTCCTCGACGATGACCGCCGGGTCGGCGATGGTCACGCCGAAACCCTGCGAGGCAAGGAAGCGCGCAAACCATCCGCCCATGCGCCCGGCACCGCCGATGACCAGCGCCGTGCGCCCGCGCCCCTCATTGCGCGCGCGGACGCGCTGCTGCTCCTGTGCGGTGACCGAATGCCGGATCAACGCCTCGCCCAGCTCGCGGGAGAGCGCTCGGGGAAGGCCCAGCGCGGCCCCCGTGCGCTCCGCGCGATCGAGGACCTCGCGTTCCTGGGCAAAATCGCGGATCGCGCGGCCGTCCTGGTCCTTGATCGCACCAACGGCGCGGGCGATGGCCTGTCGCCGTGCGACGAGCGCCAGCAGGTCGTGGTCGAGCGCGGCCAGTGCGGCGCGCAATGCGGGCAGGTCGGGCGACAGGGGATCCATGACGAGCGGGTGCGGTCGGGCGCCGGCCGGGCTGGAGCGATTCGGCCGACAATCGTATTGTACCTCAGGGCGCGCCGAGGTCGGCTCGCGCTAGCCTTTCCCCGAACGACTCCACGTCATGCCGTACGTCATCACGGAAGCCTGTATCAGCGTCAAGGACAAGTCGTGCGTCGATGTGTGCCCGGTCGACTGCATCTACGAGGGGGCGGACCAGCTCTACATCCATCCGGATGAGTGCATCGACTGCGGTGCCTGCGAGCCGGAGTGCCCCGTCACGGCCATCTTTCCCGAAGAGGATGTCCCCGGGACGATGAAGGCCTACATCGCGAAGAATCGCGACGTCTTCAAGGCCGACGCACCGCCGGGCCGGCCCACGCGCTGAGTCAGGCAGGACAACGACGGGGCAGCGGCTGGCAGGCCGCTGCCCCGTCGTGTTGTCCGTGCGAGCGCGCCGCTAGCGCCAGTAGCGCGCCTTCGCCCAGAACACCGCCCCCAGCACCACGTACGCCAGCACCGTATCGCGCTCCGAGCGGATCGCCTCGCCCCAGTCGTGAGGACCCGTCTCGCGCGCGCGCGGCGGGCGCGGCAACCAGCGCGGCGCGCGCGCCTTGTAGGCCAGGTACTCCTCGCCGAAGGTCGACTCGAGCACGCCCTCCTCGTACGCCACGATCAGGGAGTACTCGACGGCAAAGAGCAGTGCGGCGACCGGGAGAAACCAGAGCACTCCGGAGATCGTGATGAAGCCCATCCACAGCAGGAAGTTGCCGTTGTAGAGGGGATTGCGGCTCCACCCGAACGCCCCGTACGTCACCAGTCGTTGCACGTCGCGCGAGCGGCGCCGGGTCACGGTCCCTGCGGCGGCGATGCCCCAGAGGCGCCACGCCTCACCCAGCACGACGAGGACGAGTCCCGCGAGCGTGGTGCGCACGGTCGGTGTGCCCGGCGCCAACAGCGGCACGACCAGAAACGGAACGGGGAGCCAGCCGCGCTGCCGGAACAGCGCACCGCCGATGCGCGCGGCCGCCGTCTGCTCGGCGGCGGATAGCGCGGGTGATGTGGGGGCGTTCACGCGCGCCAAGCTAATGCCCCGTCGGCCACCCGTCGCCGATCAGTCGTCCGTCGCGATCACGCCCGCGAGAAACTCGGCCAGCACGCAGTTGAACGCGGCCGGGCGCTCGACGCACGGGATGTGTCCCGCGCCGTGGACGACCTCCAGTCGTGCGAGCGGCGCACGCGTCAGCCGCGACACCATCTGTTCCGACTCGCTGGGCGGGGTCAGCGTATCCTCGCTGCCCACCACCACGAGCGTCGGCACCGTGATCGTGCCGAGTGTCTCGGCGCTGTCGGCGCGATCGCGCAGTGCGATGAGGGCATCGACGATCGCCGCGGGCGACTGCGCGCGCATCATCGCGCGAACGGTCTCGACGAGCTCCGGCCGGTCGCGCGCAGTCGTGGTGCCCGTCATGCCGGGCAGCAGCAGTTCGGCGATCGCCGCGGCGCCCTTGCGTTCGGCCACCTCGATCAGCGCGGACCGACGCGCACGCGCCTCTGGTGTGTCCGCGCCCATGCGGGTGTCCGCGAGCACCAGCGCGCGGACCCGGAGCGCCGCTCGTCGCCAGAGCGCGAAGGCGATGTACCCGCCCATCGAGCAGCCACACACGGTGACCCGATCGATGCCGAGCTGGTCGAGGAGCCGCAGCAGATCGTCGACATGATCGTCGATCCGCCGGGCGGGAGGTCCCTGCGAGACCCCGAAGCCGCGCAGGTCGGGCGCGAGGCCGCGCACCAGCGGGGGGAGCCCCTGCAGTTGATGGCGCCAGAGTGCCCGAGTGTGCGGAAAGCCGTGCACGTACAGCACGGGGTGCCCCGACGGACTGCCCGACTCGTCGAACCCCAGCAGCACGTCGTCGACCGCGAGCACGGGAGACATCACTCACGACTCCACGAGTGCGGCGTGTTCACCCGTGGTGCCCGCGATGGGGACCGACTCGATCTCGCGCTGTCCGTACGCATCCTCCACATACAGGAGCCGCAGCGGCACGAGTACGGCGGCCGTGAGGGGAACCGCCACCATCAGTCCGAGAAAGCCGAAGAGCAGCGTCATGATCGCCTGCGCGACGAGCGTGATCGCCGGTGGCAGATCCATTTCGCCACGCATCAGCGCGGGGATGAGCAGGTTGTTCTCGAGGAACTGGATGGCCCAGCACGCGATGAGTACCCAGAGCGCTTTCTCCGGGCTGTCGACGAAGCCCATCGCGATCGCCGGAATGGCACTGAGGATCGGCCCCGCCGTCGGAATGAACTCGAAGAGCCCCGCCAGGAAGCCCAGCGCGTACGCCGCCTTCACGCCCAGGAGCAGGAACGCGATCGTCGACACCGTGCCGATGACGAGCATCGCGATCAACTGCGTGACGAGCCACTTGCGCAGCACCTGCGCGATCTCGGTGAGCACGATTCGTGTGCGCGGTCGCGCATGCGCAGGGAAGACGGCGAGCAGCCAGCCGCGATACACATCCGGCTCGGCGCCGATGTAGATCGCGAGAAACGCGATCATCACGAGAGCGCCAACGACGGCCAGCGTCGAGGACACCACGGAGAAGAGATAGCGCGTCGCGCCGGCGAGCTGCTGCCCGATGCGACTGGTCAGCCGCGCCCGCATCGAGTGCGCCGGCTCGGGTCCCGCGCTGACGGTGGTGTCGCCGGCGACCGCGTCGGCGCGCGGCGTGACGGTCGAGTCGGTGGGGCCGGCGGTCGCATCGAAGACGGCGCGCCAGAAGCCGCTCGGACGATCGGCAAGCCACGCCTCGACCTTGTCGACGGCGGCCGGCAGCGTGCGTCGCAGTTCGCCACCCTGTTCGACGAGCGTCGGCGCGGCGAGTGCGAGCGCACTCCCCACCGCGCCGACGGAGCCGAAGACGATCAGCGCGGACGCGATGCCTCGGCGCATGCCGCGTGCGGCCAGGACATCGACGCCCGCCGCCACGGAGACGCCAAAGAGGACCCCGAGAAAGACGACGAACAGCAGGGCATTGGCCGTCCACACGAACTGCATCGCGACCCACACGGCCAGCGCGATTGCGGCGGCGCGCGCGAAGTCGGTGGTGCGCCACGCCGGTGGACCGGGGGGACGAACCGCCGGCGGCAATCGGCGCGGTGCACGCCCGAGGAGCCCCGGCGAGCGGGTGCCCGGCCCGCTATCGGGTGCGGCGGGCGGCGTCGATGACGGCGGTTCGGAAGACATCGCACACAACATCGGACCGGCGGCGCTATCGAGCAACCGGTTGACCGACCTGAACAGTGCCATGCGATAGTTTGCAGCGCATCGTGACACCATCGCTTTCGCTCCAATACCTCGACACGCCGGACGCTGTCGACCGCTTCATCGGTGATATCGCGTCGACCACGACGCTCGCCATCGACACCGAGGGTGCGAGCTTCCACCGCTTCGTCGATCGCATCTACTTGATGCAGCTCTCGACGCGCGCCGCCACGGCCGTCATCGACCCGCTGCCGATCGGCACGCCGGCCGGCCTCGGCGCGCTCCTGGAAGACCGGCGCGTCGAAGTGGTGCTGCACGACGCGGACTACGATCTGCGCCTCTTGCGTCAGGATTACGGGTGGCGTGTCACGAATGTGTTCGACACGCGCGTGGCCGCGCAGTTGCTGGGCATCCGCTCGTTCGGTCTCGCTGCCCTGCTCGAGCAGTACTTCGGCATTCGGCTCGACAAGAAGCATCAGCGCGCCGACTGGTCGATGCGCCCGCTGACGCCCGACATGCTCGATTATGCGGCACAAGACACGCATCATCTGCTCGGCTTGCGCGATCGCCTGCACGAGCTCCTGACGAAGCAGGAGCGCCTCGCGTGGGCCGCCGAGGAGTTTCAGCGGCTCGAGGGCACGCGATGGGATCCGGAGCCCGATGCGGATGCCTTCCTGCGCATCAAGGGCGCGCGCGATCTCACGCGTCGTGAACTCGCGCTGCTGCGCGAACTCGTGCCGTGGCGTGATGACATCGCGCGGGCCCTCGATCGTGCGACGTTCCGCGTGGCCAGCAACGACGTGCTGCTCGATCTCGCGCGGCAGGCGCCGCGCACGCGTGACGCCGCGCTCCGCGTGAAGGGGATGCCGCGCAACCTCACCGATGGACGCGCGACCGATTTGCTGGCCGCGATCGAGCGCGGGTTGGCCGTGCCGGAGGCGGAGTTGCCGCGCTTCCCGCGCGCGCCGCGGTGGGATCGCGACCCCGACTTCGACGATCGCGTCGGACGCCTCAAGGCCGCGCGGGA
>JALOPS010000169.1 GCA_025453745.1 Gemmatimonadaceae bacterium
CGCCGGCCACCCCTTCGACGAGCAGGCGGTGCTCGACGGGACGCTCACGCCGGTCTTCTTTGGCTCGGCACTCACGAACTTCGGCATCGAGCCCTTCCTGCGCGAATTCGTGCAGCTCGCCCCACCGCCCCGCGCGCGCGAGACCACGGCCGGCATCATCGCCCCCGACAACCCGGCCTTCACCGGCTTCGTGTTCAAGATCCAGGCGAACATGGATCCCAAGCACCGTGACCGCGTCGCGTTCGTGCGCATCTGCTCGGGGCGCTACGAAGCCGGCCTCCCCGCGCTGCACGTGCGCACCAACAAGCCGATGCGCCTCGCCGCACCGCAGCAGTTCCTCGCACGCGAACGCGTGGGCGTGGATGAAGCGTGGCCCGGCGACGTGGTGGGGATCATGGATCGTGGCAATCTCCGCATCGGCGACGCGCTCTCCGCGGCGGGCCCGCTCGACTTTCCGGATATCCCGCGCTTCCCGCCCGAACACTTTGCCCGCGCGGTGCCTACGGATCCCATGCGTCGCAAGCAGTTCGACACGGGGCTGCGGCAGCTCACGGAAGAGGGCGCGGCTCAGGTGTTCTTTGGCAAGGAAGGTCAGAGCCCGGTGCCCATCGTGGGTGCCGTGGGGATGCTGCAGTTCGACGTGATGGCGTTCCGCCTCGAGCACGAGTACCGCGCGCCCTGCAAGTTCGAGCCGATGGGCTTTCGCTATCCGAAGTGGGTGACCGGCGACGCCAAGGCGATCGACAAGGCCGGCGCGGTACACGGACGACTCCTGCTCTACGACGCCAAGGATGCGCCGGTGCTGCTCTTCGCCGACCAGTGGGCGCTCCGTCGGCTCCAGCAGGAGGCGGACGACCTCGGACTGACGCTGCACAACGTCGCGCCGTGAGCGCGGCGCGCGAGCGCTATCTCGCGTTCCGTCGCGCGCTGCCGCCGCTCCCCGCGTGCTCGCACGAGACCGTGCGCGCACGCGGGCTCGACTTTGCGGTCTTTCGCACGGCAGCGCCGCACCACGCCGCGAGTCCGCCGCTCGTGTGCATCAACGGCGGACTGCTCTTCTCGCATCAACTGCTCTGGCCGATGCTTTCGCCGCTGGCCGCGCGGCGCACGCTCATCTTCTACGATCAGCGCGGGCGCGGGCAGTCACACCCACCGCCGGGACTGCGCGCCGCCCGTATCGAGCACGACGTGGGCGATGTGGGCGCCCTGTGCGATGCGCTCGGCCTCGACGCCGTCGATGTGCTTGGTCACTCGTGGGGCGGCGGCATCGCGATGCTGGCCGCGAGCCAGCTCGGCACACGTGTGCGTCGCCTCGTGCTCGCGAACGCCGTCGGCACCACGAGCGCGTGGTTGCCACCATTGCACGAGATCGCGCTCTCGCGACTGAGCGGCGCATCGCGCGAGACGCTTGCGGCGTTCGACCCCGCCGCGCTCACCGCACCCGACGTGGCGCGGCAGGCCGCCTACGCGCGCGCGTTCTATCCCGCCTGGTTTGCCGATCGCGCGTTCGGCCGCGAGATCACGCCGCCGACCGGCACCTCGGCGACCGGCGCGGTGATCGCCTCGCGCCTGCGGCGTGACGGTTACGACTGGCGCGAAACGCTGCGTGCCCTGCGCGCGCGAACGCTCGTCCTGCACGGGATGGACGATGCGATCCCGGTGGCCACCGCGCTCGAGACGGCGGATGTCCTCGGCGGCCATGCGACCATCGACACGGTCACCATCGCCGACGCGGGACACATGCCGTTTCTCGAACAGCCCGAGCGCTTCTTCGCCCTCGTGGAGCGGTTCCTGAACGACGCGTGACGCGGCGGCGGCTTCCTCGCCCGCATGCGTCGCTCGCACTTCGCCGTGCTTGTTGCCCCCGTGGTCGCGCTCGCGGCCTTTGTCGGCCATGCGACGTTTGCCTCGTCGGCGGCCGCAGCGCATGTCGCCCCGCTGGACACGTCCGAGACGCGCGACGGTGCCCCGCGTGCCGCGATCATTGCGCCGTCGCCAACGTCGGAGGCCATCGCCGCACCCGCGCGCACGGGGGAAGACGTCGAACGCCTCGCGACATCCGGCACGGCGCAGGGACCGCGAGCGCTCGATCCCGCCGATGCATGGGCACGCCTGGCGACCAACGCGAGCGGCACCTACATCACCGACATCCTGCGCGAACGGCGCGACGCCGTGGCGCGCTGGGGCGATCGGCGCGCCGAGCCGATCCGCCTCTGGATCGCCGACGGCTCCCACCTCGAGGGATGGCAGCCCACCGATGCGGAGCTCGTGCGCGATGCCTTCGACGAGTGGAGCGCGACGGGCATCCCGCTCCGGTTCGTGCTCGTGCGTGACTCCGCATCAGCGAATGTGCGCGTCACCTGGACCGATCGCTTCGCCGAGCCGATCAACGGCCGCACCGTGTGGACGCGCGACCCGCAGTACTGGATTCACGGGGCGGAGGTCGTGCTCGCCTTGCGTCACGCCAACGGTGCGCGACTGGACGGGATGCAGCTCCGCGCGATCGCACTGCACGAAGCCGGTCACGTACTGGGGCTCGACCACGCATCGCAACCCGAGCACATCATGGCGGCGCAGGTCCGCGCGCGCGCCTTGACCGACGAGGATCGCGCGACGATCCGCCTGCTCTACTCGATCCCGGCCGGCCCCGTCGCGGCGCGCTGACGCGCGCTCACCACTTGAGTTCGACCGTGCGCGTCTTGCCGCGTCGCACCACGTCCATCGTCACCGCTCGCGTGCGTCGCACCTGTTCGGCGAGCTGCTGCGGGGAGGTGAGCACGACATCGTTGACGGTGCGCACCACGTCCCCTTCGCGCAGCCCGGCCTCGGCCGCGAGCGACCCCGGCCCGACGCTCGAGACGAGCAGGCCACTCGAGACGCCGAGTGCGTCGGCCAAGTCGCTCGAGAGCGTGGAGAAGCGCGCGCCGGCAAAGAGCGTCGCGCTGCTCGTCGCACTCCCCGAGAGCCACGGAGTGATCGTCACCGTGGTACCCACGGCCGCGCCCGCGCCCGTGGGTGCTCCCACGCGGACGGTCCGATCACCAGTGGACACCGTGACACTTCCAGTTGCGCCACGCGCGCGCCCCGGTTCTCCGGTAAAGGAATACGCGTAGCTCCCGCTGTCGCCAAAGGCGATGATCGGTCCGGTCGCCGTGGGGCGTCGCTCGACGATGACCGGCACCTCGCGCGTCTTGCCCGCGCGCCGCGCACGGAAGGTGATCGTGCTTCCCGGCTGCATGAGCGCAGCAAAGCGGACCTCGCGCCCCTTGAGCGCGTTGCCGTTCATCGTCAGCAGCGTGTCGCCACGTGCGAGCCCTGCCTTGTCGGCGGGGCCGCCCGGTTCGACGGTTTCGACGATCGGGTCGGTGCAGTAGAGCTGTGCCATGCCATCGCGCGTGTAGCGAGGCAGGTAGTGCCCCACGAGACTCACGCCGATCCATCCGCGTGGGGCGCGCGGCGCGGGGAACACTTCCGTGCTGATCTGTCCGATGAGGCCATTGATGCGCGAGACGACCTGTTGCAGTTCACCGGGACGACCGTTGACCTCGAGCACCATGACGGACTGATCGTCGAGGCGACTGCGGGACACGCGCCGCAGCACCGAATCGACGACCTGGCGCGCCGCGGAGAGCTCCTGTTCGACCTGCGCGGCGGGGACGTTCTGTCCACTGCCGCGACGGAGCAGGATGACGGAGGGCGCCCCGCCGCTCTGCGCCTCGGCGAGCTCCTCGACCGCCGCATTGAGCGCGGCAAGCTCCGTGCGTGCCCGGAACAGCTCGCGCGTGGTCGCGCGCTGCGCGAGCGTGACGCGCTCGTCGAATTCGAGCCCGTACGCGACCCCGCACGTTGCCGCGGGATCTGCCGCGGCCGGATCGATCCGCATACGCGTCGTGGCCTGTGCGCGCGCGGTCGCCGCCGCGAGTGCGAGGACGGCCACACTCGAAACGATCTGGTGCGCGACGGCACGACCGGTCCCACGCTGCCACACACGCATGGTCAATAGCTGTCGATGGTCTGCATCGCGGGGAGCACACCGCCCAACTGCCGCAGCGTGGCCTCGCGTGCGCTGTACGCACTGAGAAAGTACTGGTTGAGCACCGGATCCTGCGGTGCACTGCGCAGCGCCTCGCGGGACGTCGCCACCATGTCATCGAGCGCGGCAAGGCGCGCGCGATACACGTCGGAGCTGTGCACAGTGGTGTCGTTGACCGCGAGCCACGCGGAGGCGGACTCGTAGACCGCCTGGGCGCGCATGAGCGCAGCCTGTGCGTCGGCGGGTGACGAGAAGGCCGTGTCGGCCACGGCGGCGAGCGGCACGTCAGCCACGCGCGCCTGACCGGCGTCCGGTGCGGTGAAGCGACCGAGCAAGGCACCGCCAGCGACGAGCGCGACGGCCGCCGCGGCGTTGAGCCACCACGGCGTCGTGCGACGTGGCGCCGCCACCACCGCGGGCGCCGCCGCGGTGACGAGCAGTCCCTCGGCGATCAACTGCGGGCGCAGCGATTCCCACGCCGTCAGCGGTGCGACCGGGACATCCCCGATCCGCACGATGTCACGACGGCCGACGGTGCCTTCGTCGAGCGCCAGGCGCGCGAGCTCGGCGAACGCATCGCGTTCCGCGCGACACGCCCCGCAACTGGCGAGATGTTCGCGTTCCGCCTCGGTGGGCGGGGTTTCGTGCAGCGCCGCGAGGCGCTCCTGCTCAAGGTGTCGCATACGACGCAGTGCCAAAGGATGTGCCTTCGTCGTCCCGACGCCGCGCGTCGACCGACGATCGATCCACCAACGGAGCCAACAGACGGCGCAGCTTCGCGCGCGCCTTGAAGAGTTGTGACTTCGACCCGCCTTCGGTGATGCCGAGCTGTGCGGCGATCTCCTCGTGCGTGAACCCCTCGACATCATGCAACAGGAACACGGTGCGCGCGCCGGGAGCAAGCTGACGTGTGGCGTCCGCAATCGTCGCCGCGAGCACTCCACGCTCCCCCTCGTGCTCCACCGCCACCTCAACGTCGTCCAGCGCGGTCTCGTGCTGCTGCCGACGGCGGTGCCCGCGCAGCGCGTTCAAGGCCCGGTTGATGGCGATCCGATGAATCCACGTGCTGAACCGCGAGTCGCCGCGCCAACTCGGCAGCGCGCGGAAGATCTGGATCCAGACCTCCTGGGCGATGTCGGCGGCCACGTCGGGATCCCCCGCCAGGCGGCGCACCACGGCGTCGACGTGCGGCGCATGCTGTGCCCACAGCATCCGCATGGCGCGCTCGTCTCCCTGTATGGCGCGCTGCACCAGCAGCGTTTCGGTCTCATCCATCGTCTGCTCGTCAGTCACGATGGGCGCCTGTACGGTTGCCGGGGGATCGGGGTGTCGGGCCGCGTTCGCGGACAGTATGTGAGGACAGGTGACACCGATCACCATCACGCCAGATGTGCAACACTCACTGACAGCAAACGGGCCCTTCGTGTGAAGCAACCTGAGGTGAAGCGGCGCAAATTGTTGTCGAACTAGGTGTTATGACGACTTGACAGGTACTTCTGCCGGGTACAGTCTGACACCACGTGGGGCGGACTGAGCCGGAAACCGTGGCCCGGTCCATGCGTCTTCATTTTGACGTCACCTTCGGCTGGTCCTCTCGTGTTGCTTCCCGCTGTCGCGCTCGCCGCCACGCTCGTTACGCCCTCAGACGGCCTCCCGGCCGCCTCGGCGGAGCGCATGCGTGCCCTGCGCGTGGCGCGCGAACGGCTCGAGGTCATCGACCACATCGTCCAGAAGGGGCGGAACGCTGGAGGATACCCCGGTGCAGCCGTCGTCATCGGACGCGGCGGGTATTCGGTTGTCTCCAAGGGGTACGGGACGCTCGACTGGACGCCGGAGAGCGAGCGCGTGTCCGCCGAGCGCTCGATCTACGACCTGGCCTCGCTGACGAAGGTCGTGGCCACGACGTCGGCGATCATGCTGCTCGTCGATGACGGCCTCATCGACATCGACGCACCAATCGCCCGGTATCTCCCGGCGTTCGCCGACGGCGATCCGGCCAAGTCGGCGGTCACCGTGACGCAGTTGCTCACGCACCATTCCGGGCTGCCGGCCGGTCGCGATCTCTGGCGCTCCGCAGGCAATGTCCCCGAGGCCAAGGCGCAGCTCCTCTCGACTCGCCTCGTCTGCCCACCGGGCTCGTGCTACATCTACTCCGACGTGGGTGCCGATGTACTTGGCGTTCTCGCGGAGACCGTCAGCGGACAGTCGCTCGATGGGTTTCTCGAGGCGCGGCTGTTTGGGCCACTCGGGATGACGGACACGCAGTTCCGCCCGTCGCGCGCGTTGCGCGACCGGATCGCGCCGACCGAGTCGTGGTCGCGGCGCGGCTATCCGCTGCGTGGCGAAGTGCACGACGAAAACGCCTTCGCCCTCGGTGGCGTCGCTGGCCACGCCGGTCTCTTCGCCACCGCTGCGGACCTCGGCCTCTTTGCCCAGTTGATGCTCGATCGCGGGCGCGTGGGTGAGCGGCAACTGATCCGCGCCGAGACGATCGACCGATTCACGCGCCGCACGTCCGGCCATCGCGCACTCGGATGGGACACGTGCGACCGCGCGGCATCGGGGAGCGAGCGCGACGACCCGACGTGCGGACGACTCTTCTCCAACCGGTCGTACGGGCACACGGGCTTCACCGGCACGTCGCTCTGGATCGATCCCGATCGGAACGTGTTCGTGGTCCTGCTCACCAACCGCGTGCACGCCGCGCGCGTGCGTCGTCCGGGGCAGTTGATCCACGACATCCGCGCCGACCTGGCCGATGCCGCGACGGTGGCGCTGCTCGACGTCAGCGACGAAGACACGGCGCGGCGCACGGCGTTCCGCGCCGACTACGCGAGCGAGGGGTGGAATCCTCCCGTGCGTTCGCGTTCCGCACGCTCTCGGCGTGCGCGGTCGCGCTCGGCGGCGGTGGCGCGGGCGCGGAGTGCCAAGGCGTCGCGAGCGCGCGCAAGCGCCAAGGCCGGCGCCGCGAAGTCCGCCAAGGCGAGCAAAGCGAAGGCCGGCACGTCGAGCTCCGTCAAGTCGCGGAGCACGCGCGCGACGAGTGCGAAGGCCAAGTCGAGTCGCGCGGGGTCGAAGGCCAAGCCGACGACGGCACGAAAGAAGTCCGGGCGCTGAATCACGGACGGTGTTCGGCAGTCGGCGCTCGGAGCGCACGCCGCGCCGAATCAGGTGGTCGCCCGAAGGCCACATCCGCTGTCTTCCCGACTTCCCCCCCGGTCCCGGATCGACTTACTTGCGCGGAGGAGGGGAGGATTCGTGGACGAAATCGCAGTCACACCTGAGACGCCCGAAGTCGCACCGGCACCCGTGGGCGACGCGTCGGCGCCGGGCGCCATCAGTGAAGACCAGGTGAAGCTTGCGCTTCGCCGGGTGAAGGACCCCGAGCTGAATCTGAATATCGTCGACCTGGGGCTCGTCTACGGCATCGCCGTGGACGGGGCCGACGTCACCGTCGACATGTCGCTCACGTCGCCGGGATGCCCGTCGGGACCGGAGATCATGGGTGAGGCGGAGAAGCAGGTGCGCACGCTTCCCGGCATCGGCACGGTGCTGATCAACCTGGTGTGGAGCCCGTACTGGACGCCCGAGCGCATCGAGCCGCGCGTGCGCGCCTACATGGGGTTCTGACGCCGCGCGCGTCGCAACGGGATCGGGCCCCGAAACCTCTCGGTTTCGGGGCCCGACTGCTTCCCCCCTACGTGACCCAGCTCGTGCTGGCGCTAGAGACGCAGCAACGATCGTACGTCGCGTTGGTCGCCCTGCAGCAGGCGTGCAAGGCGGATACCGATCGGGATGAGCAATGCGCAGCCGAACCAGAGCACCACATCGGCGACGTTGAAGATCACCATCGACCCTGAGTCGCGCTGCCACGCGAGAAAGTCGGGTACGCCGGTCGGCCCGGCCACGACGCTGGCGAGGTTGCCCCACCCGCCGCCGGCGATCATCCCCATCGGCACCGCCGACCAGGCATCGATGCCGGAGAGCATGATGTTGCACAGCGTCACCGCGACCAGCACGAGCGACATCACGATGATGTTGAACAGCATCGTGTGCTCGCCCACCGAGTACCCGCCGGCGGTGCCGTGGTTGAACACGAGCAGCAGTCCGAGCCGCTCCGTGAGTGTGACCAGTCCGAGCTTGGGCAATCGCTCGACCGCCCACCACTTGGTGAACAGGTCGAACGCCGCGCCGGCAATGGTCACGGCGAAGAAGATCCACACCCCGCGACGCATGCTCTCCAGAGCACGCGGCCCCACGCCCACCCGATTCGCCAACCGTGCAGTCGTTGTCATGGCCAGATCGCTGACGGTGCATCCAGTCCTGGAGTCTGCTTCGACCCCACGCCCCCCGGCGTCGAGACTGTCCGCGCTGATGGCCGGAATTACTGCAGCAGTCGTGCCGGAGCTGTGCGGACTGGCGCCTGCGGGAGACCCGTCACACGGAAGTCGCGACGCGGGTGATCACGTCGCTCAAGTCACTGTGAACAAGACGGTTACAATGGCAGAGCCCGCCGAGTATCACACGGGCGTCGTCGTCGCCTCTTGGTCGGCGTGTCGCACGTCACGGAGTGAAGGGTGTGGCGCCGCGTTGTGTCGCGCGCATGCCACGTCAACTGTCGGGTATTCTCCCTACCGCCACCCGTCGTTGCACCCGCGCAACGATCAGGAATCTCTGTACGGCGAGTCGTCGGCTCCGTTCGCCTTCGCCGGCGCGGATGGTTTCGCCGCGCCAACCCGCAGGGCGCGAAGGAGCGCGGTCCCCAGCACGTCGACCTGCCACCGGCGCATGCCCGGCACGTCGAGCAACGCGTCGACCGTTGATGGCTGCGCGCGCGCGACGGCTTCGAGCCGGTCGCGCGAGCAGAGCACGCCGGGATCGAGGTCGAGTTGCTGCGCGATGAGGTC
>JALOPS010000170.1 GCA_025453745.1 Gemmatimonadaceae bacterium
ACCACGCGTTCAAGGGGTCAGAGTCCTTGAACCGTTCGGCGTTCAAGGGGTCAGAGTCCTTGAACGGCTGATCTGTTCAAGGGGTCAGAGTCCTTCGTTCAAGGGGCGTTCAAGGGGCCAGAGTCCTTGAACGGCGCATCTGTTCAAGGGGTCAGAGTCCTTGAACGGCTGATCACGGGGGCAGTGCGCGGCGATGCACGGACGCCGCGGCCGGCCACGGCCGCATCATCACACGCCGAGGGCGACCGCGCGCCGCACGCCCTCCTGCGAGAGGCACGCCGTCAGCGCGCACGCCACGCCATCCGCCGCATCGGCCGGCTCGGGCGCATGCTTGAGGCGCAACAGCCGCGCCGTCATGTACTGCACCTGGGCCTTCGTCGCCTGCCCGGTCCCCACGATCGCCTTCTTGATTGCCGCGGGCGGAAACTCCGCGATGTCACGTTCCGCCTGCGCCGCCGCGAGCAGAATCACGCCGCGCGCGTGGCCGAGCGTGATCGTGGTGCGGACGTTGCGCGCGTAGAAGATGCTCTCGACCGCCACGAGGTCGGGCGCGTGCCGCTCGATGAGCGTGCGGACGCCGTCGTGGATCTCCCGCAGCCGGTCGCTCAGTGGCAGCGTCGGTGAGGTGCGCAGTACACCGCACTCCACGAGTGCGAGCCGCTGCGGCCCGTCCTGGCGGACGACGCCGAATCCCGTCACCGCCGTGCCGGGGTCGATCCCGAGAACGAGCATGAATCGAAGCGACGCGCCGACGCCCTCAGGCGTCGGCGAGCGCGTCAGCGTCCATCTCGAAGTTCGCGTCCACCTTCTGCACGTCGTCGAGCTCGTCGAGGGCGTCGAGCAACTTGAGCAGTTGCGGCGCGGCCTCGCCTTCGACCTTCACCGTGTTGCGCGGCACCCAGGCGAGCTCCGCGTCGCGCACGGCAAAGCCACGCGTCTCGAGCCCTTCCTTGACGCCATGCAGATCGGCCGGCGCCGTGGTGACGATGTAGTCGGTGTCCTCGCGCACCACGTCTTCCGCGCCGGCCTCGAGCGCCGCTTCGATCACCGCGTCTTCGCCGACGGTGGACGTGACCACCATCTGTCCGCGCCGGTCGAACATCCACGCGACCGAGTTGGTGGCACCCAGGTTGCCGCCGCTGCGCGAGAGCTTGTGGCGGACCTCGGCGACCGTGCGGGTGGGGTTGTCGGTGAGCGCCTGGATCATGATCGCCACGCCACCCGGTCCATACGCCTCGTACAGCACCTCGACGTAATCGACGCCTTCGAGTTCGCCCGTCCCCTTCTTGACCGCGCGCTCGATGTTGTCCTTGGGCATCGACGCGGCCTTGGCGTTGTCGATGGCCGTGCGCAGGCGCGGGTTGCCGCCGGGATCACCGCCGCCCGCCTTGGCGGCCACGGTGATTTCGCGGATCAGTCGCGTGAACAGCGCCCCGCGCTTCGCGTCGGTCGCTGCCTTGTAGTGCTTGATCTGTTTCCACTTACTGTGACCGGCCATCCGAACGGGGCAAGAGACCCGCCAAAGATAGCGGGACGCGCCGCCGAGCGGTCCCCTGGGCGAGGTGTCGGCGCTACCGGTCGACCATGTCCTCGAAGCGCAGGATCGGGCCGAAGAAGTAGAGATCGAGGTAGGTCGTCACGCCGTCGCGCTGCTTGAGGAGCGAGAGCTCCGTGGCCCCGGCGATGCCCAAGTCGCGGACGTACAGCTCCTCGCGATAGAGCCCCAGCACCACGTCCGCCTGCTCCTCGACGGCACGCAGCGTGCCGAAGTCCTCGAGGCGCGGGCGTCGATCGGCGCGCGTGCGATCGAGCGCGGGAAGCTTCGCGGTCACCAGCAGGGCAACATCCTGCTCGATGGCGAGCCGCTTGAGCGCGACCATCGCGCGCGCCTGCTCCTCGGCGAGCGGCAGGGCGCCCTTCGCCCCCACGAGGGCGGGGAGGCCATCGACCACCAGCATCGCCGTGCCCGCGCGGCCACCGAGCGCGCGCGCCACATCGGCCACGCCGCTCGTGCCGATGAGCGTCACGGCAAAGGGGAGGTCGCGCAGCGAGATCGCCGTCGTCGCCAACTGTGCACGTTCCTCGTCCGAGCAGGTAGCCTGCCGGATCGTGTCGAGTCGCACGCGCGACTCCATGGCCAGCGCGCGTTCATGCACGCGCTCGATCGTGAACTCGCCGCTCACGAAGACGGACGCCGCCCCCGCTTGGGCCGCCCGCAGCGCGCCCGCGAGCCCGAACGACGTGGTTCCGACCCCCACGTCGCCGCCAACGACGACCAGGTCGCCACGTCGGAACCCGCCACCCAGGACGGCCGTGAGGGTGGGGAATCCCGTCGGGATCAAGCCGGTCGGCGCCGCACCTTCACTGATGCGGTCGATCCGGTCGACGATGCGGGTGATCGGGGCGATCTCGGCGGGGCGCGGACTCACGGAAAGAGGACGCCGTGCGGGCCCATCCCGTCACGCCAATGGCCTACGCGTCCACGTCCTGGAGTCGCTGCACAATCGCTGAGAGCTCATCGATCGAGGCGGCATCGAGCCAGCCGGAGGTCGCCGCCAACACCGACCGCAGCGCGCCCGCGACTGCCGCCGCGCCGGTCACCGATGCCTCGATCGCCCGGGCGATGGGGACGCGCGTGGTGCTCGGCAGGGCCAGCGAGGCCAGCCAGACTCGCGCAGAGGCCGCCCGCTGCTCGCGGGTGGTCGTGGAGATCAGCGCCGGATCGAGCACGCCGAGCGCGAGTCGCGCCACCACCAGCAGGGCGAGCGCCACTTCCCGTCCGTTGCCGACGGGCGCACGGCCGGCGTGCGCCACGAGTGCCGGGAGGGGAAACGGGGGAAGGTCGAGCGCGTACGGCGCGCGGGCGGATACGGGCACACGGTGAGTCTAACGCGCCTCGTCCACGGCGGCGGGAGGCTCGAGACCAAGCACCGCGCGGCCACGTCGTCGCAGCCACTGCCGTGCCGCTGCGCGGTGGCACCACTCCGCAAACCAAGGGTATCTTGCGCGGTCCGATGACGGCGCCGGTGAAGTTCACGAAAACGATCCTCTGGGTCGACGACGAGGCGGAACTCCTCGAAGCCCACGGGATCTTTCTCGGCGAGCGCGGCTATCGCGTGCAGTGGGCCACCAACGCGGACGACGCGCTCGAGCTCCTACGCCGCGAGCCGATCGACCTGCTGCTGCTCGACGAGCAGATGCCCGGTGTGCGCGGGCTCGACGCGTATCGCGAGATCCGCGAGTTCGCCCCTGCGCTGCCGGTCGTGATGGTCACCAAGAGCGAGGAGGATGCAACGCTCAAGGAGGCGATCGGCGCGAACATCCGCGACTATCTCATCAAGCCGATCAACCCGCGGCAGGTGCTCACCGCGGTCACGCGCATCCTCGATGGGCCGCGCATTCGCCAGCAGGCGCTGGCCCGCCGTTTCGTGGAGCGGTTCCGCGCGATCGAAGCGGAGCGCAATCGTGCGCTCGACTGGCGCGGGTGGCTCGATCGGTTCCAGGAGCTCATGGCGTGGGACGTGGAGCTCGCCGAGGCCGGCGAGATGGGACTGCACGAGTCGCTGCGGGGGCTCTACCCCGACATGCATCGCGACTTCGCGCAGTTCATCGGGCGCGAGTATCCGCGCTGGGCGCAGGCACTCGAGGGGGACCGGCCGCCGCTGTCGATCGACATCGTCGGTGAGTTCGTGCTGCCGATCCTCAACCGGGATCGCCGCGCGATCTTCATCGTCGTCGACTGTCTGCGCGTGGACCAGTGGATGGCGCTCGAGCCGCTCATCGCGCCGATGTTCGAGGTGGAGACGTCGCAGTACTACGCCGTGCTCCCCACCGCCACGCCCTACTCGCGCAACGCACTCTTCAGCGGACTCTTCCCCGGCGAGATCGCGGCCCGCTATCCCGACTGGTGGAGCTCGCAGGGCGCCGAGCGTGACGACGAAACGCTCAACGCGCACGAGCGTGAACTGCTCGCCGCGCAGCTCGCCGAGCTGCGCCGCGACCCCACGCCGGTGCGCTACGCGAAGATCTCGAGCGCGACCGACTCCGACGATCTGCTCCGGCATCTCGGCGGGTCGATCCTCTCCGACGGCGTGAGCGCGTTCGTGTTCAACTTCATCGACCTGCTCACGCATGGGCGCAGCGAGTCGATGATTCTCTACGAGGTCGCGCGCGACGAGGTCGCCCTCCGCAAGCTCACGCGGCAGTGGTTCGAGCGCTCCGCGCTGCTCGGTGTGCTGCGCGAGGCGCAGCGTCGCGGGATCACGGTAGTGCTGACGAGCGACCACGGCGCGATCCACTGCAACACGCCGGCAACGGTGTACGCCAAGCGCGACGCCACGATGAACCTCCGCTACAAGTTCGGCGAGGATCTGCGCGCCGAGCAGGCGGATCAGGCGCTGCTGTACACGGATGCGGACGCGTTGCGCCTGCCGCATCGCGGACCGGGGGTGAACACGCTGCTTGCGGCGGGCGACACGTTCTTCGTCTATCCGACCAAGCTGCGCGAGTACCAGCAGCGCTATCGCGGCTCGTTCCTGCACGGTGGGGTGACGCCTGAAGAAGTCATCCTGCCCCTCGCCCTGCTGACGCCCAAACGGTGAGCGTCTACCGGCGCTCCTTCGCCTTCGTGCGCCCGCATGTCGGGCACATGATCGGCGTGATGGCGGCGAATCTCACGGCGGCGATCCTGGACGTCTTCTCGTTCACGCTGCTGATCCCGTTTCTCAACGCGCTCTTCGACCAGCCGCCGCTCCCCACCCGCCCGGGGCTCCTGAGCGACGTGCTGCATGCGACCGTGGGCGCGCTGCTCGATCCTGCCGACAAGATGGGGTCGCTGCGCAACACGATCGCCCTCATCCTCATCGCGGTCACGCTCAAGAACGCGTTCGTCTGGCTGGGCGGGCAGTTGGGGGCGACGCTGCAGGAACGGGTGGTGCGCGACCTGCGCGGCGCGGTGTTCGGCCATCTGCTCCGGCTGCCGCTCGACTGGTTCACGCGGACGAAGGCGGGGCAGATCCTCACGCGCGTGCAGGTCGATACGGGGACGATGAAGCAGGTCATCACCGAACTCGTGACCCGCTCCATCCTGAGCGGGGCGCAGGTGCTGGCCACCATCGTCGCGCTGTTCAGCCTCTCCTGGCAGCTCACGCTCTACGCGCTCATCGTCGCGCCCGCAATCATCGGCGCGCTGCAGCCACTCCTGCGCCGCCTGCGGCGCGGCTTCCGGCGGGTGGGCAACGAAGCCGGCGAGCTCACGAGCACCGTGCAGGAAACCGTCGCCGGGATGCGCCTGCTCAAGGCGTACCGCGCGGAGCCGGCGCAGTTCGCGCACTTCACCACGCTCAACGAGCGCTACACCAAGCAGTTGATCAAGGTGGCGCGCCTGGTGCAGCTCTCGCAGCCGATCACCGAGACGCTCGGCACGATCGTGGCCGTCGCGCTGCTCTGGATCGGGGCGCAACAGGTGCTCATGACGCGCACCATGAACGGCGCGGATCTCATCACGTTTCTGGTGCTCGTCATCCGGCTGCTGCAGCCGCTCAAGCAGCTCTCGCAAGTCCCCACGCTGGGTCAACAGTCGCTGGCCTCGGCCGAACGCGTCTTCGAGATCCTCGACGCCGAGTCGGAGACGGCGCGCGATCGCGGGCAGATCGCGCAGCCGACCTTCGCCGAGTCCATCACATTCGAGGATGTCAGTTTCAGCTATCCGCCGCTGACGCCCGATGAACCGCCGGGCGTGGCCTTGCAGGGCATCCGCTTCACGGCGCGGAAGGGCGAAGTCATTGCGCTGGTGGGCCCGAGCGGGGCGGGGAAGAGCACGCTGGTCGATCTGCTGCCGCGCTTCATCGAGCCGGCGCGCGGCACCGTCCGCATCGACGGCGTCGACACGCGCGAGATCACACTGCCGGGGCTGCGCCGACTGATGGGCATCGTCAGTCAGGACACGGTCCTCTTCAACGACAGTGTGCGGGCCAATCTCACCATCGGGCGCGCCGATCAGTTCTCGCACGCGCAGGTGGAGGCCGCGGCCCGTGCGGCCAATGCACACGGCTTCATCTCGCAGTTGCCCGACGGGTACGACACCGTGCTCGGCGAGCGGGGCACGCGCCTCTCCGGTGGGCAGCGACAGCGCCTCGCCATTGCGCGCGCGCTGCTGCTCGATCCGCCCATTCTCGTGCTGGATGAGGCCACGTCCGCGCTCGACACCGAGAGCGAGCGGCTGGTGCAGGAGGCGATCGACCGATTGCTGACGGGGCGCACGGTGTTCGTGATCGCACACCGCCTCTCGACGATCGCCCACGCCGATCGCATTCTCGTGCTGGACGCCGGACGGCTCGTCGAGCAGGGATCGCACGCGACGCTGCTGGCCGCCGGCGGGCTGTACGCGCGGCTGCACGCGATGCAGTTCCGCGATCGTCCGCTCGATGACGTGATGTTGCACGCCTGACCCCACTGCCATGACCGGCCTCGCGCCCGCTCCTGCCGCGCCCTCCGCGGCGTTCGACGTCGACCAGCTCCGTGCGCGCGAGTTCGCCTGGATGACGCGCGCGACGGGTGTCTATGTCAACGCGGCGTCGGTGGGGCCGCAGCCCGATCGCTGTCGCGCCGTGGCAGACGAGTGGGCGCTCGTGCGCTCGGAGCCACATCGCATCGGCGTGCCGCAGTTGCGCGGTGCCGCCGACGGCGCGCGGGGCAACTTCGCGCGGTTGATCGGTGCCGATGCCGATGAGATCGCGCTGATGACCAACACGACCTACGGGCTCAACTTCGCGGCGCGGTCGCTCCCCATGCGTGCGGGCGGGGCGGTGCTCACGTTCGACGGCGAGTTCCCGAGCTGCGTGTATCCCTTCATGGCTGCGGCGCGCGATCGCGGGCTGCGTTTCGAGCTCATCCCGAAAGCGGGGCGGTTGCCGGACGAAGACGCGCTCGTGCACGCCATCGAGACACGCGACGACGTGAGCGCGGTCGTCGTGAGCTGGGTGCAGTTCGCGACCGGTTTCGTCGCCGATCTCGCGCGGATCGGTGCGGCGTGCCGCGCGCGCGCGATTCCGTTCATCGTCGACGCGATCCAGGGCGTGGGGGTGCGCACGCTCGACGTGCATGCGCTGCCGATCGACGTGCTCTCCTGCGGGGCGCAGAAGTGGCTCTGCTCGCCGTGGGGAACGGGCTTCGTGTACGTGCGTCGTGCGCTCGTCGAACAGCTCGAACCGCACGACGTGGGGTGGGCGTGCATGCGTTCGAGTGACGACTACACGCGGCTGGTCGATTACGAGTACGACTTCTATCCCGACGCGCGCCGCTTCGAGGTGGTGACGCTGCCGTATCAGGACATCGCGGTGGCCAAGGCGGCGACCGATGTGCTGCTCGAGGCCGGAGTGGGCGCGATGGCGGCGCACGTCGCAGGGCTCGTCGACCGGCTCATCGCGTGGGCGGCATCGCGCAGCGACGTGACGCTCGTCTCACCGGCCGACGCTGCGCGCCGTGCGGGGATCGTGGCCTTCGCGCCACGCGATCTCGACGGGATGCATCGCGCGCTGAGTGCGGCCGGTGTGGCGCACGTGGTGCGGGAAGGGTGCGTTCGGCTCAGTCCGCACGGATACAACACGCTCGAGGAGATGGAGCGGATCGTCGCCGTGCTGGGTGGGTGATGTGTTGCGGCGGGCACTGGCCACCTTGGGGCCCCAACGTCCCGCCCAATGCAGCCGTCTGATGGCGATGGACCCGCGACCCGCCGCGTCGCCACCGGGTGCCCACGGCCGCTCTCACGCGCCCACGCTGACCATCCCGTACTCCCGCGCCCCCTTCCGTACGAGGAGGTATCCGCCGGGAAGCACGCCGTCACGGCGCACCGTGCGATCACTCGCGCCCAGCTTCACGCCATTCACCATCACGCCGCCCTGTTCGAGCACCCGCTTGCCCGCCCCGCGCGAGTCGACGAGGCCGAGCTGCACGAGACACTGCAACACGTCGATCTCGTCCGACGTCACCGCACCCTCCGCCGGCGCCTCGTACCGCGCAAAGGGGACCTCGCCGCGCAGCATCGCCAGCGCCTCGGCCGAGAGGGCGCGCACGTCGGCCCCCTTGCTGAACAGCAGATTCGACACCTGCGCCGCTGCGCGCGCCGCGTCGGCGCCGTGCACGCGTTCCGTCACTTCCGCCGCCAGCGCACGCTGCGCCTCGCGCGCACTCGGCCGCTCGCGCACCGCGACGTCCAACGCCTCGACGGCCTCACGTTCGAGCAACGAGAAGTACCGCACGTAGCGCGGAATGCTCGCGTCGTCCGCCTGCATCCAGAACTGGTAGAACTGATACGGCGAGGTGAGCGCGCCATCGAGCCACACGGCGTTCCCCGCGCTCTTGCCGAACTTCTCGCCGCTCGCCGTGGTCACGAGCGGCAACGTCACGCCATGCGCCGCGCCGCCGGTGGTGCGACGGATGAGCTCCGTCCCGGCGGTGATGTTCCCCCACTGATCGCTCCCCCCCACCTGCAGCGTGACGCCTTCGCGCCGTGAGAGCTCGAGGAAGTCGTACGCTTGCAGCAGCATGTAGCTGAACTCGGTGAAGGAGATGCCGTCGTCCATGCGGGCGGAGACGGACTCCTTCTGCAACATGTAGTTCACCGTGAAGTGCTTGCCCACATCGCGCAGGAAGCCGATGAGGTCGAGCCGGCGCAGCCAGTCCGCGTTGTTGAGCACCTTGGCACCGCGCGGCCCGGAGAAGTCGAGAAAGCGTTCAAGTTGCGTGCGCAGCGCCACCACGTTCGCGTCGATCGCCTCGGTCGTGAGCAGTTGACGTTCGCTGCGCCGCCCGCTCGGATCGCCGATCAGCCCGGTGCCGCCGCCGACGAGGGCGATGGGGCGGTGCCCGGCGCGCTGCAGATGCACGAGCGCCATCACGCCGACCAAGTGTCCCACATGC
>JALOPS010000171.1 GCA_025453745.1 Gemmatimonadaceae bacterium
GATCTTGTTGTCGAGGTTCCAGAGGTCGAGCGCGTCGATCCGCTCCTGGATGCGCCCCTGCTTGTCGAGGAGCTTCTGCATCGCGTCGTCATCCATGGGTTCGGCGAACTTCATGGAGATCGCGTTGAACTCGTCGAGCAGTGCGCGCTGCGTCTGGACGGCCAGCTCCACGTTGCCGCGCACATCGAGCGACGCGTCGAGCTCGGGCTCCTGCGGGAGGTAGCCGATCTTCGTGCCCTGATGCGGCCAGGCTTCGCCCTGAAAGTCCTGATCGATGCCGGCCATGATGCGCAACAGCGATGACTTGCCGGCGCCGTTGGGGCCGAGGACGCCGATCTTGGCGCCGGGATAGAAGGACAGCCAGATCCCGTCGAGGATGATCCGCGACGGCGGGATCACCTTCTTCAGGTCCTTCATGACGTAGATGAACTGCGGAGCCACGGAATCCTCGACAGGCGGGGTGAGACCAGCCTCGAAGGATACTGGGGGCGCCAAGGGCGCCCCCCAAGGCTATGACACCGGGCGCCGCACCATGGCCCGCAAGCCGAGCGTGGCACGCCCGATTCGCGCGAGATACTCGCGCGCGCTCTCCCGCTCCGCGCGGTCCGGCAACGTGAACGCGGCATTGTCCGGCTGCACCGCCCGGCGATGGCCGCGCGTGGGCTCGTCGACCATCAGATCGCCGCCGGCTCCTTCGACCGCCGCCTCGAACTGCTCGACCGCGTCGAGCAGATCCGCGAGATCGTCGCCCGACTCATTCCCGTGGAGCGACACCCCGGCGCGCTCGAGACGGGCCGCGATCAACTCGGCGGCGTGGGCCTGCTCTTCGTCCCGGTGCGGGTTCCGGGCGGACTGGAACGACTCGAAGTCTTGCGTCATGAGCGTGCTCCCTCTGACTCACCAGACACGTACGCGTACGTCAACACTACGCCGTGCTCGCGACGGCGCCAGTCGGCAAATCACGCACGGCGCTGCGCGGCATCGACCGGATGCCCGATAGCCGATGTGTGCACGCGCCGGCACGTTTCGCGCACGCACTATCTTCTGACACCGCATGGCCGATCTCGCCCAGCAACTCTCCCAGAGCCCGATCACCGCGATCCCGTTTCTCTTCGGCGCCGGGGTGCTCACCTCGCTGACGCCGTGCGTCTATCCGATGATCCCGATCACCGCGGCGATCGTCGGCGGGCAGAACACGGTCTCCGGTGGCGTCGCGCCACCGCGCGGCCGCGTGCTGCTGCTCACGCTCACGTACGTGATCGGCTTGGCCGGGGTCTATTCGGGACTCGGTGTGCTCGCCGGGTTGACCGGTACGATGTTCGGCACGATCAGCAGCAACCCATGGGCGTACTTCGTCATGGCGAATCTCCTGATCATCGCCGCGCTCAGCATGCTCGATGTGCTCCCCGTCCGCCTGCCGGCATCGCTGCTGGCGCGCGCGTCCTCGGCAGGGGATGGTGGGCGGTTCGTCGGCGCACTGGTCATGGGGATGGTCTCGGGGCTGGTGGCCGCGCCCTGCTCCGCCCCGGTCATGGCGGCCGTACTGACCTGGGTCTCCTCGACCGGCAGCGCCACGCTCGGATTCGTGTACCTGTTCGCGTTCTCGCTCGGCATGTGCACGCTGCTCGTGGCCGTGGGGCTCTTCTCCGGCACGCTCGCGCGATTGCCGCGGGCCGGCACCTGGATGGTGTGGGTCAAGCGCGCCTTTGCGCTCCTCATGCTCGGCGTCGCCGAGTACTACCTGATTCAGATGGGGTCGGTATGGATCTGAGCCTGCGCATGCGCGCAGTGGTGTCGGTGCTGGCGATCGCGGTCGCCGCGCCGGTGTTCGCGCAGGACAGCGGTATCGCCATCGGGGCGAAGGCGCCGGACGCGACGCTCGAGACGCTCGAGGGCGCGCCCGCCACCCTCTCGCAGTACGTGGGCAAGGGGCCCGTGCTGCTCGAGTTCTGGGCGACGTGGTGCGGCAACTGCAAGCAGATGGAGCCGGCGATGAAGGCGGCGCACGCCAAGTACGGACGGCAGGTGCAGTTCGTCACCATCGCGGTGAGCGTGAACCAGCCGGTGGCGCGCGCCAAAGCCTATCGCGTGAAGTACGGCATTCCCGGCGTGATGCTCTACGACCGCAAGGGGGATGCGGGCGCGGCGTACGACGCACCGGCGACGTCGTACGTGGTCGTCATCGACAAAGGCGGCGTGGTGCGGTACACGGGTGTGGGGGGCACCCAGGACCTCGACGCCGCCATCAAGCGCGCGCTATGACTGAAGCCGCGCGCTGCTGAGTGGCGCGCCGAGCATGGCGCGCACCAGCGTGGTCAGCGACGTCGGGGGAAAGGGCTTGGGCAGGAAGGCAAGCGGTCCTTTGCCCTCGACGTCGCTGTCGATGTGATCGTGCGCACCGGAGGTGAGCAACACCGGCAGGCATTCGCTGCGCGCACGCAACACCGACGCGAGCGCGTAGCCATCCATGCCGGGCAGCTCCACTTCGGAGACCACGAGTCGCACTTGCTGATGGCCGATCAGCGCGGACTCGGCCGAGTTCGATTCGATGACGGGCCAGCCGTCGCGTTCCAGGGCGCGCACGAGTGCGCGCCGGACTTCCGAGTTCGGCTCGACGACCAGAATCGGGTTCCAGTCGGGACGCCGCGAGGATGAGAGGTTGAGTCGCACGGGGGGAGTAACCCGTGCGCGGCACCAAAGTCACATCCCCGGTCGAGCTCGCCTTCCCCTTGCCCGACGGTGCCATGATCGTGTGACTTTCCACACCCCGCGCGGTTTCCCCACACACGACGTCACATGTCCGACTTCGACGCCGAGCTCTCCGACAACGACCTGGCCGTGCAGTGCCGCGTGCGACGGCACGACCCGCGTCCGTTCGAGACGCTCGTGCGCCGACACCAGGGATTCGTGGTCGCGAACTGCCGGATGCTGAGCCGTTCGGCGACCGACGCGGAAGACCTGGCGCAGGACGTGTTCGTGAAAGCGTACTTCGCCCTCCCCCGCTACGAGCCGCGCGCCCCCTTTCTCGGCTGGCTCAAGACCATCAAGGTGAATCATTGCCTCAATCACCTGCGCAAGGCGCGCCGTGCGACCTTCGTCGATGTCGACGGTGACGTGGTCAGCGACGTCGAGGCACTGTCGACAGAGCCGGAGGTCGACCGCATCGTGGAAGCGGAAGACGCGCGCGAGCGTGTGGTGCGCGTGCTCGACCGGCTGAGCGATACCGTGCGCGTACCGCTCGTGCTGTGCGACGCCGACGGGCTCTCTTACGAGGAGATCGCCGAGCAGTTGGGGATCGGGCTCTCGGCGGTGAAGATGCGGATCAAGCGCGGCCGCGAGGAGTTCCGTCGCCTCTATGCACTCGAGGAGCGCGCCGAATCGGCGAGCATGGCGGGGCGCGCATGAGTGACGAGGACGATGGCACCGTGTCCGACACCGACGATCTCGGCGAGCCGATCGCACAGCTCGAGGGTTTCGCGATCACACCTGGCGCGCGGTTCATCGCACGCGTCGAGCGCGGGCTCGAGCGGCGACATCTTGCCAGCGAACTCGTGGGACTCTCCGTGCTTGCGCCCATGACCATCTTCCTGAGCCTGCTGCGCATTCCGTTCGACTGGATCGATGAACGCCGCGCGCAGGTGCCCCCGCCGGAGCGATGACGATGCCCGACCCGATTCGCCAGATCCTGCTCGACCTGCAGCGCGCAGTCATCGAGACGACGCCCAAGGTGCTCACGGCGATCGTCATCGGCATCCTGCTGCTGCTCGCTGCGCGACTGGTCGAGCGCGTACTTCGGCAGTTGCTGACGCGGTTGCCGGTGGACCGACTGCTGCAGCAGGCGGGCGTCGACGAGCTGATCAAGAAGGTCGGTGCCGGCCAGGCGGCCAGCGCGATCATCCCCAAGCTGGTCTACTATCTGTTGCTGTTGCTCTTCGCTCGCGTCGCCGCCGATGCGTACGGCCTCGTGGCGATCTCCTCGGCGATTGGCGCACTCTTCGGCTACCTGCCCAAGCTGGCGGCCGCGCTGCTGCTGCTGATCGTCGGCACGTCGGCCGGACGCATCGCGAGCGACGCGGTGGAACGGGCCGCGGCCAGCGCGGGCATCGACTTCGCGCCCACGCTGGGCAAACTCACCGGCGCGTTCATTCTGTTCATCGTGTTGGCCATGGCCATCGGCCAGCTCGAGTTCGACACGGCGATGGTGCGCATCGTGACGGCGTGTCTGCTCGGAGGCTTCGCACTCGCCTTTGCGATCTCTTTCGGGCTCGGCAGCAAGGACGTCACGCGCAACGTGCTGGCGGGCTTCTATGCGCGGAAGCTCTTTCGTCCGGGCGAGACGATCGAGGTTGCCGGGGTGCGCGGCGAACTGACGGCGATCACGCCCACACAGACGCTCATCGCGCAGGGCGACGTCACCGTGTCGGTGGCCAATACGGCCTTCCTGGAGGACGTCGCGAAGAAGTAGCGCGCGGCGTCCGGGGTCGGTTCCGCCGCGGCGCGCGCGGGCGCACTTTTCGCGCCATGCGCTCCTCCCGTCTCGCCCTGCTGGCTGCGCTGGTGTGCGCGGCGTCTCCCGTCTCTGCCCAGTCGGCCTCGGCGCTCCATCGCGCGATCGATGAGGCCACCGCGCGCATCGACGCCAAGGTCGTGGCGTGGCGCCGGGACATCCATCAGCACCCCGAGCTCTCGGGCGAAGAGGTGCGCACCGCGAAGCTCGTCGCCGATCATCTCCGGTCCCTCGGGCTCGAGGTGCAGACCGGCGTCGGTGGCCACGGCGTCATCGGCGTGCTGCGTGGCGGCAAGCCTGGCCCGGTCGTCGCGCTCAGAGCCGACATGGACGCGCTCCCGGTGACGGAGATGACCGACCTCCCGTTCAAGAGCACGGTGCGCACGACGTATCGCGGACAGGCGGTGGGCGTGATGCATGCCTGCGGGCACGACACCCACGTGGCGATGCTCATGGGTGCGGCGGAAGTGCTCACGAGCATGAAGGCGCAACTGCCGGGCACGGTGAAGTTCATCTTCCAGCCCGCCGAAGAAGGCACGCCGCGCGGCGGAGCGCAGCCGATGATCGAGGCCGGTGCGCTCGAGAACCCCAAGGTCGACGCGATCTTCGGCCTCCATGTGGGCCCGGGGCCGCTCGGCGCACTCACCTGGCGGACGGGCCCGGCGCAGGCCTCCGCCGACAACCTCGAGATCGTCGTGCGTGGACGGCAGACGCATGGGGCGATCCCGTGGGGTGGCGTCGATCCGATCGTCGTCTCGTCGCAGGTGGTGCTGGGACTGCAGACCATCGTCTCGCGCCAGACCGACATCGCCCTCTCCCCGTCGATCGTCACGATCGGCGCGATCAACGGCGGCGTGCGCGGCAACATCATCCCCGACAGCGTGCTGATGGTCGGCACCATCCGCACGTTCGACGAGGCGACGCGCGCGGCGCTCCATCAGCGCATCAAGCGCACCGCCGAGAACATCGCCGAAGCATCGGGTGCGACGGCGGTGGTGAAGATCGACATCGGCTATCCGGTGACGAACAACGACATCGCCCTCACCAAGCGCTATGTCCCCACGCTCGAGCGCGTGGCCGGACGCGAGAAGGTGAGCGAGCAGCCGCTCATCCTCGCCAGCGAGGACTTCTCCTACTTCCAGCGCAAGGTGCCCGGCATGTTCTTCTCCCTTGGTGTGACCTCGCCCGATGCCGACTGGAAGACGGTGCCCGGCAATCACTCGCCACTCTTCCTGGTCGACGAGCGCGCGCTGCCGGTGGGCGTGCGCGCATTGAGCAACGTGGCGATCGACTTTCTCGTCAGCGGCGGTGCCAAGTCGCCGAGTGCACTGGAGCAGAACTGATGCGCGATGTCACCATGATCCGCGCCCCGCGCCCCGCGCTGCTGCGCACCCTGCGTTTGGTGTGCGTGACGCTCGCGTGCACGCCGTGCGCCCTCCTCGCGCAACACCAGCACGGCGCGCACGCGCAGCACGCCCGCGGCGCCTCGGTGGCTGCCGACGACAGCGCGCGAGCGGCACGCATCACCAGCGCGGAGGAGGTCCGCGCCCTGCTCGCCGGTGAAGGGATGGGGCTGGCCAAGGCGGCGGAACTCAATCGCCTCCCCGGCCCCAAGCATGTGCTCGAGCTGGCCGATTCGCTCAAGCTGACTCCCGCGCAGCGCACGGCCATGGACTCGCTCTTCCGGCAGATGCAGCGCGCTGCGCAGGCGGGCGGCGCCGAGATCGTGACGGCCGAGTCGAAGCTCGATCAGCTCTTCGCGCGCACCCCGGTGGACGCGGCACAAGCGGAGTCACTCGTGCGTGGCATCGGCATGTTGCGCGCGGATGTACGCTGGGTGCACCTGCGCACGCATCTGGCCGCCGCGAAGCTGCTCGATGCACGACAGATCGAGACCTACGTGCGATTGCGCGGTCATGCCTCGCACGATCACGGCGCGCATCACGCGCCCGAGTGAGCGCGCCGCCACGCATCGATCCGGCGCGCATCGCGCACGCCGCCCACGCGATCGCCCCCGTCTTTCGCGACACGCCCACCTGGCACTCGCCCGCGATCGACGCGGCGTGCGGCGCGCTGGTGTCGTGCAAGCTCGAGCTGCTGACCCCCATCCGGTCGTTCAAGGGGCGCGGAGCCGATTGGTTTGTCGCGTCGCTCGACCCGGGTGACACGCGACCGTTGGCATGCGCGTCGGCCGGGAACTTCGGGCAGGGATTGGCGTGGGCGGCGCGCGCGCGCGGCCGCGCGTTGACCGTCTACGCGGCGACCACCGCCAACACACTCAAGATCGAGCGCATGCGGGCGTTGGGCGCAACCGTCGTGCAACACGGCGACGATCTCGATGCCGCCAAGACGGAGGCCAAGCGCGTCGCGGCGGCACGCGGGTGGCACTTCGTGGAGGACGGCCTCGCGCCGGCGATCAGCGAGGGCGCGGGGACGATCGCGGTGGAACTGCTCGCCACCGTCATGGCGCTCGACGTGATTGTCGCCCCCGTGGGCAACGGCGCGCTGGTTGCGGGGATCGGCGCGTGGTGCGCCGCGCATGCACCGTACGTGCGTGTCATCGGCGTGTGCGCGGCGGGCGCGCCGGCCATGGCGGAGTCGTGGCGCCGACACCGCGCAGGCGTGCCGCTCGCCGAAGCGATCGTGTCGCATCCACGCGTCGACACCATCGCCGACGGTATCGCGATCCGCGAACCGATCGCGGAGGCGGTGGCCGACATGCGCGACGTGGTGCACGACGTCGTGACCGTCAGCGACGAGGCCATCCGCGACGCGATGCGGGTTGTCTGGCGCGCGGGCGGTGTGGTGGTCGAAGCTAGCGGTGCGGCCGGTCTTGCCGCACTGCTCGACGCCGCGCATCCGTGGCGCGGTCTGCGCGTGGCGACCGTGCTGTGCGGCGGCAACTGTACCGATGCGCAGGTCGCCGAGGTGCAGTTGCAGGGGTAGCGCGCTACGCCTGCTCCCGGTGCATCACCGCCGCGAGCGCGGCGAGTCCGTCGACCAGCCGGTCGACGTGTGCGCTCGTGGTGCGGGGATTCATCATTGTCACGCGCAGCACGCGGCGCCCGTCGAGATTGGTTGCCGTGATCCACCCCGCGCCCGATGCGTTCCACCGTTCGCGGAGCTGATCGTTGAAGGCATCGACGAGTGCGGGCTCCTGCACAGCCAGCAGTCCGCCGACGTAGCGGAAGCAGAGAATGTTCGATTCCGGCGCGTGCAGCGCCTCGAAGTCGTCGCGCGCGGTGAGCCGCTCGTGCAGCAGGTGGGCGAGGTCGCAGAGATGGTCGTGCAGCGCCCCCATGCGCGCGGTCCCGTAGCGCTCGAGCGCCACCCACAGCTTGAGCGCATCGGCGCGGCGGGAGCAGAGGAAGCTGCGCACCCCCTGGTCCACGCTGCGGGTGTCGGCGGCGCCCGGACGAAAGAGATACGGTGCCGACTGTGCAAAGGCACGATCGAGATCGCGTTCGTCGCGCGCGAGCACCATCCCCGCCGACAGCGGCAACAGCAGCATCTTGTGCGGATCCCACGCCACGGTGCGCGCGTGCTCGATCCCTGCGAGACGATGCCGATGAGTCGGCGAGAGCAGCGCGCCGCCGCCGTGTGCGGCATCGACGTGCAGCCAGTGCCCGTGTGCGCGGCACAGCGCTGCGATGCGTCCGAGATCGTCGAAGCTGCCGGTGGGCGTGCATCCCGCGGTCGCGACGACCGCCATCACGCGTCGCCCGCTCGCGGCGAGGTCGGCCAGCGCGCGATCGAGGTGGTCCACATCCATGCGATGCGCACGCACGGGAATCGCGATGCCGTTGCGTGCCCCGATGCCCAACTGCCCGATCGCCCGCGTGACGGCGTAGTGCGCGTGCGCCCCGTAGACGACCACCGGCGGATCGGCGCCCACCCCGTCGCGCCACGCGTCGGGGAGTGCGGCGGCTCGAGCGGCGAGGAGTGCGGTGAACGTCGCCTCGGTGCCGCCGGAGGTCATCGTGCCGCCTGCGCCATCACCCCATCCCACGAGCGCGCACGCCCACTGCGCGAGTGCACGCTCGACCGGCGTGAAGGCGGGTGACATCTCGCGCACGGCCATGCCGTTGTTGAGCGCGGCGATGAGTGCGTCGGTCCACACGGCGGCGGGGAGCGGTGCGGAGACCTGATGCCCCATGTACATCGGATGGGCGAGATGATTGACATCCGGGAGCAGATCGCGCGCGAGCCGTGTGGCGACGTCGGCCAGCGGCGCGCCGGTGGCGGACGGCTGTGCGGAGAGACGGGTCGTGATCTCCTCAACCGTGCAATGCGTGGAGACCGGACCGGCGCCATCGCGCGTGCGAGCGAAGTAGTCGGTAATGAGGGACACCAGCGGCGCGGCACCATCGAGCGAGGTGTCCGCTTCGAGTGGCGCCATCAGC
>JALOPS010000006.1 GCA_025453745.1 Gemmatimonadaceae bacterium
CGCACGCGTGGGTGGCGGACTGCGGTCATCAGAGGCGCTCGATGGTGTGGTGCATGCCCCAGCGACACACGATTGCGGGACACTGTTGCGCACTACGTTGTCAGCAGTGTGAATCTGCCGTGAACCGTGCGTCCGTGTGTCGAGCCGTCCGTCGCATGCACCCGCAGATCACCACGCAAACCGTCGCGGATCGAACCCCGTCTCCCTGAGCGTCACCAGCGGCTGAAAGAGCGGCGCCGGCAGCGCGTCCCAGTCACACCACTCCCACCCGGCACACTTCTCCGGTTCGCGTCGCTCGGCCACACCAACAGGTACCGCAGCCATCACGAAGCAGGTCAGCGAGTGCCGCGCCTCGGCGACAAACACATCGTTGGTGTAGGGGCCACAGCGCATGACGGCGGCAACCAGTCCGGTCTCTTCCATCAACTCGCGCGCCGCGCACGCCTCGATCGACTCGCCGAAGTCGAGATATCCGCCGGGCGGCGCCCAGGTGTTGGTGCCGTGCGACCCGAGTCGCCGGCCGAGCAGCACGCGCCCCTCGCGCAGACAGAGCACGCCAACGCCCACCCGCGGCACAGCGTCGTCGTGAGGCGCCGGCGCGCCATCGGCGTGGGGCGATGCCGGATGCGCGCCGGATGCGGACATCACCTTGTCTCGCTCGCCCCGAAGATCAGGTCGAAGTCGAACACGATGGGTGGGAGCGTTGGGTCAGGCCCCCACGTGAACGACCGATCGACGGCCACCGGAAACTCCGACGTGGCGCTCCACTGCTCGATGAGGCGATGCCTGGCGTCGATGGTCCACACCTCGCGCACGCCGAACGCCAGGTACGCCGGGCGCTTGCGATGGCGATCCCGCTTGCGCGTGGACCGGCTCAGGATCTCGATCACCAGCGTCGGCGGCGGGATGCGACTCCAGTCGGCCGTCTCGTGCAGGGGCATAGGATAGAGCGCCACGTCGGGCATGAGCCACGACGTCCGACTCATTTCCACGCCGCCGGGGCCGCGAACGGCCCATCCTGTGTGCACAAGGCACCACGAATACAGGATATGGACCAGCGCTGCCGCCACGCTCTGATGCCGGTTCGACGGCAACGACGTCACCAGCAGCTCCCCGTGGAGCAGCTCGTACCGATTGCCGTCGTCGGGCAGGGTCGCGAGATCTTCGATCGTCCAGACGCTGCGTTCGGGACGGGTCGACATCGTGGGCATGGCCATAGGCTCGGCTCGGCGAGGGGAACTCCGCAAGGGGCGAACACGCGCCGAGGGTAACGCCGATTGCCGGGATGCCCTTCATCGTGCTGACACCCGGCGAAGCCGCAGCGCACGCGACGCGTGAGGCACCACCACCTTGCCCATGTCCAGTCACCGGCGATACCGTCGTGACGCCGTGCCTGAGACACCTCCCGACTCCACGCGCCGCGAGACAGAACCTCCACCAACGTCGGCGCTGGCGCCGACCGCGGTGTGCGCGAGTCGCGCGTCGCGCCGCGCGTTTGTCGCGACCGCCGCGCACGTCGCCGGTGCCGCCGCACTCACGCTCGCCTTGCCGCGCGCCGCGCCCGCGTTTCGCACCACGCGCAAGCGCGCGGTCTTCGACCTCGTCCTCCGCAATGGAACGGTGTACGACGGACGCGGTGCGCCGCCCGTCGAGGCGCACATCGGCATCACCGATGGACAGATCGTCGCCATCGCGCGCGATCTTGCAGACACGGGACGCATCACGCTCGACGTACGCGGGCTCGCGGTCGCGCCAGGCTTCGTGGACATCCACTCGCACGGCGACGATTCGCTCTTCCTCGATCCCCGACTCGAGTCGGTGGTTCGGCAAGGGATCACGACGATCGTGGTTGGGGCCGACGGCGGATCGCGTGCGCCGGTCGATGGTGATGGCACGGCCAACGCCCGTGCCGGCCGCTATGCCCGCTTTGCCGACTTCTTCTCGGCGGTCGATGCGCTTCCCCCTGCGGTCAACATCGCGAGCATGATCGGGTTGGGCACCCTGCGCCGCACGGTGATCGGCGAGGCCAACCGGCCCGCGACGTCAGGCGAGATCGCGGAGATGACGCGACGCGTGGCGCAAGCCCTGGACGACGGGGCGTGCGGTGCATCGTCCGGCCTCGAGTACACACCCGGTGCGTTTGCCACGGCCGCGGAGATGGGTGCGGTGTGCGCGCCACTGCGCGCGCGTCAGCTCCCGTACGCCACGCACATGCGCAACGAAGACGACGCCCTGCTCGAGGCAATCGACGAAGCGATCGCGGTGGCGCAGACCGCTCGCTGTCCGCTGCAGGTCTCGCATCTGAAGGCGATGGGCGAACGCAACTGGCCGAAGATGCGCTCGGCGCTCGAGCGGCTCGAGGCCATCGCGCGCGACGGCCTCACGGTCGGCATCGATGTGTATCCCTACATCGCCGCGTCAACGACGCTCGCCAATCTCTTTCCCGCCGCCGACCGCGCGGACGGCGCCGAGGCCTTCATTGCGCGGCTCGAGCGCGAGCCCGATGCGTCACGGTTGCGGGCCGCGGCAGAGAGCAAGGTTGCGATGATCGGCGGTTGGGATCGTATCCTGATCGCGGCGGTGGCCAACGCCGCCGATCGTGGCGCCGAAGGCCAGCGCGTCGACGCCCTCGCGCGTCGTGCGGGGCGCACTCCCTACGAGGTGACGGTCGATCTGCTGCGGCGCAATCTCGCCAGCGTGCAGATGATCGAGTTCATGATGCGCGAGGCAGACGTCGCGCGCGCACTCGCGCATCCGCTCGCCGTGGTGTGCAGCGACGGCGGCGCCTTTGCGGTCGAGGGACCGGCGCGTCGCGGACGGCCGCATCCACGCGGACTGGGCGCGTTTCCGCGTGTGCTCGGTCAGTACGTGCGAGAGCAGCGGGCCCTCTCGCTCACCGACGCGATCACGAAGATGTCGTCACGGCCCGCCGATCGCGTGGGGCTGCGCGACCGCGGGCGCCTCGTCGTCGGCGCGATCGCCGATGTCGTGGTGTTCGATCCGGGCACCGTCCGCGATCGGGCGACGTACGAGGACCCGTTCCAGTACCCGGTCGGCATTCGGCATGTCATCGTCAACGGACAGCTCGCCGTTCGCGATGGCGAGCACGGTCCCACGCGTCACGGTCGATCGGTACGGCCCGTGCGCGCATAGCGCGCGAGGAGCACGCCGTTGTCGAAGCGGCGTGAGTACATGAGCGTAAAATCGATGCGAGGCGTGCCGGCGGCGAACAGTGGGATGCCGCTCCCGAGCACCACCGGGTTGATCTTGAGCGCCAGCACGTCGATCTCGTCGACGAGGGTGCTTGCGAGTTGTCCGCCGCCGCAGAGCCAGATGCCGAGTCCGCTCTCCGCCTTGAGCGCACGGACGTGCTCGCGCACGTCGTGGTCGATCACCCGCACCGCCGGATCGGGCGACGTGCCGAGGGTTCGCGAGATGACCACCTGTGTGAGGTGCGGATACGGGCTCGTGAGCCCGACGGATGCGCCGACGTCATACGTGGCACGCCCCATCAGGACGGTGTCGAACGACCGGTTCTCTCGCTGATCGACACCAAACGGTGCGCGCGCCGGTGCGGGGGCGGTCTCGGGATAGAGCGCAAAGAGTTCCGCCAGGTACGACGGCTCGGCGCGGAAGGCATCGAACGAGCCGTCGGGCGCGGCGATGAAGCCGTCCAGCGACGTGGCGACGAGATACGTGAGCGTGCGCATGATCGACGAGGTGCGAGGGAGTGGGCGCGCAGGCGTCGATGCCCGGCTCGCTGTACGCAGTGCGTACAACGGTCGCCGACACCGACAGCATACGAGGAAATACGTGGGCGCATGGCGGGACAGGACGTCCGGACGTGGTGCGTGCCGTACGATCGCACGGTGCGGAAACCTGCCATCGGCCGCGACGTACTGCACCGGTCCGACGGTGCGCAGGGCGTCGTCAGGTACCTCATCGCTCAGGGTGGAACGTCATGTCAGGACGCAGATGGTTCGTAAGTGGCGCCGTACTCCTCGTCACGTTCGTGGCTGGTCTCGCCACGTGGCTGTCGCGGAGCAACGTCGTCATTTCGTCGGGCGGTGTGTACCAGGCGATGCTGCTCCCCGTCGGCGACCGTGCCATCCGCTGGCGAGCCGACCTGTCTCGTGTGGCCACCGCGCCGCGACTCGAGGGGATGCACGGCCCCGTCATCGTCACGGCGGCCACCGACACCGTGGCGCACTGGTACTGCCGCAGCGCCGTCGAGCGCGCGTCGGTCACGCACGATGCACTCACCATCCCCTGTGCAGGCGACACGACGACGCTGTCGCTGTATGCCGAGTCGGGTCTGCCATCTGCCGTGGTACCGACGGCCAGCCGTATGGCCGTCGTCAGTGATCTCGAGGGAGACGTGGCGTACTTCCGCAGGTGGGCGCGCACGCTCGGTGTGCTCGACAGCCTCGACCGGTGGCAGTTCGGTGACGGACACGTCGTCGTGCTCGGCGACATGCTCGACCGGGGGCGCAGGGTCTACGATCTGCTGTGGCTGCTCTACGACGTGCAGCATCAGGCGCGTGCCGCAGGCGGTGCGCTGCACATCGTCCTCGGCAACCACGAGCAGTACGGCTTCCGCGGCATCATCAAGGATGTGGAGGCAGAGCACCTGTACGCCGTGTCGCAGATCATGTCGTACGCCGATGCACTGGGACCGCGTACCGTGCTCGGGCGCTGGCTCCGAGCGCAGCCGATCATGCTCCGCATTGGCGACGCGCTCTTCGTGCACGGCGGCATCAGCCCCACGCTGCTCGCGCGCGGACTCTCCATCGATTCCGTGAACGCGCTGCACCGCGCGTGGCTCGACGGCGCGGTGCGCGACGACGAGACGATCGCCCTGCTCACCGGCCCGGCAGCGCCCACGCAGTATCGCGGCTACTTCCTCGCGCTCGACGCGGAACCGTTGGCCACGCGTGAGCAGGTGGAAGCCACACGTCGCGCCTATGGCGCGCGTCACATCGTCGTCGGGCACACCGAAACGGAGGAACTCACACCACGCTTTGGCGGCGCGGTGTACGGCGTCAACACGTCGCTCACGAGCGATCGTGTGCTCACCTTCGACGCCGGCGTGCCGCGCGTGACGTCGATCGGGCACAGACGCACTGCGTTTCGTGACGCGAGGGCCAGCGAGCGCCGCTTCTCGCTCGTCTCCCGCTCCGACTGGGCCGCGCTGGTCGGCGTCTTTGGCGCGATGTCACCGGCCCGGTGAGGGATCACGCGTGTGCCGCACCTGACGGTCGCTGGGAGGTGCGCCCGGTCGACGATGCGCGTGCTGAGGGAGTGCGCGCCCTACGTCTCGCTCGGTCCGAAGACGGTCGCGAACTCCACGACGATCGCTGGCACGTCTGCACGCGGGGACCACGAGAACGACTGTGACTCGACGACAGGAAACTCCGCCCCTGCCGTCCAGCGCTCGATGACGCGCGTCGCGACGTTCACCAGCCACACCTCGCGAACCCCGTGCCACAGATACGCGGGACGCTTGCGATGTCGATCGCGTCGGCGCGTGGATGGACTGAGCACCTCGATCACGATCACGGGTGGTGGCACGTCCGTCCACGGCGCGGCCGAGTGCTGATCCATCTCGTACAACGCCACGTCCGGCAGGAGGAACGTGGTACGGTCCACGTAGAACCCGCCGACGCCCAGCGCGGCCCAGCCAGTCTGCTCGCGGCACCAGGCAAACAGCAGATACGAGAGCGCAGTCGCGGCATTCTGATGCCGATGCGACGGCGCCGACGTCACCAGCAACTCCCCGTGCAGCACCTCGTACCGATTGCCGTCGTCCGGCAGCTGTTCGAGGTCGTCGATAGTCCAGATCTCGCGATCGGGGAGGATCGGCGCAACAGGCATGGCCATACGCTCGGCTCGGCGGCAGGGGAAACGCAAGGGGCGAATACGCGCCGAGGGTAGCACCACTCGGCGCGCTCGCCTTCATCGTTTTCACACGCGGCGAAGCCTCAGCACGCGGATGTCAGAAGCATCTCCACCCAGGGCAAAGCCTCAGAACGTGGGACCCAGCAGCACCGCGTTGAAGAACAGCGTGTCGAGCGCCCGCCACCAGCCACGGAAGATCGGTGCATCGGCGAAGGCGACGAGATGTCCGCGCCCCACGCGCTCTTCGAGCAGGTACACCGTGCCCTTGAGCAGTCGTTCGCTCTCGGGAAAGACGAAGCCCGCCCGGCGCAGCGTGCCGGTGGTGGGGAACACCGCCACGTTGCTCCCCTCCTTGCTCAACTGGATGAACTGACTGCCACCGAAGAGCACCGTCTGCCGTTGCTGCGTGAGGCCGAGCGTGAGCCAGTGGGTGCGATCGAGTACGACGTCGAGGTACGTCCCCGGCAACGATGCGGGCGCATCCCGATCGGCCGACGGGCTACGGACCGCCACGAGCGAGTCGAGCGGCGCCACCACGCTGTCCTTCCCGCTTCCCTTCTTCGCACTGTCCGCACCCAGCGCTCGCGCAGTTGTCAGCGCCGCGGTCTCGGAGGTCGCCCACGACGTGCTGCCTCCCATCGTGACGAGGGTCCCGCCATTGCGCAGCCACGTCTTGAGCGCGTCTGCCCGACCAAGTCGCGCCGCACCGCCCCCATCGGGGAGTACGATCACATTGAATGCAGTGAGATCGCCATTGAGTGCATCCCATGCGATGGGCGTGAAGCGCACGCCGTAGCGCCGCTCGAAGGCAAACCAGAGCGCACCATAGCTCGTCTGATCGACGCCCGCATCGGCGACGATCGCGATGCGCGGTGCCTCGACCGCCACCGTGCTCTCGCTCCCGGTGCCGTACTGCGCGCGCTCCGGGAATGCCGTGTTTGCGCCACGCACCTCGACACCCGCCTCGCGCGCAAGCGCGTCGACGCGTGCCTCGAGCGTAGCATCGTTGCGGGAGACGCGCGCGATCCACGTGCCGCGCGGCCACGCCGTGGTCCCCGTCTCGAGCGGCTCGGTGGCCACGGCGAGCTTGTACCCCTCCTGCAGCAACTGGGCCGCGAGTCGCGTGGCGCCCTGTCGATCATTGCGCCAGAGATAGCTCGAGGTCGCGCCCTTCCCTTCGACCACACCGCCCGCAATCGCCATCGGCAGTCGCTCGCCCATCACGCGCGGTGCGTCAGCAGCGGGCACCGACAGCCGATCGAGCGACGCCGGTGCGACATCTTCGGTCCACCACGCGTCGACGCCAAACGCCACTGGCAGGGCCCACGCCGTAATGTCGTAGAACTCATATCCTTCGCTGTCGGCCGATCGTCCACGGTTCGCGTTGCGGCGATACCGATCGACCTGTGCCTTGGCAAACACCGGATCGAGCACCGGATCGAGTTCGAGCAGGGCACGGGCGAGCTTGCCCTGCGGTTGTGCCAGATCCACCACGTAGGCACCGGCCGGGAACTGCCGCGGCCCCGCGGCGTCCTCCATGTAGCCGCGCGCGCGGGCACTCGAGAACGCCGCGCCCGCGCGATGCACCTCGACGCCACCACGCTGCAGCGCGGCCGCGAGCGACGCGGCGCGCACGGGATCGCTGCCGGGGACCCACACGACCCGCTTCATCGTCCCCGTGCGACCGTCGGCAATCGCCTGCTGGCGGAAGGCGAGGTAGTCGCGCACGCGCTCCTGCGCACGAGCGGCCGTGGTCTCCACCGTGGCGATGCTCGCGATGAAGTGCTTCGCGATGCCATCACGCAACGACAACAGCGTGTTGTCCGCACGCCGCTTGAGCAGCGCGGGGCCGCCGTCCGTTTCGTAGGTCGCCCCCATCGCGCCGGTGAGCGACGGCCAGGAGTCATAGTAACCGGGATAGTACAGATCGAACTGATCGCGCACGTAGTAGAGCCACCCGAACCGGTCGAACGCCTCGGCGTTCCCCTTGCCGATGATCTCGCTCCAGCGAAACGGGAAGCCGGAGATGTTGGCGTTCACCGGGCGCGCCGCCGGCGCCATGTAGTACTGCGACGTGTAGCCGTGCAGGTCCGCCGTCACCATGGGATGCCATCGCAACATGCCGCCGACGATCGCCTGCACTTCCTGCTGCGTGACCGCCATCAGGTCGCGGTTCATGTCGAAGCGATAGTGATTGAAGCGCCCCGAGATGCTCCACGGCTGTCCACGTTGCTGCTCGACCCCCTGCCGCTCGGGCGAGCCCACGGCGATCGAGTTGCTCCACACGGCAAAGCGTTCGTGGCCGTCCGGGTTCGACGCGGGGTTGATGATCACGATGGCATTCGCCAGCGCGGCGGTCGTTGCCGCGTCAGTGGATGCGGCGAAGTGATGCAGCAGCGCCATCGACGCTTCGAATCCGGGCACCTCATCGCCGTGCACGGAACCCGAGAGCCAGACAACGGCCGGCGTCCGCGCTGCGATCGCGTCGAGCTCGCTCGCATTCCGTCCGCGCGGATCGGCGAGGGCGTCGAGATCCGCGCGAATGGCATCGAGCCGCGCGAAGTTCTCCGGCGACGAGACGAGAAAGATCCGCATCGTGCGCTTCTCGGCGGTCGTACCGATGACTTCCACGCGAACGCGCGTCTTCGCGGCGTCGGCGATGGCGAGGAGTGCCCGCTGCTGCCATTCGTACTGCGTGTGCCAGCTCCCGATGGCGTACCCGAGCGTCGAGTCCGGACGCGGGACCTCGGGCCGGTACGGACCGCGCGCGTAGAACGAGAAGGCGCGGTCGTCGCGCAGCGAGTCGGGGTGTGGGCGTTGCGCGCCTGCGGTGCCGGCCACGAGCATGGCGGGCAGCAGGACGCGACGGAGAGCGACGCGGGGCAACGAAGGCTCCAGGAGGCACGGGGATCGGTGGGCACAGCAGCGCGCACCATGCGCGCAAAGCTGCACCGCTTCGGTGTAGCCGTCCAACGGCGTCTGGCGAAACCCGCAGGAGCTGGTGCACCGTATGGAAGAAGGGGCGACGCCCGTGAGGCGATCGAAGGGACCCCGCGATCCTGCTTCATGTGGAGCGTCATGCGCACCGCAGTTCGAACGTCGCCCCATGGCGCGGTGTGGTGTAGTCTCCTGCTGCTGGCGGCGTGCGGGCAGGGGGCCGCAACGGCAGCCGAGCCCAGTGCCGCCGCGATGTCGCTGTCCGGCGAAGGACGTGCCGATGCGGAGGCCGTGCGCGTGGTCGATTCACTGCTGCTGACCGTCTCGCGCGACGACGTCGTCCAGGTGGCACGCACGAGCCTTCCGCGCGATGCCACGGCACTGATCGGGCGCAATCGCGAGTGGGGCACGATGGCGGCCGCACGCTTTCAACTTGGCGCAGGCGGCGCGCTCCGCACTGCCCTGCGGCTGCGCGCCGAGCCGGATGCGCGCGCCGCGTTCGCCGGGCTCGAGGTCGCGCTCTCGACCATGGAACCGTCCGGTCGGCTGCCGGTCACGTTGCCGTCGAGCGTGACCATGGGACAGACGCTGAGCGAAGGCGATGTGGCCAGTGGCGCCGCGTTCTTTCTCGGCGACGCCTGCATGGGCGCGCTGGCCCTCGAGACGTATCCGTCGCCCGACGCGGTGGCGAGCCGCGAGCGTCGCGATGCACTGCGTGAGCGACTGACGCGCGCGGCACGATGGGTGCGCACGCTCGCAACACCGCTGCTGAACGCGGATCGGCGCGCGCCCAATCGTCTCCTCTTCGACGCGCGCACGTTCCTCGGCTGCGGATGGCTCGCTGACGATGCTGCGCTGCGGGCGGAGGCGGCACCGTTTCTCGCTGCGTGGCAATCGGCGCGCACGCCGGACGGCTGGTATCGCGAAGGCAGTGGATGGGACACGTCGTATCAGGCCGTATCGCTCGAGCTTGGCGGCGACGTGCTGCCGCTCATCACCGTGACAACCGACCGTGCGCGCCTCGCCGACGGCTTGCGCGAGGGCACGCGATGGCTCGTCGGCCGGGTTCGCGCAGACGGCCGCGTCGACTCGTCGGGGAACGCGCGCACCTGTGGCGGCGGCGAGTCGTTCCTCGGCGAACCCAAACGATTGAGCATCTCCAGCGTCGTGATCGGCCTGGCGCGGATGGCCGTTGCGGCCGTGCCCTCGCCGGATTCGGCAGCGCTCGACGCGTCGCGACGCGTCTCCACATGGGCGCGCGCCAATCCGACCGTCGATCCCTGCTTCGAGGGGTGAGAAGACACCCCACGCGCCGTCGGGATCGTGTCCCCGCGCGTGGACTGCATCGCGTGGCGTCACCGTCTCGTGACGAGCTGCCATCCGAATGGCCGACGGTGCGTGGGGGCAATCCCGCTCCCCAGACAATGACGGCGAGGACATGCTTGCTGGAAGCTGTTGTCCGTCTCCGCTCTCCTGCCGCCCGACCATGCGCGTCCTCGTCTACGATACGCACTCCTACGATCGCACCTTTCTCGAGGCAGCCAACGCCGGTCGCCATGCGCTCGAGTTCACCACCGCGCAGCTCGACTCGCAAACGGCGGCCCTCGCGCAGGGGTTCGATGCAGTGTGTCTGTTCGTCAACGATCGCGCAGACGCCGTCGTGATGGCGCGACTCGCCGCCGGTGGTGTGCGCTGCATCGCCCAGCGCTCCACCGGCTACAACAACCTCGATCTCGCAGCGGCGGCGCAGCACGGCATCACCTGCCTGCGCGTAGGCTACTACTCACCGTACGCCGTTGCGGAGTTCGCCGTCGGACTGCTGCAGACGCTCAACCGTCGCATCCACCGGGCGTGGAATCGCACACGGGAGTTCAATTTTCGCCTCGCGGGGCTGCTGGGCCACGATCTGCATGGGCGCACGGTGGGCGTCGTCGGCACCGGCAAGATCGGCGCGATCTTCGCCCGCATCATGTTGGGCTTCGGCTGTCCCGTGCTCGCCACCGACATGGTCGAGGATGCCACCCTCGTCGCCCTCGGTGTGCGCTACGTCGCACTCGACGCGCTGCTGCGCGAGGCCGAGATCCTCTCATTGCACGTGCCGCTCACGCCGACGACGCGTCACGTGCTGGACGCCGCCACGCTGGCCATCACGCGCCCGGGCGTGATCATCGTGAACACGAGCCGTGGTGGATTGATCGACACGGCAGCGCTCGTCGCTGCGATCGAGTCGGGTCACGTGGGCGGGGTCGCGCTCGACGTGTACGAGGAGGAAGAGGGGAAATTCTTCCGCGACCTCTCCGACACGGTCATGACCGACGACGTGCTCGCGCGACTGCTCTCCTTCCCCAACGTGCTCCTGACGAGCCACCAGGCGTTCTTCACGCACGAAGCGATGACGACGATCGCGGAGACCACGATCGCCAATCTCGACGACTGGGCGGCGGGGCGCCGCACGGACAACGTGCTCTCTGCGCCAACCACCTGAGGCGCGTCGCGACGATGGGCATCGCGTGCGCGGTGACGCGTGATGGGCTGTAGTGCGGTGCGGTGCGGTGCGGTGCGCTGCGCTGCGATGCGCTGCGCTGCGATGCGAACTACGCGGTGGCCGCCGCCGTCGTCGCGACCATCGCCGCCGTCATTGCCGCCGCATTCGCACTCGCCGATGACGCCTCGGGGGTGGCCGAACCGAACGACACGAGCCCGGTTCCCAGCCCCTTGAGCTTGTTGTGCCACAAGATCGCACCCGACTGCGCGTCCACGCAGAAGAGCTCACCCGCCGCGCCGGCGTACAACCGACCGTTGCTGTGGTACAGCGTCACGTACGCCGTGGCCTTGAGCTTCGTGCGCCAGACTTCGGTGCCATCGGCCGTGTTGATCGCGACGATGTGGCTGCCAACACCGATGTACAGCAGGTCGGGGCGACGCTTGGGCATGGAGGCGGTGGCCGGAGAGATGTGACGCCCGCTGGCGCGGGACGGTCGATCGGATACCGCTGTACACGCGGACCGCGTGTGCGCAGGCGACCGGTTGGCGAATGATCGCCTGAACCCTCGCGCTGCGCCACAGGCCCGCCGTGCGCCTCACCAAACGCGCTCGTCAGAAGAGCCGTTGCATCTCCTCGAGATGGATCTCGAGGTCCACCATCATCGTCGCGACCTGCACGTCGGTCAGTCCCAGCTCCGTGATGACCGGGTCGCCGACCACGGTCATGGTGGGATCGGGCTCCGGATGGAAGCCGAGCCGACGGGTGATGAGGTTGGCCGCCTGCACGCACAGCAGCAGGTCCTGCCCTGCCCCCGCCGGCTCGTGATGCAGCAGCGCAGCGCTCGCCACATCGGCCGGGAGAGCCCACTGGGTGAGCATGCGGTGCCCGAGCATCGCGTGCAGTGCGACGATCACGTCGCGCGTGGCTTCGGGCGTCACGGCGCGCACCACGCGCTGCCGGATCAGCGCGTCGAGCGCCGAGAGGACCAGCACCTTGCCGCAATCGTGCAGCAGCCCCGCCAGGAACGCCCGCTCGGGGTTCACGCCGATCTTTTTCGCAATCGCCTTGGCGGCGAAGGCGGTCGTGATGGAGTGCGTCCAGAGCACATGCAAGACTTTCGCGCGCGCGGCATCGGGATGGGCGAACTGCGCCTTCACGCCCAGCCCGGTGATGAGCGCACCCACTTGACTCAGGCCGATGCGCTGGATCGCGCCGTTGAGACTGTCGACGCGCCCGAGGCCACCGAAGGTCGCGGAGTTGGCGAGGCGAATGAGCGCCATGGTCATGGCCGGATCCTGCTCGAGCAGCGCCGCCAACGCGCCCGCACTGGCACGGTCGGTGGCCAACAGTTGCTGCGCCTTGAGCACGACCTGTGGCAGGAGTGGCAGTTTCACCTTGCCGGCGTCCACCAGCTCCGTCACCTGCGCAGTCAGCGAGCGCTCGGCCGTCAGCGTACTCATGCGGCCACCCCGACGGCCGACCGGCCGCGTGCGATGCGCTGCAGCTCCACCAGCGGACGTGCCGAGGTGTCGCGCGGCGCGTTCTCGATCACTTCGGCGAGACTCGTGATCCCGCGCAGCGCCTTGAGGACGCCGTCTTCCTGCATGGTGAGAAACTCGGGGCGCACACGCGCCAGTTCACGCAACGCACCGGATGATGCGCGATTGAGCACGGCCTCGCGAAAGCCCTGATCGGGGACCAGCACCTCGTGAATGGCGATGCGTCCCTTGTACCCCGTGCCGGAACAGTGCGTGCACCCCGGTGCCCGCATGAACGTCACCGCCTGCAGCGACTCCCGCTCGAGCGAGACCGCGCGCAGCTCGGCCGCCGATGGGCGATGCGGCACGCGACACTCCGGGCAGAGCCGTCGCACCAGGCGCTGCGCCACCACGGCCGACAGTGTCGAGGCCACGAGGAAGGGCTCCACGCCCATCTCGATGAAGCGCACGAACGCGCCGACCGCATCTTCCGTGTGGAAGGTCGAGTACACCTTGTGCCCGGTCAGCGCTGCCTCGGCGGCCAGATGCGCCGTCTCGGGATCGCGGATCTCGCCCACGACGATCGTGTCCGGATCCTGTCGAACGATGGCCCGCAGCGAGTCGGCAAAGGTCGGCCCCGTCTTCGAGTTGACGGAGCACTGCACGATCCCATCGATCACGTACTCGACCGGATCTTCGCACGTGATGACCTTCTCCGACGGATCGTTGGCGTGGTGAATGAACGAATACAGCGTCGTCGTCTTGCCGCTTCCGGTGGGGCCGACGGTGAGCACCAGCCCCGACGTCGCGGCCAGCACCGACTCCTGGAGCGTGGTGAGCGCGCGCGGCTGGAAGCCGACATCGGACAGCGGCAGGATGCCGCGATCACGATCGAGCAGCCGCATGACCACCGTTTCGCCGAAGACCGACGCATAGGTCGACACACGGATGTCGATCTCGCGCCCGGCGACCTTGATGTGGATCTTGCCGTCCTGGTGCAGCCGCTTCTCGGTGATGTCGATACGGCCGAGGATCTTGATGCGGGCAACGACACGCGCCGTGAAGTCGATCGGCAGATCGGTCAGGTGATGGAGCACCCCATCGACGCGGACGCGCGCGCGCACCTTGCTGGCCGTCGGCTCGATGTGCAGGTCACTCGCTCCCATCTCGACCGCACGCGAGAGCAGATAATCCACGAGCTGGACCGCCTCTTCGCCGGACTCCGATGGCCCGTCGAACGCACGATCGAGTTCGCGATACTGAATGCGGTAGCTCTCGCGATCCACCGGCTTGCCGCGCAACCGCTCGAGCGTGCGCAGCGTCTCGCTGATCCGGAAGCGCGTGGAGCAGAAGCGCTGCACCTTCATGCCGTACGTGCGCTCGATCTCGCCGTAGAGCTGATCGTCTTCCGGCGTCGCCACGGTGACCTGCAGTACGTTGCCATCGACGCGCAGCGGCAGCGCCAGATGCTTGAGCAGGTAGGCGAACGGCACCTTCTTGAAGAGATCCGTCTGGATCTCGCCGATTTCCGGTGAGACGAACGGAATGTCCAGCCTGGCACCGAGCGCGCGGAGATACTGCTCCTCCGTGACGAGTCCGGCATCCACCAGCAGGGCGCGATCGGCGCGAGTCGGCTGCGCGGACTTGGCTTCCCGATACGTCTGGGCGCCGACCTCGTCGAGTGCCTCGTCCTCGCGGAGGATGTCGGCGAGCGTCATGCGCGTGCGACGACGACGGCGCACGCTGTCGACCTGTTCGACCGTCAGCTCGCCCATCTCCACGAGCACTTCGTGAATGGGGCGCGGCGACTCCATGCGCGCCTGAATGCGCGTCACGCGCTGGAGCGTCTCGGCCGAGATGAGGCCGGAACGCTCCAGTGCCTGTTCGAGCGACTCGGCGCCATCGGGCGGCGCGGAGGCGGTGGCACCGGCGGGCGTCGGGAGCGCCGGCTGGGGTGCCGAGGGTGCTGCGGTAGACATCGCGGAATTCGGAGGAGGTCGAGCGCGTCGCCCCCGGCCTCCATGCCAGGGCACTCAGCGCCCGAATCAGAGTATCGGTCCGAGTCCGGTGGCCCTTGAGCGGGTGCGTCCGGACGACCCACGTCGCGCCGCGCAACGGTCCGACACACCCCCACCTGCCGATTCGGCGAAGGGACAGGCATACTCGCCATGCGCCCGCGCCACCGCGTCGGGTGCCATCCCCTCACGCGGAGCCGATGTGTCGACCGATCGTCGTCAGTTCGTGCAACAGGTCATCCTCGGTGGCGCCGCGCTCGCCGCGGTGCCCGCGCTCGCGCACGCCGAGACGCCCGGGGTGACGCCGCCGAGCGGCGACGTATCGCTGCCCATGCTGATGGACCAGCCGCCCGCGCCGTCATTCGACACGTCGTGGACGTCGCGGCTGACCGGGAAGTACAAGGCGGTCTTCGACGTCCCCGAGATCCACGGCGGGTCGGGCGTGTGGCGCGCGGGACTCTGGCGCAATCATTACACCGATGTGCTCAAGTCACAGCCGGCCGATCTGAGTTCGGTGATCGTCATTCGCCACCTGGCGATCCCGCTCATCATGTCGCACGAGTTCTGGGACACGTACGATCTCGCGAAAGCCAACAAGGTCCGCCATCCGATGACGGAGAAGAAGACGCGGCGGAATCCCGTGCTCATGACCGTCGCCGATGACGCGCTGCCGGAGATGTTCGGCAAGCTCACCCTGCCCGAGCAGATGGCGCGCGGCAGCGTGGTGCTCGCCTGCGGCATGGCCTTCGCCGGCATGACATCGCTCGTGATGAAGCGCGAGAAGCTCTCGATGGCCGATGCCCGCGCGAAGGCGATGAGCATGGTGGTGCCGGGTGTGATCATGCAACCCAACGGCATCTTCGGCGTCACGCTCGCACAGCATCACGGCTGTGTGTTCGTCGCCGCGTCCTGACGCGGCGACGCACACACGTTACCGCAGGCGCGGGGGCGCCGCGCGCAGGACGAGCGTGTCACCGGTGACGCGCACACGCCCCTCGAGCGTTGCTGCACTGCTCCCGCCGGCCCACACCGTGAAGGTGCCCGGCTCGACGACCTGTCGCATTCCGAGGTCGTACAACGCAAGTTGCTCGGGGGCCACGGTGAATGACACCGTCGTCGACGCACCGGCCGCGAGCGACACGCGACGGAAGCCGGCGAGTGCGCGCACCGGACGCGTGACGCTCGCGGCATCATCGCGCACGTAGAGCTGCACGACCTCATCGCCGGCGCGCGCGCCGGTGTTGCGCACGCGAACGCGCACGCGCAGGCTGTCGCCATTGGGCAGCGTCGCGGGCACCATCAACGAGTCGTACGCGAAGGTCGTGTACGACAACCCGTGGCCAAAGGGATAGAGCGGCGTCCACGGGACGTCGAGATACTTGGACGTATACTTGTTCTTCTCATCGGGCGGACGCCCGGTGTTGCGATGGTTGTACGAGATGGGGACCTGTCCCGTCGCGCGAGGGAAGGTCGCCGGCAGCTTGCCGCTGGGCGACACCGCGCCAAAGAGCACATCGGCCACGGCATGCCCGTGCTCGACGCCAAGGAACCACGACTCCACCAGCGCCGGCAGCTCCGCGGCCAGTTCGGGAACCGCGAGTGGGCGCCCATTCACCAACACGCCCACGACCGGCGTGCGCCGTCCACCCGCGCGTGCCGCACGCAGCACGCGACGCGCAAGCTGCACTTGCACGCCCGGCAGCTCGATCGACGCCCGACTCGCCGCTTCGGCGCTCATGTTCTCGCGCTCGCCCAACACCAGGATCACCGCGTCCGCACGGCGTGCTGCGAGTTCGGCCGCCGCGATCCCGCGCGTGTCCATGGTGTCCACACTTGCACCCTGCACCACATCCACGATCGCGGTGGGCACGGCGGCCTTCACGCCGGCCGCGATCGTGACGGCGTCTTCCGGGCGGCCGGCGGCAAACCAGTTGCCCAGCATCGAGCGCGCGTCGGTGGCCAGCGGCCCGATCACCGCGATGCGACGCACCGTGCGGCGCAGCGGCAATGTGTTGTCGCGGTTCTCGAGCAGCACGATGGCCTGCTGCGCCGCTGCCCGCGCCGCCGCACGGTTGGCCGGTGTGAGCGTGCGCTGCCGCTCGCGTGTGGTATCGCTGTAGCGATACGGATCGTCGAAGAGCCCGAGTGCGGCCTTGAGCCACAACACACGCGCCACGGCCGTGTCGATCGCTGCACGCTGCGATGCCGTCAGTCCCGTGCTGTCGGCCAATCGATTGCGATACAGGATGCTCGACATCTCGATGTCCACGCCCGCGTCGAGCGCCCGGCGGGCCACCGTCGCTTCGTCACCGAGCCCGTGCGGGACGAGTTCAGCGATACCCGTCCAGTCGCTCACCACGAGCCCGGGCCAGCGCCACCATGTGCGCAGCACATCGGTCAGGAGCCACCGGCTCGCATGCGCCGGCGTGCCGTCGATCTCGTTGAACGACGCCATGAACGTCGCCACGCCCGCGCGCGCCGCCGCCTCGAACGGTGGGAAGTACAGATCCCACAGCGCACGTTCGCCAAGCTGCACCGGGTTGTAGTCACGACCCGCCTCGGCGGCGCCGTACGCCACGAAGTGCTTGGCCGTCGCGGCCATCGTGCTGTCGGCCGCGAGGTCGTCCCCCTGGAAGCCGCGCACCTGGGCCTGCGCCATCACGCGGCCGAGATACGGATCCTCTCCCGCGCTTTCGACGATGCGTCCCCAGCGTGCATCGCGCGAAATGTCGACCATGGGTGCGAACGTCCAGTGAATGCCATGCGCTGACGCCTCATTCGCCGCGATACGCGCGGCCCGCGCCGCGGTGACGGAGTCGAACGTTGCCGCCATCGCCAGCGGCACGGGAAAGAGCGTGCGCCATCCGTGGATCACGTCGTGGGAGAAGAGCAGCGGGATCTTGAGCCGGCTCTCCTCCACCGCGATGCGTTGCAAGGCGCGCGTGCGCTGCGCACCCCAGAACGAAAGCGTCGATCCGATCCGTCCGGCGCGTACATCGGCCTCACCACCTGCCGGCACGGTGGGCCCCGTCATTTCGAAGCCGCCCGGTGCCATCGTGAGCTGTCCGAGCTTCTCCGCGAGCGTCATGCGCGCCAGCAGCGAGTCGACGAGGCGCGCGGTGCGGGCGTCCCGCGCGGGTTGCGCCGACAGACGTCCGACACAGGCAAGGGCGAGCACGGCAGCACAGCCGACGCGGCAGCGTTGCGTGGCCCCACGTGTCCTGCGCAGCGTGATACGCACGGCGTTCTCCGGCAAGCGGCGAGCGCGTGCGGATCGCCACGATCACGCACCGGTGGTCCCGATCAAGCGACGCTCGCCAGTCGCGCCAGTATCGCGCGCGATACCCGCACGCGCCAGCAGAACGCCCGCCCTCAGGGCCAGATCGGTCCGCACCCCTCCCGACGGAAGGTGTCGGCGACGTTGAGCACCTTCCAGCCGCCCGACGTGCGCACCAGGTGGAAGGCATCGTATCCGCAGTGCGACACGCCGCCGTTGATGCGCACTTGATACTCCGCCCACACGGTCGCGAGATGGGCGTCGATCGTCAGCCGGGGGCGACGAATCGGTTCGTCGAGCACGGGGCCCGACGGACTGGTCGCGACCCGTGCGAACTGCGGCCCGGTGAGCACCACCACGCGGACGCTGTCTGCGCCCGGTGACGGCGGACGCAGCAACGTGAAGCGCGCGTCCGGATGGAATTCGGCGACCATCGCCGTGCTGTCCTTGGCCTTGAGCGCCACGAGGAAGCGATCGAGGGTCTGCATCACGGCCGCGGAGTCCGCGGGCGGCATCGCAGACTGGGCCGCCAGCTCGGACGTGGCGGCAGTCACGATCAGGGCGACGAGTCGAATGAGGCGCATGAACCGGAGAGTGAGGGGAGACCGGACCACTCATGAGTCCCGCGCATGCGCGAGAGCGTTGCCGTCGGGTGGGGCGTGCGATCCGAGTGAGGCGAGGAAGCCTCGCACATCGCGTGGGGAGCGCAAGACGTGCACCGTCTTCCCGTTCGCGCGCGCCGCGGCGAGCGCGGCGAGCACGCGTGGGCGGCGCGTGGCGCGGTAGCGCCAGATCCATCGCAGGAACTCCGCACTCGGCCGCTCGGGACAACCCGGCGCCATGTCCGGCCGGGATCGCCCACGGTACGTCACCCATCGGCGCACCACGCGCGCCGTGCATCGCCACGGCGATTGATCGAGATAGATCACCGTGTCGCAGGCCGCGAGTCTGAGCGGCAGCGTGCCGCCGAAATTGCCGTCGAGCACCCAGGCGGGTCGCGCCACGAGCGCGCGGACGATCACCTCCCATGCCTCGTCGGGCGTCGGCACCCACCCGTCACGCCAGTACAGCGCATCGAGGTGAATCACGGGGAGTGCGCGCGCGGTGCCGATCTCCCGGGCAAGCGTCGACTTGCCCGCGCCGCCCGGTCCGATCAGCAGCACACGTTGCACGGGCGGATGATGGGCAGGCGGCGTGGGGTTCGCCACGCCCGCATGCACGAACGCGCCCGGCACCGCAATGAGCGGCGCCGGGCGCGCGGTGCAACGGGGGCAACGCCGCGGTGCGGCGCCAGCCCCGCTCACATCAACTGATGGTCTGCAAGTCCTGTACGGCCTTGCGCAGCATCGACGCCTTGGCATCGTCGCAGCCGGCCTTGGCGTCGGCACCCAACGACTCGATCAGCTTCGAGAGCGCCGCGCCGCGACCGGCGCCGTTCGACCGTTCCGCCGTCGAGAGCGCACTGCGAATCGCCGAGATGCGCGAGCCACCGAAGCACCCCTTGCGCTCCATCTGATCGGTGAAGGCGCGCGCGAGGGCGAAGCTCGGCGGCCAGGAGATCTTCGGCTGTCCCTGCGCGTTGAGGTAGCTCCACTGCACCGTCTTGGCGGCGTCGATCTCGTTCTGCGAAAGGAACGGACTCGGCACGAGCTCCGCGATGTCGAGGCCGCGCGCGATCTCGCTCGAGATCATCTGGCCGTTGTACCAGTACACCGACCACGAGCCGCCCGTGACCATGCGCGTGGAGTCCACCGGCCCACGATCGAACGACGCGATCTCGAATGGACGCGCCGCGTCGGTCCAGTCGAACACCGAGATGCCGCCCTGGTACCACGCCTGCACCATCACGTCGCGTCCCGGAATCGGAATCAGCGAACCGTTGTGCGCCACACAGTTCTCGTTCGCCGTCTGCACGGTCGGAATCTTGTAGTAGCTCTGGAACTTGAGCTTGCGGTTCTCGATGGTGAAGATCGCGTTCGAGCCCCACTCCGGCTTGTCGCCCGCGCGGCACTTCGGCTGCGTGCCGCCGCCCCACTCGTCGGAGAAGAGGATCTTCGTGCCGTCGTTGTTGAACGTCGCCGAGTGCCAGTAGGCGAAGTTCGAGTCGGCCGCAGCGTCGAGACGCACGGGGTTCACCGGATCGCTGATGTCGAGCAGAATGCCGTGCCCTTCGCACGCGCCGCCGGCCAGGCCGAGCGCAGGGTAGACGGTGATGTCGTGGCACTGCGACCGCTCGGACACCGCCCCGCCCGGATTGGCGGCCGTGGCAAAGAGACGATTGACGGTCGCCTGCATCGCCGCACGCACGGCAGCACTGTCGGCGCCCGTCGCCGCGCCGCTGCCGCCGCGCGCCTTCACGACGCTGTCGAGCATCGGGCGCACGAGCTGGCCGGGGGCCACCATCTCCATCCCCGACTGCGGATTGCGCACGATGAACGCACCACGCGCGCGCGCGTCGGCGAGCGCCTTGCTGGCCACTTCCTTGTCGGCGTCCGAGGGGCCGTGGCTCGCCGTGCTGGTCAGCCCGGCAAAGATGTTCGCGCGCGAGACCACCGCCGCCTTGGCCGGCTCGGCGAGCGGCACCTTGATGATCTCGATGCGCAACCGCGAGGAGCTCGGGTCGCTGCTCGCTGCGTCGCCCAGGCACCCGGCGAGTTCATTCGGCGAGCGAATGCCCGCCGAGCCGGACACGTAGATGTAGACGTTGTTGCGGTCCTTCGGATCCTCCAGCACGGTGTGCGTGTGCGATCCGCGGCACGTCTGCACGTTCGCGATGAGCTTGGGCGCCTTGATGTCACTGATGTCGAAGATGCGCACGCCGCGCATGCGCTGCGGGCTCACCGTGTCGGGCACGCCGCCGGGCATGCAGTCGACGCGCCCGTTGTTCGCCTCGACCGACATGAACATCAGGTTGCGATAGACCGACACGTCGTTCTGCGAGGCCGGGCAACTGTACGCCGTCACGAGCGTCGGCTTGCTCGGGTCGGTCATGTCCCAGATCGCCATGCCGTTGAAGTTGCCCTGGATGGCGTACTTGCCGGTGAACGTGATGTCGGAGTTCCATCCGTTGCCGAGTGCGGCCGGCGTGGGGGCGCGCCCGTTCACCTTCATGTACGACACCGCTTCCTGGGCATTCGACAGGCCACCTTTGAGGCCCACGCGCGCATCGCGCGCCCAGTCGGCCGTCGACGTGCGCGGGGCGGCCGTCGGGCTGGCGCTCGTCGATTGCCGCGCACACGCCCCCAGCAGCACCGCACCGACAAGCACTGCGCCCTGCGCCACATGACGCGGGGCGGAAACAGGCAGAACCATCATCAACCTCGACCGGTGAGGGACCGCGCGCTGCGCGCGTCAGTCCTGTGGTGGAAGAACGTGCCCCATCTCGAGCAACATCGACAGCATGCGCTGGATCTCCGTGGACTGATCCACCTCCACGTCCGACGCGAACTTGAACACCGTCTCGTCCTGCCCCGCGCCGCGCGCACTGAACAGCGTGCGCACCATCGTCACCGCGCCGCGATGGTGGCCAATCATGTACGTGAGGAAGAGGCGATCGAACTCCGCGCCGCGCGCCGCATCGAGTTCCTTGAGCTGCGCGTCGGTCAGCATGCCGGGCATCGACGCCATGCCGTGCATCGCGTGGTCGCCGTGCGCGCCATGATCCATCCCCGCCATGCGCACGTTGCCCATCGAGTCCACCTGCATGGGATCGCGATTGCGATCGCGCAGCCACGTCTGCATGGTCGTGATCTCGTCCGCCTGCGCATTGATGATGCGCGCCGTCAGGCGCTGCACCGCGGGCGATGCGCCGTGCGACACCGCCCAGCGCGAAATGAGGATCGCCTGCGCGTGATGGTGAATCATCCCGCTCATGAAGTCCACGTCGGCCTGCGTGTACGGCAGCCGAGCGGAGTCGGCGCGCGCCCGGGCGATCGCGCCGGCTTGCCCCATCACGAAGGTGTCGCGCGGTCGCGGGCGTGCGCACCCCGAGAGCAGCGTCGACACGACGACCAGCATCGCAAGTACGGCAGGCACACGCATGGACTGGATGGACACGTTCGGGAGGGCAAGCGTTGCGGCAGGAGGCGTCGCCCGTCGCGGCGGAGGGAAGCTGTACCGGGAGTCGCGCGCGCACGAGAGCCCGGGCGCGCCGTTGGCCACATCACAGGGCGATCAGCCGCCTCCGCCCCCAGGCATTGTTGCCATACCCCTTCACGTTCCAGGTGTGCGCCAGCGACTCGGGCATCGCGCCCGCTGCGTCGTGCGCACGCACGGTGAGCTCGCAGGAGCCCGGCGGCACGGGGACCGTCGCCTCCCACCAGCACCAGGCCCACGGGCCCGCTGGCGGTGTGAGCGTCGCCGCGACCCACTCGCCATCCCCCACCCGCAGCTCCACCGCGTCGACCGCGCGACCGCCGGCGCCAATCGCCCAGCCGCGCACCCTCACGGGGCCTGCCGCCACCGTGCTGTCCGCTGCGGGAGACACGATCACGGCGTTCCGAGGCACCTCGTCCATCGCGTCGCCCTGTTGCACGTCGCGCGGATGGAGCGGATCGCTCACGCGTTGCACGCGATAGGCCTTCCGCTGGAAGTAGTTCGGCGACTCGTCCCCACGCACCGTCACGCGGCCGAGCCATTTCACGCTGCGCGCCCCGATCCATCCGGGGACGAGCGCACGAAGTGGTGCCCCATGCACGACGGTCAGCGGGGCGCCGTTGAGGTGCGTGGCCAGCAGCACATCGACCGAGAGCGCCTTCTCCACGGTGATCGATCCGCCGAAGCCGAAGCGCTGGCCATCGCGTTCGACGTCGTCGAGTCCGATGAACTCGACGTGGGTGGCACCGTCCTCGAGGCCGACGTGACGCAGCACATCCGCCAGCCGCACGCCGGTCCAATGGCCCGTGCTCACCGGATCGCTCCCCCACGGCAGCTCACCGTTGAGCGACCCGATCGCCGCGAACTCCGCCCGCCGGAGACCGGCGCAGAGCAGTGTGGCCGGCACGTCGTGCAGCGCGAAGTGTGTGACCAGCTCCGCGAGGTTGAACGACGCAGGGTGCCGCACGAGTCCGTCGACGGCCAGCCGGAATGTCGCCGCGTCGATCACCGGAGGCGTGGCGTGGCTGCGTGTGAAGAACGCGTGCACGGGGGTGATCGAGGGAGCGGCCGTGCCGTCGAGCACCGCGCCCACATTCAGCCCCTCGGCGTCGTAGCGCCGTCTGGGGTCGGCGCTCATGCGGACCGCGGCGTGGGAGCGGCGGGCGACCCGGTGGTTTGCATCGTGTCTGTCTACGCCAAGCCCCGGGCAGACGTTCGGTCAGGGGAGCCCCGTCGGCGCCGTGCGGGATTTCCGCGCTGGCGCCGTCGTGCGCGTCTTCGCAACATCGACAGGCCGGGCGTTCCCGGTGCTCGCCCCGGACGTCCGCCCTCGCCTGCGTCCCGCCCATGACCGTCTGGTACGTCGACATCATGTGGGCGTCGATGCTCTTCGGCATCACGCTCTTCACCGCCTGCTTCACGGTCGTCAATCGCGCCATGCGCGGTATGCGACTGATGGGGTTGCTCACGACCTACGGCATCGGCGCGTGGATGCTCGTCGTGCTGCCGTGGAAGGTGGCGGTGGTGACGTGGTGCGTGTTTGCGGCGCTCGGGGGCGTGGCGGTGATGTGCTACGAGCTCTGGGCGCGCCGGCACTACGCGGGGACGGGGCGCGCCAATCGGCCGCTCGTGCTGCTGCAAGGGCTCATCCTCTGGCCGTCGATGTTGCCGGAGGCGCTCGAGGACATCGTCGTGGAGATCGGGTTGTTGCCGCCGAGTCCGACGTAAGCGCGCGCTGGCACCGCTACGGCGTGAGGGCGTGCGCGCACGGCTGAGCGTGCGAACGGGATGCACCGAAGACCCGATGGACGCGGCGATCGTATCAGTTCATGTTTGATCGCGGGCCGACACCCGCGACGCAGCGGTGGGCACAGACAACAGCGTGAGGAGACCCGCCGTGTTCACCCGCGAAGGTGCCATGGGCTTTCAGGCTCAGATCGACACGATCTTCAAGGCGAAGGGGTGCGCATTCTGGGTGCATGTCGTGACGCGCGACATCAAGACCCAGAAGGTCACGCGGATCCCGGTCGGCGAGCCTGAACACGATCCGAAGCCGAAGAACAAGAATCCGTGGAAACATCCGGATCAGCTCTTCTTCGCCCAGTCGGCCGTCACGACAGTGGCAACGAAGGTGATGAAGGGCGTGACGGACAAGGTGCTCGAAATCGTTCGCATCGAAGTCGACGATTCGATTTTCCTGTGCGACAAGGAGGGCACCAAGTCGTGCCTGACGGTGGTGCCTGCGAAGATCAAGTCGCTCTTTGGCTCAGCGCCCGCCGTCCTGTTCATTCACGCCAACGATCATGATGTGGACAAAGGCGCAACCGCCAAGATGGCCTACGACCTCCATGCGCTCGACCGCGGCGAGTCGTGGGAGTGGGGTGAGGTGAACTCGGAACGCGTACGAGATGGTTTCGCTCCGCAGGGGATCCCCGTGGCGGTGTACGAGTGCTCGAACCCCGACTGCACCAAGCCACTGGACATTCGTCGCACGTACGTGGAATTGCCGTCTGCATCATGGCCGAGACACGACAAACTCTTCAAGGCGTCACCCGAGATCGGCAAGCACAGATATACCGTGTGCGAGTGCCGCTCGTACAAGACGTTCACCACCTTCATGTCCGTCCCGCTGGACTTTGCCCATGTGAATTTCCGGACGCTCCTGGGCAAGGACGACATCGGATAGCGGACGCTCAGGATGGGACCGCGTCGTCGCCATCACTCGGCACCGCACTCACCTGCCCCGCGACCACGCGCCACACACTGTCCCCCTCTCGCGCCCACACGCGCGTGTAGCGCACCGGACCGCGCATCACAGCACCGCCCACCTCGACCTCGAGATATGCGCGCAACACCGTGACGCACACGTTCGCACCGACGCGCCGCATGGCCAGCGCCGTCGGACGATGGACCCGAAAGCGCACCGCCCCGGACCCGTGCGCACCGAGATCGTCCGCCTTGGTGGCAAGCCGTCCATCCGGACCCGTGAAGAGCAGATCATCCGAGAGCAACACATCAAGCGCCGTGACATCCGCCGCGAGTTGCGCCGCACGGAGTCGCGCTTCGAGCGCAAGGATCTCGGCGTCCGGCGGGCCGTCGAGCACGGCGTGCAGCCGCTCGACGCCGAACGAAACCTCATCGGCAACACTCACGTGAAGACCCGGTGCGCGCCGCGATCGTCGACCGCGTCGCCCTGCATGAGCTTCCGCCAGTGGTCCACGAGCGTCTGCGCGCCGTACGATGGCGTGGCGTCGACATCGTATCGCGCACGCTCCGCATCCCACACGAGCATCGACTCCGTGGCGTAGTACCGACCGATCTTCGCCAGCTCCGCCTTCTCCGCGAGCGATGGGACCACGCGCCCAAGCACGCCGAGGACTGCGATGATCACGCTGAGCAACGCGACCGGCACCTGACTGAACTTTGGCGGCATCCCCACGAGTGCAAAGAGCTGCTCCCCCTGCTCGCGCGGCGTCAGCGCCGGCTTCGGCCCACCGATCGGGAGCACGCGGTTCCACCGCGTGGGCTCCTCGAGGCACCCGACGAGATAGTCGGCGAGGTCGTCGTCACCGATGGGCGTACACGCCGTCAGTCGTCCATCGCCGAAGAGCAGAAACGGCTTTCCCGCCTGCACGCGCGCGAGCTGGCCGGAGAGTGACTTGAAGAACGCCGTTGGACGCACAATGGAGTAGCGCAGTCCCGACGCCATCAGCGACCGTTCGAATGCGAGTTTGGCCTGCTGAAAGGCGAGCACCGGCTTCTGCACGCAGATCGCCGACAGCAGCACGAACTGCGGCACGCCGCACTCGCGGGCCGCCGCGAGCAGCGCCTGGTGCGCGTCGTGATCCACGGCCCACGCATCGCGCGGCGTACCGGTGCGCGAGGCCAGACACGAGATCACCGCGTCGAAGCGCTCACCGCGCAACCCGTCGCGGACGATCGCGTCGGCGCGGTCCATCACACCCGTGCGCATCGACACGTCAGCGAAAAGGCGCGCGTACTCCGCCGTCTGACGCGCATCGCGGGGTGGACGCAGGTAGCAGGTGACGTCATGGCCGTGGCGGACGAGCGCGCGCAGCGTGGCACGCCCGATGGTGCCCGTGGCGCCCACCAGGAAGACCCGGCGTGCAGGCGGCGATGGCGCCGACGTACCGATGACGTGATCGGCGTGCGTGATGTGCATCGCACAGAAATGATCGCGATGCCGCGGCGGGTCAATCGGGTGTCACCCGGCGCGCGCGATGCCACCGTGACGGCCGCACACCCGCGATCAGCGCACCGCGCCCACCCACCGCGTGCCGAGGTACAGCAAGCCGAGCGCGTACAGCGACCCGGAGATCGTCTTGTTGTGTCGCGCCACCCACAGCGGGAGGTAGATGTCGAAATTGTCGTGTCGCTCGGTGGTGTATCGGGCGGCGAGGTCGGTGAGCGGACAGCGCATGCGATTGACCACCAGCACGACACACTCCAGGGCGACGAACGCGGCGAGCCACGCAGCGCCCCGCAGTCGGCCCTGATGGGTCCAGAGGGGAATGAGGACGATGCTCGTCGCAAAGATGGCCCACACCAGCGTGTGAACCAGGCGGATCCACAGGAGTGCGCGCGCGGGCGTCATGGGTGTGTGGGGTCGGGCTGGAAATGTCCGCGCGGATTCAGCTATTCGCGAGGCTCCTCGCGGACCGGACGCACGTGGAGCGGAACGTCTGCCTCAGCCACCGAACGCCATTCGACATCGAACCGCCCGCGATACCCGAACAGGCGGCCCCATCGCCGGTTTCGCACATCGACGACGATGCGGTAACAGCGCGCCGCGTCGTCGTACCATTCACGCACCTCCGCGATGCCGCTCAACCACATGGGGAAGCGGAACCCGACCGGGCCCTCGTAGAACCGCTGCGCGCCCGAGCGAAGCCTGAGGCCGCCGGTGTCGTCGACGGACAGGTCGATGTCGACCGCAAGGTGCTCGTGACTGCCGAGATAGTCGACGATACGCCCGTGTTGTTCGCTGTAGATCATGTAGGCGTCGAAACGCCGCGTGCGGCGGGAGTGAAAGGTGCGGATCCACGTCACGGTCTCCCGTCCGAGCCGGTCGCGGTACGCGTAGTTCTCGATGGTGAACGGGATGTTGCGCCCGGTCTCCGGAAACATGATGCGCCGCCACGTGCCGACGTACAGGAACGGCTCCGTATACCACGCGCCCTTCCACACCTCCTCCATGATGCCGCGCCCAATGGACGCCACGCCATCCGCACTGCTGAACCCGAAGCGTCGCTGGATGTTCGGGTGCAGGCGCGCGAAGTCGGAGCCGAGCGCGCACTGGTAGATGGAGGTCATGACACGCTCGCGCTCGGGCGGCGCCGGCACGCGGTCGCCGATGGCACGATGCCGTGCATCAGGAGATCGATGACGGCGAGCACCAGCACGAGCAGGTTGAGCGTGACCGGATTGAACGCCGCGCCGAGGTAGCGGGGCGACGCGATCGCCACGCTCAGCGTCGCGACGAGCATCGCCACGATGGTCGCGATGACTGGCCACCGCGCGCGCCATTGTGTCAGCAGCACCACGGCGAAGGCGCACTCGGCGACTCCGAGGACGCGCATGGCCACGTCGATCTGGTACGCCGCAAGCCCCGCATCGCGCAGCATTGCCACCTCGTCGGCATCGCGGCGGAGCAGCTTGGGCACGAGCCCATGATAGGCAAAAACCAGCGCGAGTCCCCCCCGGGCGACAGCACGTGCAGCGGCGGCACGGAACGCCCATGCCGGTGGCGTGCCATCCTCGAGCCACCGCCGGAGTCGATCGAAACTCCAAGCCGTCGCCCAGCCCATGAGCGGGCGAAACGCCAACCGATCGACTGCTCGACCCAGTGCACCGAAGCGTGTGCGATAGTCGTAGGACGTGAAGAAGCGCACGCCGTCGCTCTCTGGCACGTACTTCCAGTAGCCCGACCCCTCGGTGATCAGCGACAGCGGGTGCGCGGACCAGAAGCGCAGCGCCGACGTCGCGCTGCCGTCAGCACGATGACGGGTGCCGGTGCTTTCGCCTTCGCCGCGAATGGAGAGACCGAAGCCGATGCGCGTCGCATAGTGGAACCGCTGCGGCGCGTCGTCGCTCGTGCGTGGCACATAGAGGATCTCGCTGAACCGCAGGTCCCACTGCTGATGCAGGGCCGGGTCCTGCGTGTGTGTCCACACCCGATCGAGCGGCGCCCGGATGAACGTTTCGATGTAGAGGCTCACACGGGTGACCGGGTGCGACGGGGAGCAGACACGTGCGTCGTACGATGACTGACGCTATCGAGCCTCGTGGGCCTCGCGCAACGTGCAGCCGTCGCCTGGTCGCGCACGCCACAACGGCCACCACGATAACTTGGACACATGTCTCTCCGTGCCCGAATGCTCCATCACGCGCGCGTCGCACCGCTCATCGCTGCGGTCGCCGCCCCCCTTCTCGCGCAGTCGGCGCCCACACGTGCGCCCGACTCGCTCCGCGTCCCCATCCTCGTCTATCACAACATCGAGCCGTGGCCGGGCGGCAAGCCCACCGCGGCGCTCGATCTGACGATGCGCCCGGAAGCCTTCGCCGCGCAGATGCGTTATCTCGCCGAACACAAGATCCCGACGGTCTCACTCGATGCGTTGCTCGATGCACTCGAAGGGAAGCGTACGCTGCCGCCGAATGCCGTGGTCATCACCTTCGATGACGGCCGGGTGAACCAGTTGCACAATGCCGTACCGGTCCTCAAGCAGCACGGCCTCACGGCGACGTTCTTCCCCTTCGTGCATGCGATGGACAAGAACCCGCGCTACTTCACCTGGGCGCAGTTCCGCGACGTGATGGCCGCCGGTATGTCGGTGGGCTCGCACGGGGTGCTGCATGTGCGTGTCGACAAGGTGACCGGTGCCAAGCTGCACGAAGAGGTCACCGGCAGCCGTGAAACGTTGCGCGCGAAGCTCGGCGCGTCGGCGACGGCATTCTACTCCTACCCCTTTGGTGCGCTTGCGGCGGCGGGAGATTCGGCGGTGCGGGCGGCCGGCTACCGCGGCGCGCGCGCCTACGGCGGTGGCGCGTGGAACTCGCTCGCCAATCGCTGGCGACTCCGCTCGATATCCATGACGGAGAGCATGAAGAACTTCGTGGCCGCCGTACAGCCGGGCGCGACGACGCCCACCCCGCGTGCCGTGCGCAAATGACAATCAGATCGCGCCCGTAGCATCCCCCACAACGCCGATCTGCCGCCGATCTGCCCACACGTCACACACGCGGACCAGCGGAGTGGACTACGGCCGCGCCAGCTCCGCGCGCGCGGTCTCCAGCGACACCCCGACCCGCTCGAGCAGTGCACCGATCGCGCCACCACGCGCGACGTCATCGCCCAAGAGCGCCACGAGCAGCGCGTCGGCCGCTGGCGGCGGCGCCGCTGTGCCGGCACTTCGCCGCATGCGGACCGCCTCCGTCAGCGCCGCGAGTGCACGTTGGCCAATGGGAATTGGACGATCGCGGCGCGCATCGACGGCCTCGAGCCCCAGCACATCGGCGACCAACGCGCGCAGCCGTTCCACGGAAAGGTCGTAACGCTCGAAGAAGCGCTGACTCGCGCCGTCCGCGTGAATGGCCACGGCAAGCAGCAAGTGTTCGGGGGCAATGAACTGGTGACCAAGGTCACGGGCAGCGGCGGCAGCGGCCGGCAAGAGCGGGAGCGTGAGATGATACGTGTGCAGCGGCATGGCAGGGCATCACGAGCATGAGGCGACCGCGAGTGCATCGTCGCCCATCCGCAGGCGTCGATGACGGACCTCGGCGTACCCCGCGTTCCCGGAGTTGCTCCGACGGTACGTCACGAACGTGTGACAGCCTCCACCACATGAGCGCGTCGACGCGCTGATGCGCGCGATGACGGTGCCGCATGTGACGCCGATCACCGTTTTCTTCGCGGCGCACGTGCGCGCGAGGGTAGCGGTACGCACGAGGGCGCCTCGCGACATGCGTGACGCCCCCGACACTGCCGTCGACCGCGTCGACTGCTACTGCATCACGCTCGCCGCCTTCCCCTGATCGGTGGGTGCGGCGATCGCATTGAACAGGAACTTGAACGTGCCGTGCGGCTGCGCACGGTTGGTCACTTCCGCGCCGAGGAGCACCAGCTTGCCGCGGCCGACAGTCGCGTCGAGCATCGTGACGGCGTTCTCGAGATACCCCTGCCCCCACGCCCACCCGCTGCGCAGCGGCGTCTTGTTGCCGAACCACGCGATCGGGCGCACGCCCTTCGCCAGCGCGTCCGGCCCGAGTGTGAAGGCCGGCGAATTGTTGTAGAACACATCCACCTGCTCGCCCGACCCCGCCGCAAGCGGGTTGGTCACGTCGACCTGCGCGCGAAGAATCGAGCCGGGCACGTAGAACTGCTCGCGTGACAACGGCCGCTCACGCCCATCCGGCGCCTTCTGCACGAGCGCGCTCTTGACCGGCAGCTCGAAGCCGCTCGCCAATCCCGCCGCACTCGTCCCCACGCCCACGAGCGTGCCACCATCGGCCACGAACTGCCGGAGCGCGGCCAACGTCTTCTCGCGCGAGAACCGCCCCATGCGGCCGCGGTACTGAGGTGGAATGTCATCGGCCATGCTGCCGCCGGCGTCGCCGAACCCTTCTTCGCCACCGCCCGCCATGCCGCCCGGTACCGCACCGCTCGGCATGATGATGACATCGTACTTCTGCCGCAGACGCCCGGCATCGAGGTCGGGCATGTACACCACGCTGAACGGCTGCTCGTACTGCTCGAACAGGTAGCGCGTCCACCCGCTCGGCATCGAACCGCCGTAACGATCCCACAGCGCGACGCGCTTGGCCTGCAGCCGCTCGAGCTGCGCCGCCGGCACCGTCGGCGCAGCCGCGAAGTCCACGCCCGTCGCCGCCGCCGTCTTCTCGGCGAGATCGCGCGACGCCCCACTCACGTAGAACGTCCCCGCCGGCCACGTCTTGCCGCCCGAGGTCACCGCATCCTTGGTGATCGACACCGTCGCCTTGGCCGCCACCAGCCGGTTCGCGGCGCGCACCGCATCGTTCATGCGACGATCGAGGAACCAGCCGCTCGAGCTCTGCGCCACCATGCCGCGCGGCGTCGCCACCGTGTCGCGCAGCCGCTCGAACGGCCCGTCGAAGGCGTCGAGCATGCGGTCATAGCGGAAGCCCATCTGCATCGCGAGCGTCCAGCCCGCGTTGTCGTACGGTGGCTTGGGCGGCCCGCCGGGATACGCAAAGTCATTCGGGTGATCCTGCGGCTCGAACATGTCCATGACGTGCGGGCGGAAGGCCTGCGCCGTCTTGATCACGTACGAGCCCTGCGGATACCGCTTGCCGTTCACCGTGAACTCGGCCGTCGCGCGGTGCACCACCACGCCGAGGCGGTGCTGGATGTTCACGAACTTTCGCGCGGTGAGGAAGTCGGGCTGATCGGCGGGAATGATGTACCCGCGCGGGTCGCGGTCTTCGGGCTTGCGCAGCAGCGCGAAGTACTTGGGGTCGGCCGGCGGCACGCGGCCGAACATGCCGTCGTCACGCGCGCCTGCGGCCATCTGCGCGCGCGCCTTCGCGATCGTGTCCTGCACCGCAGCGATGCGCGTGGGCGTGATCGTCCACGTGTCCTCGTTGCCCTTCTTGATCGCGTTGCGCCCCATCTGGTAGATGTTGTACAGGAACTGCTCGCGATGGCGCTGGGCGATGTCGAGCACGGCGTAGTTCGACGTGATCGAGTAGTCGATGCTCTGCCGGAAGTGCCACTTCTGCGGCGTGATCGGAAACATCCGGTCGGCCGACGGCAGCAACTTGTAGGGAATGAACGGGATCTCCATCGGCGTGGGGTTGCCGATGATCTCCGTGAGCAGCCCGATCATGTTGTGGAAGTACACCGTGGTGCGGAGCCCACCGTTCCACCACGTGCTGTACGGCGCCTCGCTGCGCAGCACCGCGCCCGGCTTCCCCTCGGCGATGAAGCGGTTGTGCATCGACGCCCCCACCAGGTCGAGCCCGGCGGGAATGAGCGGATCATAGTTGAAGTTGAACGGATCGCGGAACGGCGGCGCGAAGATCACCGTGCCGGCCGGACCGGTCTGGTGATGATTGTACATGATCTGCGGGAACCACTCCTGATACAGGATGCGGTTCATGTTGCGCGTCTCGGCGAGATTTCCCATGAACGAGTCGCGGTTGTTGTCGTGCCCCGCGTACTTCTCGTATAGCACCGGGATGTCCTGCGAGCGGCGCTTGAGCGGGTCGGCGTTGCGCATGTACCACGACGAGACGAGCTCCATCCCGTCTGGGTTCGCGTGCGTCGCCAGCACGATCACGTCGTTGAGGATGCGCTGCGTCTCTTCGTCGGTGCGGCTGTTGAGCTGCCAGATGATTTCGATGAGCTGGTGTGGCCCGACGACTTCGGTGGCATGGAGTCCGCCGTCGATCCAGACCACGGCCTTCCCTTCCTTCGCGAGCGCCTTGGCCTGGTCGTCGGTGAGCCCCTCCGCGCGCGCCAAGCGCTGCGCGATCTCCCTGTAGCGCGCGAGGTTCTTGTGGTTCTCCGGCGAGGTGATGATCGCCATCAGGTGCGGGCGTCCTTCTTCGCTGCGCCCGATGGTGTCGAGCCGCATGCGCGGCGATTCGCCGGCGAGCTTCTGCACGTACTGCGTGAACTGCGTGTACGTGAAGAGCGTGTAGTCGTCACCGACATTCGCACCAAGGACCGCTTTGGGACTCGAGAGCGGGCCCTGCGCGGCAAGCGACGCGGCGAGGAACGGGGTGGCCGCCAACGCGGCCAGAGGAGCACGACGGGTGAACCAGCGCACGGGCAAGCGACCTCGCGGCGAGGGGGTGGGGATACCAGTACGGTACGCCGCCGGAGGCGTGAGCGCTGCGGCGTGGCGCCCCGCCGTGTGCTGAGCGCGCCGCCGTCTGCTGCCGTGTGCTGAGCGAAGGGCGGCGGAGCCGCCCGCAGTCGAAGCACCGCCCGACGGGCGCGAAGCGCCCGTTCGGGGCACCGGTCGCATCGCGCTCCCGCCCGCTCGCCGCGACACCACTCACTCGGGATGACAGCGCACGCGCGGAGGTCCTTCGACTCGGACGCGCCGCGTCCTCGCTCAGGACTCGGCAGTCGGCGCGCTCATGGCTTCGGCACCGGCATCCCCATCTCCGGCGGATTCACCATCCACAGCCAGGTCGCCACGTTCTCCAGCAACCCGTTGGGGAGCGGCACGGGCAGCATCAGGCCGAAGTGCTCCCGGACTCGCCGAGGCATCACGGACATGTTCGAGTCCGGATCCTGCGCCCACCGCACCACATGCCGCACGAAGGCATCCCGATCGGGATACTGCGCATGCAGCCGCATGACCACCATTCGCATCGGCGGCGCGCTCTTCGCGGGCGGCCCCACCGAGTGGCAGCTCGCACACACCGTCGCGAACATCCGACGCCCCGCCGCCGTGTCCGCGAGCACGGCAACCGGCGGCGGTTGCGCCGCTACGGCCGACGCCACACCCAGCGCCACGCCGATCCAGACCCCGCCCCATCTGCGTCGCATCGTCTCCTCCCGGCAGGTCCCCCCTGCCCACCAAACGATCGCCCGGCGCGCCCGACGCCGGTGATCGGGTTCGTACCTCGCGCCGCGTGGGGTCACCCCTCACAGCGCGAGGCGCGCATCGGCGGCATGATTCTCCGCCATGGCCGAGCCTCCCACCTGGTCCGCTGCGCTGCGCTCGCGCGAGGGGCGCATCGCGTTGCTCGCCGTGGTCTCCATCGCGCTGCATCTGATGCTGCGCTGGACCGCCCTGGGGGCAACAGCCATCGGCCCGATCGCGGTGCATCACGCACCGCTGCTGGTCTGCCTGGCCATCGGCGGCACGATCGTCGTGGTCGACCTGCTCCGTTCGGCGCTGCGGGGCGAGTTCGGTGCCGACCTGCTCGCCGGCATTTCCATCGTCACCGCCGTATTGCTCGGTGAGTTCCTCGCCGGAGCGCTGGTCGTTCTCATGATTTCCGGCGGACAGGCGCTCGAGCAGTACGCCGTGCGCAGCGCGTCGCGCGTGCTCGACGCACTCGCACGCCGAAGCCCCAGCGTCGCCCATCGCCGCACGAACGACGGCGACACGGACGTGCCCTTGGACGTCGTGTCACCCGGCGATCTGCTGGTGGTCCATCCCCACGAGATCTGTCCCGTCGACGGTGTGGTGCACGAAGGACGCGGCACCATGGACGAGTCGTATCTGACGGGCGAGCCGTATCTGCTCTCCAAGGTGCCGGGTGCCGAGGTCTACGCCGGCGCCATCAACGGCGCCGCGGTACTCACCGTGCGCGCGACGCGACGCGCGATCGACTCGCGCTATGCAAAGATCATGGCCGTCATGCGCGAGTCCGAGCAGCGTCGCCCGCGCCTGCGCCGGCTCGGGGACCAACTCGGTGCGTGGTACACCCCCTTTGCCGTGGCCATCGCGCTCGGCGCGTGGGCGATCTCCGGCGATCCGGTGCGCTTTCTCGCCGTCCTTGTCGTCGCCACACCCTGTCCCCTCCTCATCGCCATTCCGGTCGCCATCATCGGTGCGATCTCACTCTCGGCGCGCCGCGGCATCGTCATCAAGGACCCCGCCGTGCTCGAACGCGTCGACACGGTGCGCACCGCCATCTTCGACAAGACGGGCACACTCACCTACGGACGCCCGTCGCTCACGGAGATCGTGGCCGCGCCCGGCGTCGACGCCAACGACATCCTCGCGCTCGTGGCAAGCCTCGAACGCTACTCGCGCCATCCCCTGGCCGAATCGATCATCGCCGCCGCCGACGCGCGCGGACTCGTACTGCCCGATGCGGCGGAGATCCATGAGCGCCCGGGACAGGGACTGACCGGCCGCGTCGACGGCCATCAGGTGATCGTGACAAGCCGCGCGAAGCTGACGCAGACCGACGCCGCGCAGGCGACGCTGCTGCCACCGATCGGTGGCGGCATGGAGTGCGTGGTGCTTCGCGATGACAGCTACGTCGCGACGTTCCGCTTTCGCGATCAGGCGCGGGAAGAGGGCAAGGCGTTCATCGGTCACCTGTCGCCGCGCCATGCGCTGGCCCGGGTGCTGCTCGTCTCGGGCGACCGCGAGACGGAGGTGCGTGCACTCGCGGCGCAAGTCGGGATCACCGAGGTGCACTTTTCGCAGTCACCGGAGCAGAAGCTCGCGCTCGTGCGCGCGGAGACGGCGAAGGCGCCGACGCTGTTCATGGGCGATGGCATCAACGATGCGCCCGCGTTGACGGCGGCGACCGTGGGCATCGCGTTCGGCCGGAACTCCGACATCACCGCCGAAGCCGCGGGCGCCGTGATCATGGACAGCACGCTGCTGCGTGTGGATGAGTTTTTGCATATCGCACAGCGGCTGCGCCGCATCGCGCTGCAGAGCGCCGTCGGCGGCATGCTGCTCAGCCTCGGCGCGATGGTCGTGGCGGCCATCGGTGCGCTGCCCCCCGTGTGGGGCGCCGTCACGCAGGAGGTGATCGATGTCTTTGCCGTGCTCAATGCGCTGCGCGCCGCGTCGCCGGGCGGCGCGCTGCGCGACTTCGATGCGTAGCGCTCGCCCCCGCCGTGTGTTGCGCGGAGCGCTCGCACAGCGAGCGCGCAGTCGAAACACCGCCCGACGCTCGCGTCACCCTGAGCGAGCGGCGCAGCCGCGCGTCGAAGGGGCGAGCGTTCGGGGCACCGGTCGCGGTGCAACCCCCGTCGCGAATCGCCCTTGCCTCGACTCGCCGCTACACCACTCACTCGGGATGACGGCGCACGCGCGGGGGTCCTTCGACTCGGACGCTCCGCGTCCTCGCTCAGGACACGCCACAGCGCGCCCCTTACAGCGCGGCCCCCACCGTCGCCCATCGCTCGCTCAACAACGGATGCGCGGCGAGCACCCGCGCGTTGGGATCGACCCATAGAAAAATCGCCATCGGATTGCGCGCGTCGATCTCGTGCGCCATCAACCGTGCGCCATCGTCGAGATCGTTCACATATGCACACAAGACGGCGCGATAGTACCGCGCCGTCGGCGACAGCGTCGGCTGCGCGGCGAGCATGTC
>JALOPS010000172.1 GCA_025453745.1 Gemmatimonadaceae bacterium
CCGGGCACGGGGATGACGCTCTCGCTCATCGCCACCTTCTCGGGCATGAGCTTCCGCGCCAATCCCTGCGTGACGACGTAGTCCTGCAAGCCGAGATCCTGCGCGTACGAGCCGGCCGTGCGACTGAAGTAGAGCGGCCGATCGGGGAAGGCATCGCGGATCATGTAGAACACGAGCAGGTCGGCACGCTGCAGGATGCCGGCGGGAATCGTCGCCGTCAGCGTCCCCTTGGTGAACGACTGCGATTGCGGCAGCTCGATCGCGAGCGGGATCGAATCGGCCTCGTCGAAGGTGAGCTTGAGCGGCGGCCCGCTCGGCTTGACCCAGGTGCCGTCCTTGTACAGCGCCGGTCCCTTGGCCGCGTCGTACTCGAAGACCGGCCGGCGAATGAGCTGTCGCGTGTACCAGTCGGTGTTCAGCAGCGACGTGTTGGCGATCAGCACATCGCGGCGCACCCCTTCGACCTCCTGCGCGTACCAGAGCGGGAAGGTGTCGTTGTCGCCCACGGTGACGAGGATGCCGTAGGGCTCCACCGAGTTGAGCAGGTCCTTGGCGAAGTCGACGGTGTCCGTCTGTCCAGCGCGCGAGGCCTGCGTCCAGTTGCCGGCGAGCGGAATCAGCGCCAGCGCCAGCACGGGGGACGCCATCGCCAGCGAGCGGGTGCGCGGCTGCGTCACCGTCTCGCGGCCCAGTCGCACCTCATCGGCGCCAAAGACCGTCGCGAGCGTCTCCCAGAGATAGAGCAGGCCGAGCGCGGCCCACACGCTCCAGGCGGAGAAGCTCCAGAGGTAGAAGTAGTCGCGATCGCGGACTTCGCGCGGGACGCTGTTGCCGAGTTCCGGTGCCTGCGAGTGCCCGTACTTGAAGTTCATGTAGAAGATGAGCGCGAGCGTCATCGTGAACATGAGTGGGCCGAAGAACCAGAAACTTCGTCGGTCACGTCTGAAGTGCACCCAGCCGCCGATGAGCCCGAGCGCCAGATAGAACACGGCAAGCGCATTCTGCAGCCCGGGGCGCTCGCTGAAAGCGTCGCGCCACCACTGCCACTTGAAGTAGAGCCACCACATGCCGATCTGTGCGTCGAGTGGTGCTTGCCGCTCGCTCAGCTCGGGCTTGCCGTACTGGCCGCGGTTGAAGTTGTACATGAACCGCTCGACCGTCTTCGCGCTGAACGTGCAGTCGACGGCGATCTCGGTGGCGCAGCCGGTGGGCTCGCCTTCGTTCAACGCGGGGAAGTGCGCCGCGCGAATGGGCTGCGTGGCAAAGGGGGTCGCGCCCAGCACCACCGCCGCGAAGCCGGCGAGGATGAGCTTCCAGTTGAGGATCGTCTGCGGCTTGCGGATCAGCACCGCAAGCCCGACGGCGGGCACCGCCAGCATGCCGGCCATGTGGTTCGAGTAGCCCAGGCCGCACAGGTACGCCACGAGCACGAGCAGACGATTCGCACCCGGTGCATCGGGGTCGTCGCACCAGCGCACCGTGAGCCACGCACAGATCGCCACGCCCACGAGCGAGAGCGTGTACACCTTTTCGTTGACCACCGACTGGTTCCACACCGTGAACGCCGTTGCGCCGATGAGTGCGGCCAGCGCCCCGCCGGTGACGCGTTGCCACCGCTGCGGAAACCAGCTCACCAGCACGCGTTCGGTGATCAGGAACCACATCCCCGCCGAGACCGCGCTCGCCAGGGCGTTGAGCAGGTTGATGCGGTAGGCGACCGACGGCCCGAGCGGGAGGATCGCGAAGACGCGCCCGATGAGCACGAAGAACGGGTTGCCCGGCGGGTGCGGAAGCCCCAGCGTATAGGCAGCGGTGATGTACTCGCTGGTGTCCCACATCGACGAGGTGGGGGACAGCGTGACGATGTAGAGCAGGAGTACGGCAGCAGCGGCGATGGCCGCGGCAGCGTAGGACGGGCGATAATCGAGCTCGACCGGCTGGTCGGCCGGCGCGGCGGAGAGGATCGGCATGGGCGAATCAGAGAGACGGCCCGGCACTGGCTCCACCCCGGGCACAAGCCGCACAAGCTGGCACGCTGCCGGACGGGGGGCAACGCGCCGGCTGGGCAACTCGCTCTGTGCGGTCCTCGTCACATTCTCGGCGTGTCGGACACCCGCGACGCACGAGGTGTCGGCGGTCCATCCTGCGCACGGCCGCGAGATCCGCGGCACGGTGACCGACGACGTGGGCGCGCCGATCGTGGGCGCCGAGCTCTTTGCCGGTCGCTCGACCCCGGTCGCGCACACCGATGCGTCCGGCACCTTCGCCCTGCGTACCGGGCAACTCGGGCTTGTGGTACTCGCGGCGCGACAGCTCGGCTATCGCCCGGCGATGGACGTGGTGCGTGTTGGGGCGGGCGGTGGTGCCACGGAGCTGGCGTTCGTGCTCTCGCCCGTGGATTTCCGTGGCGACTCGGCGCAGTGGGCCCGCGCGTCGGGCTCGTTGATCGGGACGGAAGTCGCGGCCATGCAGGGGCGCTTCTCGAGCGGTGCCGGCTCCGTGTTCACCTGGCGGGAGATCGAGGCGCGCCAGGTGCAGTTCCTGAGCCAGCTCCTCGAGGCCGGGGTGCCCGGGTTGTCGGTGCGCCGTACGCGCACGGGCGCGGGACGCGTGACCAACACCCGGCTCGCCGCGCCGTGCCAACCGCTGATCGTCGTCGACGGCGTGGCGTGGCGCAACGGCGGGAACCTCGACGACTTGCAGCCGCAGATCGTTCAGACGGTCGAAGTGTATCGGGGAGGGAGCACGGCGCCCATGAAGCTCGGCTTCGATACCGCATGCGGCGCGATCGTGATCACGACACGTACCGGGCGCTGAGGCACAGCGCTCTTGATCGGAGGAACGATGCGCACGATGCAGCGGTGGCTGGTCGGTGTGCTGGGGGCGGGACTATTGATGACGGTGCCCGTTACCGGGAGCAGCGCGCAGGGGATCACGATCGTCGGCAGCGTGACCGATGAGGAGGGGATGCCCATTGCCGGCGCGGAGGTCCGCCTGGGGGCGAAGGACAAGAGCGTGCTTACGGATGAGGAAGGTCGCTTCCGGATGAGCGGTGTGGCCATTGGGCTGCAGTACATCGGTGCGCGACGGATCGGCTTTCTGCCCGCGGCAGACCTGGTGCGCATCACCGCGTCCGACACGATCGACTTCAAGCTCGATCGCATCGGGCAGCGGCTCGACACGGTGCGCGTGCAGCGCCGCGCGGACGCGGCGTGGGAGCGCGACCTCAGGCGCTACGAGTTTGCCATTGATGTCGCGCGCCAGGGGAACGTGATCACCGATCGCGACATCGAGCAGCGCAACGCGCTCTGGACCACCGATCTGCTGCAGACGCAGCTCGGCTTTCGCGTCATTGGGAACGGACCCACTGCGCGCGTGGTGTCGTCTCGGGCCAACTGTGCGCCGACGATCTTTCTCGACGGTTTGCCCCTCGTGGGGTTCAACCCCAACGACATCATGCCCAACACCATCAAGTTGATGGTCGGCTTTCCGAACGTCGGGCAGTTGCCGGCGCAGTTGCAACTGCCGAGTGCGCGAGTGAATCCGAACTGCGGCGTGCTGGCGATTTTTTCGAAGTAGGTGGTTACTGCATGCAGAACGGTGTCGGCGTGACGCCGTCGCAGGTGGCGCGCAGGAGCAGGCCGGGCACCCCGGTCTGCTCCACCTCGAATCGTTCGCGGGCCGGTGCATACATGGTGACTGGTGTGCCATTGCGCACGTGCTGGCCCGCAATCATGCGCGCATCACCGAAGGCCTTGACCGTGTAGCGCGCGCTCCGGCACTCCACATGGGCGCGCGCCATGGCCGACAGCACGGCCGGCGACAGCGCGTTGCACGGGCCGTCAATCGACTCGCGACGCACGACTACGCGCGCCCGGTGCGCCGCCCAGGCCCCTAGGCCTGGTGTGTCGCGGCGCTCCTCAAAGACCCCCATGGCGAGCGGGAGCGACGGGACAGTGTCGCCCGCGGCGGGCCAGAACTCGCGATCCTGGTCGCTGGTGCCGGGGTGCACCGTGATTCGGTACATCGCCCCTGTCGCGCGCGGCCACCCCACCGCTCGAATGCTCGGACCGGCAGTGGTGGAGTCCGTCGGTGGGAACTCCACGACCAACAGGTCGATCGCGTCGCGCTCGCCGCCAACGGTCAACGTGGCGCGCGCGGTGGGTACGCCAAAGGCACGCAGTCGCTCCGGCGTCAACAGATCGACGACACTGCTGGGCGCGTCGGGTGTCGCGGCAGACGCCGGAAGCCGCTCGCGCAGATCGCGGAGACGCTCGTCAGGGCGCAGCAGGTCGCCGCACGCGGTCGATAGAACACTGGCCAGGACGATCGGCAGCAGACAGACACGTCGCATGCCGCGGAGACCGCCCAGCGCCTGCGGAAGTCACGGGCCGCGGGCGCGTCGTGACGATGGATACGACCGCGGTAACGGCAGTGTACACGCCACCCCGCGCAACAGCATGATTAGCGGGGTGCGCGAACTCTCGCCAGCGCCGCCTCGATGTCTTCCCATTTGTAGTAGTGGAAGGCACCGCGATTGGACATCATCACGAGCATCCCCTTCGGATAGCTCGGCCCGAGTGGCGCGGCCGTGACGTCGAGTCCGTCGGTCTGTTGTGCCTGCACGGGGATGACGCCGCGCAGCGGGTGATCGTGGCGATTGGCACTCGTGCCTTCGCGCGGGAAGAGATGAATGCGGTTGGCACCCTGGTCGCTCAGGATGATGTAGCCCGTGCTGTCCGACGTGGGGTACACGGCGAGCCCTTCATGGTCGTCGACCACGCCCGCGGTCGCGAAGAGGGCGAGCGGCGTGTCGCTCGAGTCGGGATCGGCCCAGTACTTCCGCACGCCCACCCCTTCGTCGGAGTAGTAGACCACGCCGAGCGCATCGTCGACGAGGATCGCTTCGATCTCCTTGCGGCCGGAGTACTGTCCGAAGGCGCGCACCTTGGTCGCCTTCACGGTGCCGTTTCCCGCGTCCTCCAGGCGGTACTGCCAGAGATAGCCGGTTGCCGGCCCGCCTTTGCCGCCGACGATGGCAAAGACGGCGCCGTCGCGCGGGCGCCGGTAGACCGCGACGCCCATGGGGGCGCGCGTCGTATCGCCATCAAAGACGGGGAGCCCGCCATTGTCGATGGCGCGCATGGCCGGGAGCGCGAAGACGCGTATCGACTGGCGCAACCGTTCGCTGGCGACGGCGATGTCGGTGGGGCGTCCGCCGAGGGTGAGGCCCGTCTGGACGTCGACGTTGTTCATGCGCCGCAGCGGCGTGGCGCTGCGTTCGCGGATGATGTGTCCGCTCAGGTCGAAGGCGTAGACGCCGCCGGTGGAATCGCCCTTGTCCGTGCCGAGCACCATGGAGGCCATGGGGTTTGCAGGGTCGACCCAGATGGCCGGGTCATCCGAGTCGCCGGGGAGCGTGTCGGTGATGACGGTGGGGCGGAGCGTGTCGGGGGAGAGGGGGAGTGCGGCGGCGGCGGGGGCGGCGCTGTCTGCGGAGGCGCGTGAGGGGCGCGTGTCGCAGGCGGAGGCGGCGATGACAACGCCGATGAGCGCGACGATTCGCGCGTTGATCGCAACGGACATGTCGGTGCGGTGGTGGGCGGGGGAGACGGTCTGTACAATGTGCGGTGCCCGCACGCCCGTGCCATGTACGTTACGGCATCGTGACGGGAGATGGAGGTGGACCGCTTCCCCGAGGTGTGTGCGATGGCCTGCAGCGTATGGCTGGCGAAAGTCTCCGTGGTCGCGATCGTCTGCGGCGTGGCACACCCCGCCGCGGCGCAGTCCGTGTCCGCGTCCAACAAATGGTCCGCGACGTTGCTCTTCCGCGGGAGTCGCGGCGGCGGCGACGTTCGCGTGGAGCCCGGTAAGAAGGACGGTGAGTCGCGCGTACGCCTGAGCCTCCGGACCATGCCCATCAACACTCAGGTTGCGTGGGATGTGGTCGCCGGAAGCTGCGGCGACGAGGGGCGGCCGGCAGCGGCGGCGGCTGCGTTTCGACAGGTGCTCATCGGCAATGACGGCGCAGCGATGGTGTCCGCGACCATTCCGCGGCTCACGCCTGGGCAACGCTACTATGTGCGCGTGTTCGACCCGTCGACGCCGCCCATCGATGCGCAGGTCTTCGTCTGCGCGAATCTGAGCGAAGAGCAGTAGGACGATGCAGGTCGCGCCGCTCGTCCACGGAGGACGAGCGGCGCGTGCGACAGCGTTGGTCGTGGTGCGCTATGGTGCGGAGCCGTCACCGCCGCCGCCGAAGGTGTAGTACGGCGACCCGATCGTCTCGAGCTCGCGGCCGTGCACCGGCATGTGGATGGGCGTACCGCGCAGCAGCTTCCCCCAACCGCGCTGATCGGCGTATGCGATGATCGCTTCGGTGGGGAAGAGCTCGATCCGCTTCTCGTACTGCAGGGCATCGAAGAGATCACCACAGGTGCCGTCGTCGCGTCGCGGCACACAATCGGCGCCTGCCGGCGGTCCCGTCTCGGTGACGGGGCGGAGTCCGGCGGCGACGCGCGTGGTGTTGAGAATCGCTGCGGCTTCCGCGCGTCGGCCGAGGCGGAAGAGCGCCTCCGCCCGGATGAAGCGCATCTCCGCGACCGACATCGTGGTGATGAGCCCGATCTGGTGGTAGTTGTTGAGCGGGGGGCGCAGGAAGCGGACGTTGCGATAGCGCGAGTGCATGTAGGTGCCGCGCACGGTCGTCATGGTCTGCGTGGGCAGCACGGCGAAGTAGGTGCCCTGCGCCTGGTTGCCGGTGGCCGCGTGGATGCGCCGGTCGGGGGTGGTGATGAGGATGGCGTTGCGCTGGTCTGTGGGGGTGGCGAGCCAGCGTTGATACGCGCCCGAGGTGTCGGCGGGTCCGATGAGCCGCGTGCTCGTGCGGCCGTTGGTCATGAGGTAGGAGTACTGCCAGTAGGCGGACGAAGTCGGCGCAATGGCGAGGTCGGCCTGCTGCGAGAAGTCCGCCGTGATGCCCGAGTCGAGCTGCGCGAGTACGCTCGCCCAGTTCACCCGCTCGCGCTCGGCGACGGTGCGCGGCATGTAGACCTGTGCGCGTACGATGTAGGAATACATGATGCGTACGAGCTGGTCACGCGTGATCGCCTGGCCGTTGATCCACGCGGCTGGAAGCGTGAAGGTTGGGGCACTGCGCGCCTCGGCGATGGCTTCGCGGAGCAGCCTGACGCCATTCGCCGTGACTCCCGCGTACGGCGTGAAGCTGTTGTCGAAGGTCTGCGCGTTGGTCGTCTCGTCGGTCGCGTAGGCTTTGTCGAAGAGCAGCCCCAGGTAGACCTGTGACGCGCCCATGAGAAACTTCGCGAACACACGCGCGCGCGGCGTGTCAGCGCCATTCGGGGTTGTTGTGTTGACCGCGCCGATCTTCAGCCCACCGTCGAGCGACTGCAGCGCATCGCGGGAGATCGCGATGGCTTCGTTCAGGTCATACCACGGCTTGCGGTTGAACCACCCGCCTTGGTCGCGGTTGTCGATCGCGATGCGCGGCTCCTGCGAGACGGTCATGACAGACAGGTCTGCGCTGGTGAGCTCGTTGCCGAGCACGGAGAGGTGCACGACGGGGAACGTGCCGTTGGCGCGGTTTCCCTGGGCGACACCCCAGAATACTCGCCACGCGCCGGCGATCGCGCCTTCGAGGTTGTCCGCTCGGCCAAACACGTCTTCTACGCTCGGCGCGTTCTGGTTGGTGACGTCGAGGTTCAGACATCCGGCTGCCCCGACAAGGAGGATAAGGCCGCCGAAGAGCGTGGTCGCCCGACGACGGACGATTGGCATGATGGTCATGGCTCGCGCGCTCAGAAGGTGATGGTGGCGGCGGTGGTCCACGTGCGGGTCACCGGATACACCACATCGTCGACGCGCGTCAGTGGGCTGCCCGACTCCGGGTTGAGCCCCGAGTACCGGGTCAGCGTGAACACGTTGCGGCCGATCAGGTCGAGTTGGATGCGGTTGGCGCCGAGCTTGCGCACCCACGCGTGCTTGGCGCCGTCGAGCAGGTAGCCGAACGCCAGCTCGGAGAGTCGCATGTACGTGCCGTCCTCCACGAACGGCGCGCCCCAAGGGTTGTTGTTGTCGGCAAGTGCGATGGAGTCGTAGGCCTGCGGCTTGCGTTGGTCGTCGGGCTTCCGTGACTGATCCACGTCGATGTGATCGTTGGTCGCGTAGAGATTCTGCCGAACGTTGTTGTAGACGTCGCCTCCGATCTGGCCATTGAGCAGGCCGTAGAGGCGGAAGCCCTTGAATCGGAAGGTGTTGCCCCAGCCGAACTGTGCGTCCGGGTTGCCATCGCCGATCTGGCCGAACCAGCGCTGTCCCGTCGCCGGGTCGAGCTCGAAGATCGGTCGTCCCCACGCATATGTCCGCCCGTCGAGCACGACGTTCGTCCCCCACAGGTTCTTGGTCTTGCCGTCTCGCCAGGTGTTGCCGGCACCCACCGGGACGACGTAGCCGTCGTCATTCACGTCGAACGCGGTCTGCGAGTTGGCGTGCACGGCGGGCAGATTCGCCTTGTTCCGTACGTGACGGTTTCCCCACATCGAGCCCAGTCGGGTCTTCTCGCAGCGCCAGAGAATGCCGTCGCCGTAGCAAGTACGATTGAACTCCGAGATGAAGTTGCGGCGCCGATCCGCCGTCAACAGCATGTCCCACTGCAGGCCACCCGGCTTGTTGAGCAGTTGGGCCTGGACGGTCATTTCGATCGTGTTGCCGTTGATCGAACCGACGTTGCGCTCCTGGGTATTGAAACCCTGAATGGCGGGCACGGGCACGCCAATCAGGTTGCCGTCGGTCTTCGTCGAGATCTGCACGATGGAGAACGAGATACGGTTCTTCCAGATCGCGTCGATGCCGATCTCCTGCTCGCGAGCGACCTCCGGGCGCAGGA
>JALOPS010000173.1 GCA_025453745.1 Gemmatimonadaceae bacterium
GGCTTCGCGGGCGCCGCCCTGCTAGTGGCCGCTCCGCAGGGAGAGTTCAAGAACACCACCGACAACGCCATCGGCTTTGGCGCCGGTGGGCACTTCCTGGCCGGTCTCGATCCGGCCTCGGTGCTCAACTGGCGCGTGGATGCCTCGTTTCTCACGTATGGCAACGTCACGCAGCGCGTGCCGCTCTCGCCTACGTTGGGCAACCTCATCCGTGTGGATCTGCGGACCTCCAACAACATTCTCAATGTGGTGACGGGTCCGCAGCTGCTCGCGCCGCGCGGTCCGATCATGCCGTATGCCAACGTGCTCGGCGGCTTCTCCGTGTTCTGGACGGAGAGCACGGTGGAGGGGAGCAACAACGTGCAGCCGTTCGCCAACACCACGAACACGAGCGACATCTCGTGGTCGTACGGTGGCAGCGCGGGCGCGTACATCAAGGTGTGGAACGGCGAGCGGCCGATCTCGCTCGATCTGGGCGCGCGCTATCTGCGACAGGACGACGCGAAGTACCTCACGCGGCAGCAGATCCGCGATGCGACGGGTGTGGATGCCTTGCAGCGGTTGCAGCCAAGTCGCACGCGCGCGGACTTCGTGACGTACTACCTCGGTGTGTCGGCGGTGGTGTTCTAGCAACCGCCGTGTCCTGAGCGGAGGCGCGCAGCGCCGGAGTCGAAGGACCTCCCGACGCTCGCGTAGCGAGCGTTCGGGGCTGTGCGCTGCGGTGCAAGCTTCGCGAATGGCGCTCCGCGCCATCGCGAGGTGTTTCGACTCCGCGCTCGCTGCGCGAGCGCTCCGCTCAACACACAGCTGTGCGCGAGCGCTTCAGTCAGCACCCCGTCGTTCCCTGAGCGGAGGGCCGCAGAGCGGCCCGCAGTCGAAGGGTCGCGCGAGGGCGCGCAGCGCCCTTCGCGGCCGTTGGTGCGGTACGGCGACTGCCCCGAACGGGTGCTTCGCACCCGTCGGGCGGTGTTTCGACTTCGCGCTCGCTGCGCGAGCGCTCCGCTCAACACACGGCGCTCCGCTCAACACAAGACCGGCCGTGCGATCGCTCGCTACTCGTCGTGCGGCCGTCGCCGCTCCTGCTTGCGCGCCCCCTCTCGTCGCTTCGCGTCCAACCGCCGCTCCACCGATGCCCTGGTCGGCTTGGTCGGCCGCCGGACCTTCGGCGGCACGATCGCACGCCGGACCAGCGTGACCAGCCGCTCCTCCGCCTCGAGCCGGTTCATCAACTGACTGCGGTGCGTATCGCTCGCGATCCGCATGCGCCCCGTCTTGTCGAGTCGTCGCGCGAAGTACGCCACCACGCGCTCGCGCGTGACATCGTCGAATGCGGTCGACGCGCCGGGCGCCCAGACAATCTCCACGCGCGTCGCACTCTTGTTCACATGCTGGCCGCCCGGCCCACGCGCGCGCACGGCGCGAATCTCCAGTTCGCGACGCGGAATCCGCACCCGCGGCGAGACGACCAGTGCGTCGTCCGCCGCCGCCATCGCCAGGTCATCGGGCAACATGGCGGGAACATCACCCGCCCGCGCCACGCGTCAACCGGACCGCGTGCGCGCTACGGCAGGCAGGGCGTGCGCGACAGCCGTGCGCGCAGCTCCTCGGGCGTCGGGCGCCGTGCGACCGGCGGGGCCTCGAACAGCGCCACGTATTCGCCATCGCGCAGCCATTCCCATCCCACTTCGCGAAAGCCCATCGCGCCGAGCTCGCACCGCAGCAGCGCCGGCGGCGTCCCATGCCCCCATGTGGGGCGATCGAGATCGAGCACCGCAATGCGCCCGCCCGGCACGAGCGACGGGATCAGGTGATACAGCAACCCGAACGGTTGCTCGATCTCGTGATACATGTGGATGAGCAGCGCCGCATCGATGCTCGCCGGCGGCAACTGCGGATCGTGCGGGCGACCGAACACCACGCGCACGTTCGAGAGCCCCTGCTTGGTCACCCGCTCCCGCAGCAGCTCGAGGTATTGCGGCACGATGTCTTCGCCGTACACCACGCCCGACGGCCCCACACGCGGTGAGAGCCGCACCACGTAGTAACCATCCCCCGCACCGATGTCGGCGATGCGCATCCCCGGCTTGACGCCGACGAGCGCCATCACGCGCTCCGCTTCATGCGCGTCATCGCGATCGTCCTCATTCGTCCACCGCGGCGCGACGATCGTGGCGACTGCGCGCGCCGGTCGCGGAAACGCGGTCGCGGGCATCGACCCGGGCGCGGGGACCGTATCCGCCGCCCCGCGCGCAACCGCCGAGGCCCGCGCACTCGAGCGCGCGGCGCTCGGCACCGGTGCGCGGCCGAGCGCCGGTTTGCCCTCACGCTGATTGGGCGGCGGCGACGACTGGGCGCACGCCATCGTCGCCGATGTGACCACCACCAGCACACACGCCATCAGGGACCGCGAGGCTCGACCGGGCATGCCAGACAAACGCGCCACGCCCTACGCGGTGCCCGCGGCCGCGAGGCGTCCCCCCGCCTCCGGCGACGTCGGGCGATGCACGCGCAGCGCGGCCACCCGCCGGCCATCCATTGCCACGACTTCGAGTTCGCCACCGGGAAAGGGCACCCGGTCCCCCACGCGCGGCAGCCGCCCGAGTGTCGAGAAGGCATAGCCGCCCACCGTCGTCCAGTCGCCGTCGGGAATGGTGAGACGATGGTTCGATCGCGCATCCACCAGCGACATCGTCCCCGTGACCTCGAGCACTCCGTCGAGCATCATCGCGTCGCGCGAGAGCGGATCGTGCTCGTCGGCAATGTCACCGACGACCTCCTCGATCAGATCTTCCATCGTCACGAGCCCCGCGGTGCCGCCGAACTCGTCGAGCACGATCGCCAGTTGCGCGCGCGTCTTCCGCAGGTCGTCGAGCACGCGCATGGCCGAACGCGTCGCCGGCACGTACATCGGCTCGCGTACGTGCGCCGCGAGGGCGAACGGTTCCCGGCCGTCGTACGTCCAGAGGTCCTTCGCCACGAAGATCCCCACGATGTCATCGAGCGTCTCGCGGTAGACCGGATAGCGCGAGTAGCGCTCGCGCTGCACGATCGCCCGCACCTCGCTCGCGTCGGCGTCTTCGTCGATGGCGACGATGTCGGTGCGCGGGCGCATCACGTCGTACGCCTTCTTCTCGTGGAAGTCGAAGACACCCGCGAGCATCTTCGAGTCGTTCTCGTCGAGGGTGCCGTGCGCGCGTGCCTGCATCACGAGGAGGCGCAGCTCCTCCGGTGAGTGCACCGCCGACCCGTTCTCGCCGCCCTCACTCGCCGGTTGCACGCCCACGAGCCGCAGGAGCCAGTTGGCTGCCCCGTTCAACACCCAGATGAACGGCGACATCACGCGGGAGAACCCCATCAGCGGGAGCGCCACGAGCTTGCTGACCCGTTCGGGCATCACGAGCGCGAGCGACTTGGGGGCCAGCTCGCCCAGCACGATGTGCAGGAACGTGATGATCATGAATGCCACGGCAATCGCGACGCCGCTATGTACGATGGCCGAGGGCGGGTTGATGCCCACGAAGGCCAGACCGCGGTCGACGAGCGCAGCCAGCGCCGGTTCGCCGATCCACCCCAGCGCGAGCGACGCCAGCGTGATCCCGAGCTGCGTGCCGGAGATGTACCGCTCGAGGTCCCGCAGCGTGCGCTGCACCACCGCCGCCCCGCGGTCGCCCTCCGCCGCCAACTGATCGATCCGGCTCCGGCGCACGGCGACCAGCGCAAACTCTGCCGCCACGAAGAAGGCGTTGAGCAGCACCAGGAACAGCACCATGCCGAGGCGGAGTGCGACCCCCGACCCATCCAGGGCGGGGTCACCATCGGCGGCGCTGACCAACAAGAGCGGGGGCATCAGGGACAAGATGGCATGAAACGGGGCACCCGATGGCTCGTCCACCACCGGTATCGCCCCGGTCGTGCAATCTGCAAGACCGGTGGTTCACCCGCCGGACTCGGTGCGGTGGCACACCCCCGTCACGCCCATGCCCGCTCCCGTCACGCCAGAGGAAGTCTGGAGCGAGCCGATCCCCGATCCGGTGATTGGCGGGGTCGACGTGCCGACCGCCGAACCGCGAAACCCCACCCCCGTCCGCTACACCCCCCCGCACGCCCATCGGGTGATCGCGGCCAAGGCCGCCCTCGACTCCGGGCGCGTCCTCCGATGGGTCTTTGCGGTGCGCCTCGCGATGGCCACCGCCATCCTGCTGGCCGCGGTCTTCGTCTGGAACGACGCCGAACCCATCGACACGCTCGTGGCCACGCTGGCCTTCGCGCTCGGCACGATGGCCACTGTGCTCTCGGTGATGTGGGTGGATGTGTGGCGCAAGCCGGCGGGGCGTCGCTTTTATCTCCTGCAGTGCGCCGTCGATCTGCTGCTCGTGACCGCCGCCGTGCACGTGACGGGTGGGGCCGGCTCGCAGTTCGCCGCGGTCTACGTGCTCATCATCGCCGTGGCCGCGCTGGTGCTCGCCGTGCCCGATGCGCTCGTGATCGCGGGGCTCGCGTGTGCGCTGTACGTGACCGATGCGTTCGTGCTGCGTGGCGGCCCCGCGGCCGGTTCGCCGCTGGCGCCCGGTGGCGGCACCGGTGGCGTGTGGGTGCAGTTGATCGTGCTCGGCGTCGTGGCGATCGGTGCCTCGGTGATCGGCAAGCGATTGCGACAGACCACCCCCGGCGGCGATGCGCTGGCGGCCGCACTCGTCAAGGTGCAGCTCGAAGCGGCGGACATCCTGCGCACCATTCGCAGCGGCATCATCACCGTCGATCGCGATGGGCGACTGCTCTATTCCAACCCCGCCGCCGACGATCTGCTCGGCCTCAAGCTGCGCCAGCGCATCGGCAAGCCGATGCTGCGCGAACTGGCGGCTATCTCCCCGGAGCTTGCGACCGCACTCGAGCGCTCCGGACGCGACGGCGTGCGCCTCACCCGTCAGCAGGGCACCGTGCGTCGCGATGGCCACGAGGTCCCCATCGGCGTGACCACGACGATCGCCGACGTGCACGGCGCGCCCGCGGAAGCGGGGAACGTGGAGACGGTCACGGCGATCTTCCAGGACATCTCCGACACCAAGCGCGCGCAGGCGCTCGCCATTCGCAATGAGCGCCTGCAGGCCATCGCCGAGCTTTCCGCGTCGCTGGCGCACGAGATCAAGAACCCGCTCGCCTCGATCCGGAGCGCCGCCGAACAGCTCGATCGCCGGCGTACGCACGATGCGCCGGGCGTGCGCGATGAGGATGAAGCGGTGCTCTTCGGTCTCGTGCTCCGCGAGACCGATCGCCTGAGCCGTCTGCTCACCGAGTTTCTCGACTTCGCGCGCGTGCGCACGACGAACATGACGACGATCGATCTGGCGACGATGATCGAGGGTGTCATTGCACTCGTTCGCGCGCACCCCGACCGCGCACGCGAGGTACAGGTCGAGGCGCAGCTCGCGCCGGGAACCGATGCGATCGAAGGTGACGACGACCTGCTGCACCGTGCGCTGTTCAATCTGCTGCTCAACGGTGTGCAGGCGGTGGGCGAGCGCGGACTGGTGCGCCTCGACATCGGCCCCGTGCGCGAGGCCGAACGCTTCGCGCTCGCGCCGCTCGGTCTGCCGGACGATGCGTCGGTGGTCGCGCTCCGCGTGACCGACTCGGGGCCGGGCATCGCGCCCTCGGTGCGCGATCGATTGTTCGACCCCTTCGTCACCACGCGCGTTGGCGGGTCGGGCCTTGGCCTGCCGCTCGTGCATCGCGCCGCCGAAGCGCACGGCGGCGTCGTCTTCGTCGACAGCGACGATGCCGGTACCTGCTTCACCATGCTCCTGCCGACGGTCCGCGCGGACCGTTCGGCGTCCGATTCGCTCCCGCTGGCCCACGCCGCCTGATGATTGCCACTGCGTCCACCAAGCCGTCGGTCCTGGTCGTCGATGACGAGCAGGGGATTCTCGACTCCCTGCGCATCCTGCTCAAGACGGAAGGGTTCGAGCCGCACCTCGCGCACGGCGGGCGTGCGGGTATCGCCAAGCTCGCCGAGCTCTCGCCGGACATCGTGCTCACGGATGTGCGCATGCCCGACGCGACCGGCGTGGAGGTGCTGAGCGCCGCGCGCCAGCACGATGGCATGGTGCCCGTGATCCTGATGACCGCACAGGCCTCGCTGCAGAGCGCGGTGCAGGCGGTCAACGAGGGCGCCTTCTACTATCTGCAGAAGCCGTTCCGCAACGACGAACTCGTCGCGATCCTGCGCCGCGCGGCGGAGCATCGCCGGCTGCGCATGGAAAACCAGTCGCTCAAGCAGGAGATCACGCGACAGGGGGGCAAGCGGGGCGTGCGCCCCATCGGCAACTCCAAGGCGTGGACGGAAGTGCTGCGCCTGGCAGAGACCGTGGCGCCAACGGATTCGCTCGTGCTCGTCACCGGCGAGTCGGGAACGGGCAAGGAAGTGGTGGCCCGGTGGATTCACGATCGTTCCACGCGCGCCGTCAACGACGGGCCATTTCTCTCCATCAACTGCGGTGCGCTCCCCGAGAGCCTGCTCGAGAGCGAACTGTTCGGGCACGTGAAGGGGTCGTTCACCGGTGCGGTGAAAGACAAGACGGGGCTCTTTGCCGCCGCGACCGGTGGGACGTTTTTCCTTGACGAGATTGGCGAGACCACGGCGGCCACGCAGGTCAAGCTGCTGCGCGTGCTGCAGCAGCGCGAAGTGATTCCGGTGGGTGCCACCGAGTCGCAGGCGATCGATGCGCGATTGATCGCGGCGACCAACCGCGACCTGGAAGAGGAGGTCCGTCGCGGGCACTTCCGAAGCGACCTGTTCTACCGGTTGAACGTGATCGCGATTCACCTACCGCCCCTGCGCGAGCGACGTGACGACATCCCGTTGCTGGCCGACGCGTTTCTCGCGCGCTCGGCAGAGCAGAGCGGGGGACCACGCAAGCAGTTGAGCGATGCTGCACTCGACGCCTGCATGGCGTACGGCTGGCCCGGCAACGTGCGCGAGCTGGAAAACGCGCTCGAACGGGCCGTGATCCTCACGCCGGGCGAGATGATCGCGCCGTCCGCGCTGCCCGGCCGCCTCACCGAGCGCAGGAGCGAACCGCTGGTGGGGGAGCGACCGCCGGCGACGCCCACGCTCGAGGCGATCGAGAAGGCGTACATCATGTGGGTGCTGCAGAGCGAAGCGGGCAACAAGAGCCGCGCCGCCGATGTCCTCGGGATCGACCCGTCGACGTTGTATCGCAAACTCGCGCGCTACGGCGTGGAGGCCGCGTGACCCGGATTCCTCGCAGCATTCGACGCCGGCACAGGGTGCGCCGCGGCTTCACGCTCATCGAACTGATGATCGTGACGGTCATCATCAGCATCCTGGCACTTTTCCTGATCCGGCGTTGGTGGGAAACCAAGGAGAAGGCGTGGTTCGCGTCGATGAAGGCGGATCTGCGCAGCTTCGTCTCCGCGCAGGCGGCGTTTCAGGCCGACAGCGGGCGCTTTGCCGCAAACGTGAACGAGATCTCCTTCCGCACCTCGCCGGGCGTGACCATCAGCATCGACGCCATCCGCCAGGAAGGCTTCGATGCGAGCGCGATCCACGCTTCCATGACGGGAGCCCGGTGCACGATCTCGATCGACGGGGCGACGCCGGACGGTGTCCCCGACTGCATCCGCTAGCAGCGGGCCCACGCTGTCACAGCGTGCGACGGTGGGGTGTTGCGCGCGAAATGTGCCGGGCGTCTTCCCCGTGACGATCGGCGGGTGGACGCGTGGCGACGCGTGGTCCGCCTCCGGAGCGCGCGGCGAGTGCTGAGGCTTCGTCGCGAGCGCTGGGGATGCCGATCGAACCGTTGGGGAGCGCTACCGTAGCGGGGCACACGAGTCCCGGCGGTGCGCACCTCATGTGTCGGCGGCCGGCCAACGGTCGTGCCGACCGCCCGTTTCACCCCTGTTCCACGGAGAGAGGAACATGCAGAGCAAGGCGCGCAAGGGCTTCACGCTCATCGAGCTCCTGATCGTCGTCGTCATCATCGGCATCCTGGCCGCGGTGGCGATCCCGAAGTTTGCCCAGACGAAGGCGAAGGCGTACGAGGCGGCGATGAAGTCGGACATCAAGAACGCGATGACGTCGGCCGAGTCGTTCTTCTCGGACAACAACACGTATGTGGGTATGCCGCAGCCGACGTCGTCGGCGAACGTGACGCTGACGCCGACGCCGGCCGCGACGGGCGTGCAGTTCACGGCGACGCACGCGTCGGTTGCTGGTCGTACGTGCCAGGGCTTCATCGGCACGCCGGCGATCGCCGGCTTCAACGAGGGCGAGGTTCGCTGCCAGTAAGCCTGGTGTGAGCGCCGACGTCGTAGGCGCTCTCCTCGATGGATCAGACGCGGGGCCGGCACCACTGCCGGCCCCGCGTCGCATGTGGATCTCGAGCGATGGATGCGGCACAGATCATCACAGCGTGCGCACGTGGCCCACGCCGCGCGTCGCGGCAAGGCGCCATGCCGTTTGCACATCGCCAGAGCGCACGCGTGTGTGCGGTTCGGGCCGCGCAATCGTAAGTGGTTGATGCACCGCGTGTTGCACGACTGCCGGACGACTGGCAAGGGGATTGCCATACCGGATCGTGGCTGCGATCGCGTCCCTCTCTCCGACCGGTCGATCCGTCCCCCCTCTCTCTCTGGAGATTCCGTACATGCAGAACAAGGCGCGCAAGGGCTTCACGCTCATCGAACTCCTGATCGTCGTTGTCATCATCGGCATCCTGGCCGCGGTGGCGATCCCGAAGTTCGCGCAGACGAAGGCGAAGGCGTACGAGGCGGCGATGAAGTCGGACATCAAGAACGCGATGACGTCGGCGGAGTCGTTCTTCTCGGACAACAACAC